>NZ_JACJSP010000002.1:0-300000 GCF_014698235.1 Limnothrix sp. FACHB-406 | reverse complement strand
CCTCTACGCGCCGACCTTTGACAAGAAATTACAACGGATGCTCGATCGGGACTTCGATCGCCCCAATTTCCCCACGAAGCATCTGCTGAAGGATCTGGACTTGTTCAGCCAGGCGGCGGGGGCCCAAGGAATCGAGACGGCTCCGGTTCAGGCGGTGCGGGCGGTGGTGGAACGGGCGATCGCCCTGGGATTGGGCAACACGGACTATTCGGCGCTGTTTGCGGTGATCGCTCCGGCAACGGAACCGGAACCTTAGGCCGATTGGGCAGCGGCGTGAATGGGCGATCGTTGGGGCGATCGTTTTTAAAATGAGCTTTGGGCTACGGCGGCCGTTGCCAACGGTCATGGTGACCGCTGTTTAGCCCTTGAAGCTTTCATCGATTCATCGTTGAATAGTTATCCTGAATTTATTATCCCCGATCGCCCACCCGATCGACCCGCCTGCTCCCATCCCCTAGACCCCAAGTTGCTGCCATGTCCTCTGTTCTGTTGAATCCTGTCGATCGCACCACCGGGCCCCGCGCCTGTCGTGTCTACATCGTCGGTGCGGGCGTGGCGGGCTTGTTGACCGCTTGGGCCATTCGCCAAACGGGCCAAACGGAACTGCCCTTGGTGATGGTCGATCGCGCTGCCACGCCGGGGGCGGGCCTGACGGCAGGCAATGGGCGCAGCTTGACGGCCACCGAAGGGCTGGTGGCCGGCGGTCTCACGGCCGCGCAATTGGCCCAGGCCTTTGAAACGCCTGTGGATCAGGGGGGCTATGCCTATCCGGGGTTTGTGGCTCAGGGGGCCGATCGAGCCGCGATCGGGGCATTTTTGGAGCGGGCGCGGGTTCAGGAAGCCACGGCGGCCGATCGGGAGCGGGCCATGCTGCAATTGGGGTTCCGCAATTTGCACCTTTGGCGCGAGCTGGCTGCTCAAGATCCGCACCTGGCGGCCCGCACCGGTTTGCAATTGGGGGCGAAACTGCGGGTTTATCAGGGGCCCCAGGCTGAAACCAAGGCCAACCAAGAGGTGGCGCGGCTGCATCGGGCCGCAGGCGATCGCTCCGTGGCGGCCCTAGTGTCGGTGGCGGAGGCCTTGGCCTTGAATCCCGGTTTGGCTCCTTTTTTGGGAGCGGCGGCCTTTGCGGGCCAAATCACCCGCCAACCGGGGGGCGCAATCCATGCGGGCCGATTGGTGGCGGAATTGACCGATCGGTTGAACCAAATGGGGCGAATTCAGTGGCAACTGAACACGGAAATTGCCGGAATCGATCGGGATGCCAGCGGTCAAATCCAGCAATTGCGGGCCCACCAAGGGGGCAAGGCGATCACCCTCGGTCGCGCCACCGATCGGTTCATCTTTGCCACAGGATTTGATCCGCTGCTGGAACAAAGCGGCGCGGTCAGCCAACCGCTCTTCCCGATCGCGGGCACATCGATCACGTTCTCCATTTCCCGATCGGCGATCGCCCAGGGTCTGACCTTTCCCCGCCGGGCCTGGAAACAGGACGGCAGCGCCGGGCCGTTGGTGATCAGCCCCACCCTGATTCCGGCGGCGGCTTTTCTCGATTGGTTGGATCAGCAGCGGGCGCTCGATCGCCTGGCGCTGGATATGAGCGGGGAGGCCACTGATTGGATCGATCGCACCTGGGCCGCGGCCTGGGGCGATCGGCTCATTCCCCTGGATGTTTTGGATCCGCGTCGGCTCGATCGATTCCAGCCGGAAGCCCTGGGAGCCAACGCCGGAAATTGGGAAATTCGGATCGGCGGCTGCAAGTTCTATCCCGGGGTCGATCGGCCCCTCGATTTACAACACCCCGGCGCACGGTGGGCCCTGCAATCGCAACTGAGGGCGGCGGCGCAGTTCTTTCCGGAGCTGTGGGCGCTCCATGGCTCCCCCAATTTGGAGTCCGAATCCCCGGATGGGGCGGTGTTGGCGGCTCTGCAACCCTGGGTGGGGGCGCGGCCAGTCCATGCGGATGGCCAATCAACGGTGGCTCCCTGTGGCCCCAATGGGTTCGTGATTACGGGAACCGGGTCTTGGGGTTTGGCCAGCGGCCCCGGCAATGGGCAACGGGCGGCCAGTTGGCTGGCGGATTTACCCGCCGCGATCGACTCCTAAAAGATCCAGGAAATCAAGATCCAGAAAATCAAGAAACCAGCACCCAGAAATCAGTGCCCAAACCAGCGGCCCAAAATTCATGAGCCGCCCAAAACCAAAAGGCGATGGCCATTGAGACCACCGCCTTTTTGGGCTTAAAAGTTCAGGTTGAAAACCAAGGGCCGGGTCAATTACAGACCGTTCGCAAAGGTTTGGAACACGCCCGACTGCACCACGGAATAAACCGCGTAAGCGAAGGCCGCGCCGCCGATGCCACCGATCGTGAAGCCGCCAGCGAACTCACTCCAGCCTTCCTTCGTGCCCAACTCAGCGGGCACTTCGGACACGGCCACGGAGGCCAAAGGAGCCTTGGTCGTCACGTTGCCATAGACCGACAGGCACAGCGACAGAATCGTCACCAAAATAATTGCTTCAATCAAGCCCACCAAAGTGCCGTAGCTGGTGTTGCGGAATTGGCTCGTGAAGGCAAAGGGCCCAAACAGCAAATAACCATGGGCCATGCCCACTTCCAAACCACGACGAATCGGCGACAGCCCCTTGCGGTAGGCCGGCAGATTTTGAATCAAAGCCTTCGTAAAACCAGAACCGGAGATCGGAGTCACCAGATCGCCGACCTGGGGATCGCCGTTATGAGAAACCACGTCCAAAGCCATAGTTTTCCCTCTAGAGGTTAAGCGTGCAATCAGCGGGACAAAGCGTTTTCAAAACTGGTTGTTTGGATCGTGGGCCGGTGTTCTGGCTGCCCTTTGGCAGACCCAACCCAACGCCCAAACTGCGATCGCCCTTTATTTAGAAGGGCGGCACCAAGTAATCCGGATGGAACCGGTTGAATTCAATCAACAGGCCAGCGGTGAAGGTAACCCAAGCGGCTGCCAACACGGGAGCCGAGGACAAATAGCGCTGCAAGTCTTTCATGGATGGTCTCCGAATCCAGATCTCTAAAAACAGGGGAGTGGGGGTCGATCGGCCATGGCCCAGGCGGGAACGGAAACGGGGCGATCGCTGATAACAGGGAAGCGATCACCGGGTCGGTTGGTTGTGCCTCCCAGCCCCAGGCGATCGCTCACAGAATCAGTTGTTTGCCAGCAACGGAGGCTGACCGATCGAGGTCGTCATCCGATTTGTCACCATAAACCTGTGCCCTTACCGCACCCCGGTAAACCAACCGGGTTTAGCGAGGCGAAACCGTAATTTCGCTGTCTTTGGCCAACAACTTACCGCTGCTGAATTCAGCCAAGGCCGCTGCGGGCCAAGCCGCACCACCCAAGGAGCACTTCACAGCCAAAGGCACGTTGATGATGATTTCGCTTTCTTCGGGGCTGTCACCCTTCTTGACGGCTTGCAGGTACGAACGACCAGCCCAGCCAATCCAGCCAGCGATGTACAGGAAAGCCAAGCTCGGGATCGTGAATTCTGCCAGGTGAGACAGGTTGCCATCGGTGATCAAGTGAGGCAGACCCTCTTCACCGCACAGCAGCGTGGAATACTTTTCAAAACGAGCTTTCGCCTGGGGCGTGGTGGCTGCTTTGGCGCGTTGGACGAAGGCAGCGTTCTGGCCGCAGGGGGTCAGGTTAGCGTAGTAATCTGCCTTAGCCGGGGCAGCAAACCCAAACCAGAGGCAAACCGCTAGCGCAATTGCAAACAACTGACGCATAGATTGTTTCCTTTCTTTATGAAACAATACGTTTCTGTTACAAATCACGGCAATTTGTCGCGAGAACTTTGCCCAATCGCCCCGTGGGTTTGGATCCCTTTAAGGAGGAACACCAGACCGCGCAAGGCTAGGCAGAGGGCGCGTTTGAAGTCTTCGGCCGAAACCAGTTAGACTTCAACAAATGGCCAATACTGCCCCTCACCATATCAGCCAAATTCCCAACGATGGCGACTGCTTTAGCAATTGAAACAAGTTGTGATGAGACGGCGGTGGCGATCGTAAAGAATCGTCAAGTGCTGGCCAATGTGGTCTCGTCGCAAATTGCCCTCCACCAGCCCTACGGCGGCATTGTGCCGGAGGTGGCTTCCCGGGGCCACGTGGAAACGATTAATTGGACGATCGCCCAAGCGCTCCAGGAATCGGGTCTCGATTGGGGGGCGATCGACGCGGTGGCCGCCACCAGTGCGCCCGGTTTGGTTGGGGCCCTATTGGTGGGGCTGACGGCGGGCAAAACCCTGGCCATGCTGCACCAAAAACCCTTTTTGGCGGTGCATCACCTGGAAGGCCATATCTGCGCCTCCTATTTAATGGAGCCAACGTTGCAGCCGCCGTTCCTGTGTTTGTTGGTTTCTGGGGGCCACACCAGCTTGATTGCGGTGCGCGACTCGGGTGTTTATGAAACGGTGGGTCAAACCCGGGATGACGCGGCGGGGGAGGCCTTTGACAAGGTGGCGCGGTTGATGGGCTTGGGCTATCCGGGCGGGCCCGTGATCGATCGCCTGGCGGCCGAGGGCAATCCCAAGGCTTTCAAGTTGCCGGAAGGGCGCGTTTCGTTGCCGGAAGGGGGCTTTCATCCCTACGATTGCAGCTTCAGCGGCCTGAAAACGGCCATGTTGCGATTGGTGCAAAAACTGCAAGCGGAATCCCCTGAGCTGCCTTTGGCGGATTTGGCCGCCAGCTTCCAAGCGGCGGTGGTGAATGCCCTCACCAAGCGGACGATCGCGGCGGCACAGGATCTGGGCCTTTCGACGATCGCGATCGGGGGTGGGGTGGCGGCCAATCGTGGCTTGCGGGCAACCCTGGCGGCGGCGGCGGAACCCTTAGGGCTACGGGTTTTGTTCCCGCCCATGAAGTTCTGCACCGACAATGCGGCCATGATTGCCTGTGCGGCCGGTGAACATTTCGATCGGGAGCGACAATCGCCCCTCAGCACCGCCGCCCAATCGCGCCTGGGTTTGGAACAGGTGCTAACGCTCTATCCGAAGATGGAACCCCCGAAACAATCTCCCTGGGTGCTGGAATCCCTGAAGACCTAGGAAGGTTGGGCAATTCCCGTTGAATGATCGGAGCCAGATCCACAGGGACGATTTCCGGTTAATTGAGCAAGAGCGGTGGCCCTCAAAAACAATGGGACTCCACCAGGGAACTGGGCGATACCCCTCCCATCATCGCGCCACTGTCCCAAGTCAGATCAGAAAACATTGAGGGCAGCGGTAACCGCAAGCAGAAACTGCTGCCTTCTCCCAAGGTTGAGTTCACTGTCAGCTCGCCCTGATGTCGATCGACCACAATTTGGCGGGCGATCGCCAAACCCAACCCCGTGCCACGCCCCACGCCTTTGGTCGTGAAAGCCCAATCAAAAATGCGCTGCTGCACCGCTTCACTCATTCCAAAGGCATTATCACGAATCCAAATTTCCACCGATTGTTGATCGGGTGCTAGGAGGGTTTCGATCGTGATGGTTGGCTGCCGAGTTGCCAATTCCATAAAGGATTGTTGATGGGTGGCTTCATCGAAGGCATCGATCGCGTTAGCCAACAAATTCATAAAAACCTGGTTGAGCTGTCCCGGAAAGCAAGGCACTTCCGGCAAGTTCCCATACAGTTTTTGAACCAAAATTTCTGGGCGGCGATCGCTCGCTTTCAGGCGATATTTCAAAATCAACAAGGTACTATCCAAGCCCTCATGGATATCTGCCAACACCTGAGCATCTTCATTATCACTATCCGATCGCGAAAAAGTTCGCAAACTGGTGCTAATTTCTGCGATGCGATGGCTAGCGGCCTTCATGGAATCGAGAATTTTGGGCAAGTCTTCGCGAATTAAGTCCAGCTCAATATCTTCCGCATGATCCAAAATTTGGGCACTCGCTTCCGAGTAGGTCTGTTGATAACAGTCCAAATGCTCCATCAAATCTTCCAAATAGTCTTGAATGTGCTCAATGCTGCCCCGTAAGAACCCGATCGGGTTATTAATTTCATGGGCAATCCCTGCCACCAGGTTTCCCAGGGCAGACATTTTTTCACTTTGAATTAGGTGCAATTGGGAAGCTTGCAGAGCCGCATTTTTTTGATCCAAATCCTGTTCTAATTCTTTGGTCAGCGATCGAATTTGCAAATGGGTTTTGACCCTTGCGAGCACTTCTTGTTCTTGGAAGGGCTTCGTGATGTAATCAGCGGCTCCTAAGTCTAAGGCCCTAATTTTGCTATCCGTATCCGACAGCGCGGTCATAAAAATAATTGGCACCGATCGAGTCAAGGGGTCGGCCTTCAAGCGCTGGCAAGTTTCAAACCCGTCAATTCCCGGCATCATCACATCCAAGAGAATCAAATCCGGCAGTTCTCGCTGCACCTGCTGCAGCGCCCGTTCACCACTGGTGGCAATGGCCACCTCAAGTCCCGCATCGCTCAACGCTTCACAAACCACATCCAAATTCGTGGGCGTATCATCCACAATCAAAATCAAACCCGATAGCATATTGGTCATGAGAACTCTCCAAAGGTTGATGGCTGACTGGTAATGGCTGACCCAACAATGGCCGGCTCAGTGTGATCTTCGCTGGGCAGCGATTGATCTTGACTGGCCAGGGCCGTTTGCAGCAGGGTTTCAATCCGTTCCGCTTGGAAGGTTTTCGCCAAAGATCGCAATTCCTTCCAGAAGGATTGCAGTTGCGGATCTTGGGTTTGCAGGGGGTCAATGACTGCCAAGAGTTGTTTTAAGCGTCCCCGCTGGGCCAGATCTAGCAGATTTTCCAGGGTTGCCCGATCGGGTAAATGAATGGCTTTTTGTTCAGTGAATTCATCTGTTAAATGGGCTGCTGTGGATTGAGAACCCGCAGCAACATCCTCCGATTCATAG
Organism: Limnothrix sp. FACHB-406; assembly: GCF_014698235.1. Lineage (NCBI taxonomy): Bacteria > Bacillati > Cyanobacteriota > Cyanophyceae > Pseudanabaenales > Pseudanabaenaceae > Limnothrix > Limnothrix sp. FACHB-406. Next base: position 293,102 of record NZ_JACJSP010000002.1, on the reverse strand, counting down.
CGCCAAACCACGCCCAAATAGCGCTGCAAACTGTCCAGCAAACTTGCCATTGACACTGGCTTGGCCAGAAAATCATCACCACCCGCTTCGATGCTAGTTTGGCGATCAAGTTGCGTCACAGAAGCAGAAGAAACCAAGATTTTTAAGTGACAGAGCAGCGGATCATTGCGGACTTTTTCCAGCATTTCAAAGCCATCCATCACAGGCATGGCTAAATCCGTAATCACCAAATCTGGGAGTTGATTGGGAATCTGCGATCGCAAATAGTTCAAGGCCACTTGCCCATTTTCCGCTTCGACCAAACCAAATCCCAGCGGCTCTAGAAATGCCACCAGCACCGATCGATTCTCGGGGCGATCGTCCACAATCAGCAAATTGCGCTTCGCCCCCTCATAGCCCACCACCAATTGACTGTGGGACTCCAGCAACGGCACTTGCCAGCGATCAGTTTCTGGGAATGACAACTGGAACGAAAAAACACTCCCCACGCCCAAGGTACTTTGTACTTGAATGGTTCCGCCCATCAACTGCACCATTTGCTGGCTGATGGCCAAACCCAAACCAGTTCCTTCGGCATTTCTGCGGCGATCGCCCACCTGCTCAAAGGCCGTGAACAAACGCCCCAACTGATCGACACTCATGCCAATGCCCGTGTCTTTCACCACGAACCGCAAGCAAGGTTGTGCTGGTTGGTGGGATTTTGCGGCGGTTTCCACGGGGCGATCAACCCATTGCACCTGCAACGTCACCGATCCCACATCGGTGAACTTAATGGCATTGCCCAACAAATTAATTAGCACCTGACGCAGGCGTTTTTCATCCAACAACAACCCCTCCGGCAAAGGGCGATCGGCTTCATAGATAAAATTCAGTTCTTTCTGTTCGGCACGGATTTTGCAAATTTCGATCACACTTTGCAAAAATGCTGGAAAATTCACCGGAGCGGGCAAAATTTCTAGCTTTCGCGCTTCGATTTTAGACAGATCTAAAATGTCATTAATCAAATTCAACAGATGGGAGCCACATTGGTAAATCACCGTTAACCCATGCTTCTCCTTTTCGGTCATGGTGCGCGATCGCAGGAGGATTTGGGCATAGCCTAAAATGCCATTCAGCGGTGTTCGCAATTCATGGCTCATATTGGCCAAAAATTCACTCTTGGCCGTGTTAGCCACATCCGCCGCCTCTTTGGCTTTGGCCAGGGCCACCGTTTGCTGTTGGGCTTGATTTAGCAAGGCAATATTTTGGGTAAAAATCTGCTCAAATGTTTTTGCCAAAAAGCCGATTTCATGGTCAGGCATTTGCGGAGGCAAGGTGAAAGTCATGCCTGCTTGGCTAACCCCGATCGCCTGCTGAAGCTGATTCAAAGGCCGCAACACCAGGCGCTGCAACAGCAGAGTTCCCAAACCCAAAATGCCAATGATGCCAGCCCCCCAAGTCACCATGGAAGTCAAAAAACTCTGGCGAATTTCCAAGGCCGTTTGCTCTTGATCCAGCATTACCACGGCCAACCCTCGTTTCCCTTGCACCTGAAAAAGCGTGCTGCTAAAGGGCATCAGGCTCACCAACACCGATCGCCCCTGCAATTGCATGGGGTAACTGGCTTCGACCCCCGAAGCGGCTGCCCCTTGAATCGGTTCCGCCAGTCCAGGATATTTTGCAGCATAGGATTGGTTTTCTAGGAAGCCGGAACTATGGGTTAAAACCGTGCCATCGGGTCGCAAAATGGCAATTTCCAACACCGTTGGCAGGGTGGCATAATTTTGCACCACTCGCCGCAAAATGCTCTCTTGGCTAATTTCCAGCAGTCCTTCCGTCGCAAACTGCAAACCTTGGGTAATGGCAAAGGCCCGCTTGCCCATCTGGTTTTGCAATTGGGCCGAAATCAGGTGATAGTTCACGCCCAAAATGGACACCCCGATCGCCATCAGGGAAATTCCTAGCTTGCTGAGGAGCTGCCGAGCCAGGCTGCGGGCAGGGGCAACCGCTTTGGGAGATTTGGGCGATGGGGTAATGATGATTGTCCCGGACTTTTGGTCTGGGTTTTGGCTTGAAATTAGGGTTTCCATTGTTCAATTGCAGTCATCATCGGCCCACGATCAAACTCAATATCTTCACGAATAACCTGGCGATGGCGCGGGTCTAACTTCAGCAACTGCACAATTTCATTTTTAGCGGCTTCAAGACGACCCTCAAACATCCGGCGATTCAATTCAACTCCACCCTTCAACAGGCCGGAGTAGTCCTTAGCAACGGATTCTGGCGTTTGGCCCAACTGACGCGCAATGCTGGCAAACACGCGATCGGGCTGGGTATCCACCGCATGAATCGCATCCAACCAAGCCAACATGAGTTGGGTTAATTCCGCTTGATGATTCGCCGCAAAGCTAGCCCGCGTGGCCAATCCATCAATCACCAAACTATCCACATCTTTGGTGGTAAAAATCACTTTGCCTTTAATTTTGGCCGCCGTTTCACTCAGCAATGGTTCCCAAACCACCGCCGCATCCACTTCGCCTTTGGACAACAACTGCACGGCAATATCGTTGGAAACGTCTTTAATTTTCACGTCCGTTGGCTTCAGTTGCTGAGACTGCAAAGCCTCTAGCAAGATCAGATGGCTGACGGTTCCCAACTTGGCGGCCACGGTTTTGCCCCGCAAATCTTTCACCGAGGGCACGGACGATCGCGCCACAATCCCATCGGAACCATGGGAAATGTCCGCCACCATCACATAAGCCGGGCGATCGTTCCCCGGGTCTACCTGCATTGCCTCCCACAGGGGCACAAAACTGGCATCCAACGAGCCGCGAATGGTAGCCCGAATATTATCTTGCTGATTGGTGAAGCGCACTAACTCCACCTGGAGACCGCGCTTTTGGAAGAGGCCCGCTTCTTTGGCGTAGAGGGCAATCATGTAGCCGGGCCAATTATTCATCCCTACTCGCAAGGTTGGCAGCTCGCGATTTCCACCGGCCAAGCAGCCATGAATCACCAGGCTCAGAACGAATGCACAAACCAACAGAAATTGTGGGAACCGTTTGGGTCGAAATTTTTGGGGAACCATCATTTTGGAGCCATCAGTTTTAGCAATGAAGAGGATAGGAGCAGTGAGTGGCAGGCTCACTCTGAGCCGAGGGCCGATCGGTCATTCAGACCGAACCACAACAACAGATGGCAATTCAACTTTTTTAGGATTATTTTATTTTTTCTCTGATTCATAGTCTCAGGATTTAGCTTTCACAGGCCGCTTTACAAGCAATGCCGGAACAACCAGGATTGATCAATACAGATTTTCTGGTTTAAATTGATACCAACGTATCGGGATCAAGGGGGCAAGATCGTGACAGAGACAGGTAATGGGCAGGGGTAATGCTTCGAAATGCTCGAACTAATTTACGAGTTTTTCCGGACTTTCAAGGTAGCACGCCCGTTTCTCCATTGCTAGAATCCGATCCCAGCAGTTGACAAAATTTATAATTAAGTTCCCAATTCAGGAATCAACAATCAGTATTTGCTCTATGATTCTCAGATCAAAAATTAGTTGATTAATTTCAATTAAATCAACTAATTTTTTCATTTTTCAATCACAAAGTCATTAGTGATTAATTCTCGAATTTTCATCAAAAGATCGCATGGCAGAGATGCAGATTTCGCTTGTTTAAATCTTAGGTTATGCTGCCTTTGGGAGTTGGGCTGAGCGCTTTAACCATCTTGTAATTCACAAAACTTTCGCCTCGAACACTTACGGTCTGGGGAGAGAGCATAAGAAAGCCCATCGCTTCAAAAAAAGGGCGCGCTGTGATGCTGGATTCAACTTGCAATTGTTGAAGGGAACGATCGAGTGCTTCGGTTTCTAGGGTCTGGTAAAGCTGCCGACCCAAACCACAGCGTTGATAGTTTTTGTGGCAGTAGAAGCAATCAATATGCCCATCGGGTTCCAATTCACAGAAACCCGCGATCAGGTAGCGATCGGGTACTGACCGATCTTCAGCCACGATTGTCCAGCGGGTTTGGCTGCGTTCAGCCCAGTTACGAAACGACAAATCATCCGGGGCCCAAGCTTTCACCTGCGAGAGGCTGTAGTCGCGGCTGTTAATTTCTCGCACAGTATCGTGAAAAAGTCGGGCAATTGCCGCTGCGTCGCTGGGCAAGCCAGGGCGAATGACGATCGACTCAGGGCGATCGTCATTCGCCCTGGGAGGATCCACCTGCGATCGATCGGCCCTGGGTTCATTCACTCGCGGTTCAGGAACCATAGCTTTGGGAAACAAGAGCTTCGGGAAACGGGGTCAGCCCGTGGGTCAGGGGCGATCGACCATTAAATCGTGGACTCAGGCTTGTGATGGTGGGTTGTAATCGTTGGTTGTAATGGTGAGTTGCAATCGTTGTTTAACCCTGTTCCGATCGCCGTTTTCTGGCCGCTTCCTTGCGACGACGCAAATTAGCCGCAATCACGGATTTATCGATCGGGAAGCCCGCCGTGGGAATTTCTTGATAGCGCCGTTCTTCTTCGAGTCGCTTCAGCTCCGCAAAGGGAACCCAATGGATGCAGTTCACCGGGCAGGTGTCGATCGCCTCTTGGATCAATTCCTCAGGGTCACCGTCTTGGCGAATGGCTCGGGCCCGGCCATATTCCAGCTCAATGTAAAAGGTGTTGCGGGCTACGTGGGCGCAGTTTTTGCAGCCAATGCAGGTAATTTCGTCCACATACACGCCCTTTTGGCGCACCAGGCCGCCTAGCTCCGGCTCCAATCCGGTGCGATCGCCCAGGCCACGCAATGCACCGCCCAGCTCTGGCGCAAACCCGGGGCCTGCGTCATTGTTGACCCCCAGGTCGGTGGATCCCATTGCGGATCCCATTGCGGATTCCATTGGTGCTTGTGGTTCCTGATCCATGATTTTTCCTGCCTCTAGTGGCATAGCAAGCCGACAATCGGAAAAAACAAATCGGGGCAAGTTCCGAGTTTGGACTCTGAGAACCTGCCCCGATCGCAAGCGAGAAAACCTGGCGAGATCGCCACTGCTTTGGGCAAAGCCAGCGCTAGACAATGGAGACGACACGGCCGGTTGAGTCGTTGCGCAGAAAGGATCAAAGCCTCTCCCTTAACGAACCTTAACCATTCCAGCGTTGCAACACCAGACGGATCGATCCGTCCTCATTCTTGACCTGCTCGGCCACTTGGAAGCCCTGTTCAGCACCGCTGTTGATCACGGTGTGGAAGGCATAGCGCTGGGTCACTTGCTTCAGGAACCGATCGACCGAGCCGTTCAGTTGCCAAAATTGCATATCGGTCACCAGGGCATATTCCTGACCGTTCCAGGCAAAGCCGATGTCATAGCCGTTGGGCTGTTCGATCGCCACGTCGGCGGTTTCCGTTTGCCCCTGGTAACCACGCACGGTGGCGGGGCCTTCTTTCCAATCCATGCCCAGATCCGTCAGGGCGGCTTTCAGGGAAGTCAGGTTGCGAAGTTGCGTTTTGATTTGGCTAAAGTGCGACATGGTGGTTTTCGTTAACAGCGATCTGAACGGGTTGAACGATGCAGACCCCCCGGAGCAAGCGCGGCTGAAATTTTTAAAGCGCCGCTCCCGAATGGCTCGAAAGCTGCGCCTTAGAAATCCCAGAGTGCTACCACTCGCTGAAGGTTGTTTGGGCTTTGATCGAGGCCTCGCGATCCGCTTGGGCCCGAGCAAAGTTTTCGGAAGTTACCTCGCGGCTGATGACCCGCCCCAGTTGTGCTTCGATGGCGGCGGTCACTTCGGCACAGGAGGCCCCGATGATACCGGTGACTTTCTCCTGTACCCGACCATCGGGGTAAATGATGAATTCCAGGGTTTCCATGCAGGGTTTCCAGACTAGGCGGCCAACAGGCGGTCTCAAGGCCTTTGCACAAGTTCCCAAGCGGGATAACTCGTACCGGTGTTTGAGCACTGACTCGGGCGATCGCTTCGCAACGGGGAACCCAACGGAGGAGTTCCGGGCCGCGAAAAGCGCCAACCGAGCAAACCATGGTCTTTTTAGAATCGGGATTTCACCGAGTTACCGAGGGTCTGAAATATCGATCGAGAGTCGATCGATTCGGATCGTCCAAAAAACGATCCATTTCGAGACGCTTCTTGACAATTGTTTAAATTGAATAGGAGCGCTGACTTTGCCTTTTTGATAGTGTGGCGTAACTTCCGATCGCAGTCAAGGGACGCATTGGCAAGGGTTTGGGGCAATCGATTGGCCATTGAGCGCCCACCATTTATCGCTCGAAAGTATTGTCAGCTACCGGTTTGGGCAACCCACCGCCCAGGCAATCTCGATCGAAACCCGCCGAGTCCAAGCAGGTGGCCCGGCGATCGCGATTGCTGAGATTTACCGATCACTGCAATGATTGGGGGTTATCTTTTTCCAGCGTTTTCCCGCACTGGGAATTGGTTGGAATCTGTATTGTGGGAAGTTGTTGGAAGTTGATTGACCCGTTCAGTTTGGGGATTCCGTTATGAGTCATTCGGTTGTGGACTTGGCATCGGCGCAAATGGTGAATTCGGACAAGACCGGCGCAATTCGGGTTGGGGTGATGGGCTTTGGCGGTTTGGGCCAAGCGGCGGCGCGGGTGCTGGCTCCCAAGCGCGAAATGCTGTTGGTGGCAGCGGTCGATCGCGATGGCTTTGCCTACAGCCCCGAAGGGCTAGATCCCGATCGGGCGATCGCCACCTACCGCGATCGGGGTTCCGTGGGCCATCTGCCCGGCGGCTCCCTCAGCCCCACCAGCATCATCGAGGCGATCGAAGCCGCCAAGGGTAACGTTGATGGCTTCTTCCTGGCCCTGCCCAACCTGCCCAACACCTTCATGGCCGAGGTTGTCGAACAAATCATCGCCTCCGGTTGGCGCGGCGTGTTGGTGGATGCCCTCAAACGCACCAGCGCCATGGAACAGATCCTGGCCCTGGGCGATCGACTCGCCAACGCTGGCATCACCTACCTGACCGGTTGCGGAGCCACCCCCGGCCTGTTGACCGCCGCCGCCACGATCGCCGCCCAAAGCTACGCCGAAGTTCACAGCGTCAAAATCACCTTCGGAGTCGGCATCGCCAACTGGGAAGCCTACCGCGCCACCATCCGCGAAGACATCGCCCACATGCCCGGTTATGACACCGAGCGGGCCCGCCTGATGACCGATGCGGAAGTCGAAGCCCTGCTCGACACCACCAACGGCATCCTATCCTTGGAAAACATGGAACATGCCGATGATCTGATGCTGGAACTGGCGGGCATTTGCAGCCGCGATCGGGTCACCGTCGGTGGTGTGGTGGATACGCGCAACGCCAAGAAACCCCTCAGCACCAATGTGCAAGTGACGGGCCGCACCTTCGAGGGCAAAATCTCCACCCACACCTTCACCCTCGGCGACGAAACCAGCATGGCCGCCAACGTTTGTGGCCCCGCCTTTGGTTATCTGAAGGCCGGCGTTTCCCTGCAACGGCGCGGGCAGTTTGGCCTGTTCACCGCCGCTGAAATCATGCCCCAATTTGTCCGTTAAGGCCGATCTGGCCAAGCGACACCCGCCCGAAGCGATCTGCACGGCGGGTCTCGCTGGCTACGGGGCGATCGGCCCTAAAGGCCTATCATCGGTCTGAATTCTGAACTTTGAATTCTGAACTTTGAACGTTGGTCAATGCCCTGATCAATCGTTCAATTCAGTCATTCAATTCAGGCATTCGATTCAATCACTCGATCCATCAGCCGGGTCAATCGCGACTAAACCCATGGGGCGCTACTTCCTCGGACGAATTGGGGTGGCAATTCCAACGCTGCTCGCCATCAGTTTGATTATTTTTGGCATCCTGGCCCTGGCCCCCGGCGACCCCTTGGGTGAATTTGCCGCCAACGGGGCCCTCTCCCCCGAGGTGCGATCGCAAATTCGCGCCTCCCTGGGGTTGGATCAACCCGTTCACATCCGCTATGTCAAGTGGCTGCTGTCCCTGCTACGGGGCGACTTAGGCTACTCCTTCGTGAGTCGAGTGCCCGTTTTGGAATTGATTAGCCAACGGTTACCCACCACCCTGGCCGTGGTGGGGGTGGCCTATGGATTCAGCGCCCTCATTGCCCTGCCGTTGGGGCTAATTGCTGCCCTCAAGCGCCATGGCTGGGTTGATCGCACAGCCACGCTCATTTCCTTCATTGGCTTTTCTCTGCCGCCCTTTTTCACGGGCTTGCTGGTGATTTTGCTGTTCAGTGTGCAACTGCGCTGGCTGCCCTTTATCTATGACAGCAACCTGCAAGTGGTGGATTTCGCTAGCCTGGGAGAGCAGATCAAGCAGTCCATTATGCCGATCGGGGTGTTGGCCCTGTTTCAAACGGCCGGACTGATGCGGTTCACCCGTGCTTCGGTGCTGGAACAGGTCTATCAGGGCTATGTGCGCACGGCTCGGGCGAAGGGACTACCGGAATGGATCGTGGTGGGGCGGCATATTTTGCGCAATGCCTTGATTCCCGTGGTGACGTTGGTGGCGCTCGATGTGCCAGCGGTGTTCACGGGGGCGATCGTGACGGAGCAGGTGTTCCGTGTGCCGGGCATTGGCTCTTTGCTGGTGGACTCCATCCAGCGCAACGATACGCCCGTGGTGATGGCGATCGCGTTTATCTATGCGATTTTGATTGTGCTGTTCAATCTAATTGCGGATGGCCTCTACGGAGTTTTGGATCCGAGGGTGCGGCTCGATCGCTAGCCCGTTGTCATCCCAACCCGATTAACTCGCCCAAATTCACCAACCAACTCGCAGCTCAATTCGCAACTCAACATGGACGGGCAGACAGGTCAGACAATTTTGTATTTGGGCTTAATCGCCATGGCCTTGGTGGGCGTTTTGGGATCCTTCATCCCCGCCATTCCGGGGCCCAGTTTGGTGGTGTTGGCCGTGGTGATTTGGGGAGCCGTCAAGGGCTGGGCCCTGGTGACCACGGCCCTGTGGGTGTCGATCGCCGTGTTGGTCTTGAGCCTGTTAATCGACAACCTGGCGGGCATCATTGGCGCACAAAAGGCCGGAGCCAGCCAGTGGGGGCAAATTGGCTCGATCGTGGGGTTGCTGTTGGGGTTCTTTGGCCTGTTGCCGGCCCTCCCGATCGGAGGGCCTTTGGCAGGCATTTTGTTGGGGCCGGTGTTGGGGGCCGTGGTGGGGGAAATGCTCTACCGGCGCACCATACCACTCGTGCCCCGCTTCAAAGTTTCCCTAAAGGCGGCTTTGGGCATCCTGTTGGGATCCATCATTGGCAACGTGATTCAAGGACTGTTGGCCCTGATGGCCGCGATCGTGTTTGTGGGCACGACCTGGAATCAGGCGATGTAACTTTTCCCCGAGCCTGGCCTTATCCAATGGCCGCCGCGATCGCCGATCGATCCAAATCGCGACCAATGATCACCAATTGGGTCGATCGCGCTTCATCGGGCCGCCAGGGGCGATCGAAGAAGGTCTCGAACCGCGGCCCCACCCCTTGCACCACCAGGCGCATTGGCTTGCCAGCCACATCGGCAAATCCCTTGATGCGGTAGATTTCCCACTCCTGAACCAGCCGCTCTAGGCGTTGCACCAGGGCGCGAGGCTCCACGGTTCCGAGGGTGAGGGCAATCGCGCTGATGTCGTCGTCATGATTGTGATCGTGGTCATGATCCTCGTCATGATCGTGGTCATGGTGGTGATGATCGTGGTGGCTGGGCCGATCGGCTAGGTTGTCTTCCACGGCCGCATTGAAGCCCAACAGCAGTTCCGGCGCGATCGCCCCCCGCTGGCAACGGACAATTTTCACACCGGGTCGCAACTCCTGCTTCAGCCAGGCTTCCACCCGGGCCACATCCTCCGGGGCCACTTGATCGCACTTGGTCAACAACACCAAATCAGCACAGGCAAGCTGGTCTTCAAACAACTCCTCGATCGGGGTTTCGTGCTCCAGGCTGTCATCGGCGGCCCGTTGCTCCAACAGCGCGGCCACATCGCCCACCACACGACCAGCCGCCAGGGCTTCGCAGTCCACCGTGGCAATCACGCCATCGACCGTCGCCCCCGTGCGGATTTCCGGCCAGCGAAAGGCCTGCACCAACGGCTTGGGCAGCGCCAGACCGGAGGTTTCGATCACGATGCAGTCAATATCCTGGCGGCGATCGAGCAGTTGCTGCATCGTCGGCAAAAATTCCTCTTGCACCGTGCAGCAGAGACAACCATTGGTCAGCTCAATCACGTTGCTGGGGCCGTTATTGGGGCCAGTCGCCTCCTCTTCGTCACAGACTTGGCACGATCGCAGCAAGTCCCCATCAATCCCCACTTCGCCAAACTCATTCACCAGCACGGCAATCCGGCGGCCTTGGGGATTTTGCAACAAATGGCGCAGCAGCGTAGTTTTGCCCGCGCCCAAAAAGCCGGTGACAACGGTAACGGGAATTTTGTGCATGGTTATTGGTGTTGAATTCAGTCCTTGAACTCCAGTCCTGAACGGCCCTATGCGCCCAAGGCCGAGGCTAAGAATGCCGCGCCCGCACCCACAATGGCAAAGCCGATGTAGCGCAGGGTTTGGGCGATCGAGCCTTCCGCCAACTGTTGCACCAACCCCCGCACCCCGAGGGCGATCGTGAGCTGAATGGCCGTGAACCCAACCAGATAGGCCGTGAGGGGAACCATGCCTGCCCCCACGATCGATTCACCGTAGGCATAACCATGAAACAAGCCAGCCACCAGGGCGATCGCCCCCAAGGCCACCGTCGGCAGTTGGCGACCCATGGCCAGCAACAACCCAAACAGCACCACCGAACCGGAAACCATCAGCTCCGGGAAGGGTAAATCCCAACTTTGCAGGTGCAGCCCCGTGCCGCCGAGGGCCGCCGCCGCAAAGACCACAGGCACAATCCACCCTCGGGCCGCCCCGATCGCCACCAAGCCGGAAGCCGCCACAAAGGCCAAGTGATCCAAGCCGATCACCGGGTGAGCCAAACCGGACATGAATCCTTCAAAGCCGTTGCTGGGCACTTGACCGCCCATCATGTGGTGTGCCGATGCGGGCAGAGCAGCCAACAGCAGGGCCAAACCGGTCACAGCGCCAGCAAAACAACCTTGAACCGATGCCAATGTTTTGGTTTGTCGCATGGGTAATTTCTCCAAGCCCTAGTGGGCGGATGGGATGAATATGGGATGGATGCAGAATTCTGAGGAATGGGCAACGGCCCCTAGGCAATCGGAACCGTGGTGGGGGGAATGCGGGCCAAAACGCCGCTTTTCAGGGGTTCCGGCCGCTCACCCCAGGCCAAAAGACCATCGGGGCGATTGACATAGAGATCGGCACAGGCAGCGATCGCCTCCACGGTCTGATCCAGGTGGGCCGGATCGTGGGGCAAATCCCCAAACAGATAGCTGTGTTTACCGGGGGCCGCAAAGGCCACCACACAGGCATGGCTACAGGCGCTCATGCATTGGGTGGGAGTCAGGGCGATCGCCCCATGCGCCTCATCCGCGAAACGGCTTTGCAGGCGATCGAGCAGTTGCTCACCGCCACTGATGCCCACGCGCTTGCCGTTTTGCCAAGTGCTGGCACAGGTAGTGCAAACCAACAGGGCCATGGGAACGGTGGCGGGTTGGTCGGCTGATTGGGTCAAGGCGGCCGAGGTGACCCCATTTGTTGGTGCTGGGCTGGTTTTCCCGGAGCCAGCTTGGCTGAAAACGACGGATGGGGATGCGGAATGGGCCGCGAGCGTTTCGCCCGTCGGTGACAAAAGTTGTGAGGACTCCACAGTCCGAACCTCGCAGAAGTGGAAGGGGTAAACATCGCGCGGCGGGCATCCTGACTCAGGGCGATCGCCCATCACAGTTGCGGGACAGCGCCGGACTTGCACCGGACTTTCCCCGTTACCTCTGGTGGCTGGTCTCCACCAGAACCGCAGTTGAATCACGAGCTGGTTGCCCAGCGGCTGGCTACGGAATGCCAAATGGTTTGGCTGTGGCTGCCGTCGATCGAGCTGGGCCGATTCATCCCAAGAGCATAGTTCAGATCGAAGATATTTCAACAGGGGTCGATCACCACCCCGGTTCGCAAGGGGCAACTTTGGCGGGCTTGGGGCCATTAAGCATCGGGAACCGTCACCCATTGCCCCCGATCGTGGGACTCGTGGGCCAAGTCCATTAGCTGCTGAGACACAATCCCCTCGTGGAGGGATGGGGCGATCGCCTGGCCTTGATCGATCGCCTGCACCCAGCGATCGACCACCCGCAACACGGCCGCCATCCGCCCATCGGAATAGGTTTGGGGAAACGCCAGGCGATCGGGCACGGGCAATTCTTGCAACGGCTCGCCTGCGGGTGCATACCAGAGCTTGAACCCGTGGATATAGTCCGCTTGGTTGTCGCTGCCCAAAATCAGCGTGCCCCGATCGCCATAGACTTCCACCCAATGGCCGCGCCCTTGGTAGGTTGTGGAGCTTAAACAGACCTGAACCGGCGTGCCATCGGTCAGCTCCAGCAAGATTTGGCAAATATCATCGGAATCCACCGGTTTCAGTTGGCCGCTGCTGGGGTCGGGTCGGGCGGGCACGGAGGTGACCAAATGGGCAAACAACCGCCGCACGGGCCCAAACAGCCAATGAATGTAGTCAAAGGTATGTGACCCGATCGCCCCGAGGGCCCCGCCACCGCTCGATCGCTGGGCATACCAATTCCAAGTCCGGCTGGCATCGGCCCGGCTGGAAGCCATCCAATCGATTTTGATCAGTCGCTTTTGGCCCACGCGATCGTCCGCCAGCAGTTCCGCCAAATATTGCCAAGCCGGAACCATCCGAAACTCAAAATCCACCGCCACGATCGCCCCCGTTTTTGCAGCCAAACGCTCCAGGGCGATCGCCTCTTGCACCGTCATGGTCACCGGCTTTTCCAGCAGCACATGCTTCCCGGCCGCCAGGGCCGTTTGGGCCATGGTGTAGTGCAAAAAGGGCGGCGTAGAAATCATCACCGCCTGCACCTCCGGCAGGGCCACCATTTCCTCAAAGCTATCGAAGGCATAGGAGAGCTGATGCCGTTGGGCGATCGCCTGAGCCGTTTCAATTTGGCGATGGTACAGGGCGATCGGGCGAGTGCGATGGTGCTGCTGCAACACCGGCAGATGGACTTTTTGGCCAAACCCCGTACCGGCGATCGCCACGCCCAGGGTGTTTGTGGAATAGGTCATGATTGCTCGAAACAGTTCAGAACGGTTCAGGTTGCTTCAGGGAACTTCCGCAATACCCATACTAGACAAGGGGCCGCAGCCCCTTGTCCCCCACGATCTCATGGCCGCGGGATCAGGGTTATGAAGAACCGCAACCGCCCCCTAAGGCGTTCAAGACTTCATCAGATCGGAGGCCACAATCATGGTTCCGATCCCCGCGTCCGTAAAAATTTCCAGCAAAAGGGCGTGGGGAATGCGGCCATCAATAATGTGAGCCGCCCGCACCCCCTGAGCCAGCGATCGGACACAACAGTTCACCTTGGGAATCATGCCGCCGCCGACGATGCCTTGGGAAATTAGCTCCCGGGCCCCTTGAATATCCACCTTGGGGATCAGGGTCGAAGGATCTTTATAGTCCCGCAGCACCCCGGCCGTATCCGTCAGCAGAATCATCTTCTCGGCTCCCAGGGCTGCCGCCAACTCCCCGGCCACCGTGTCCGCATTGATGTTGTAGGCTTGGCCGTCCGCATCGGCCGCCACGCTGGAAATCACGGGAATATAGCCATTGTTCAACATCGGTTCCAACACATCGATGTTGATGCTGTTGACTTCGCCCACAAAGCCAATTTCCTGGCGGTTGCCCTTTTGGCGAGCGGTGACCAAGTTGCCGTCTTTGCCACAAAGCCCGATCGCCATGCCACCGGCCTGGTTAATCAGCGAGACCAGTTCCTTATTCACACGGCCCACCAACACCATTTCCACCACATCCATGGTGTCGGAGTCGGTCACCCGCAGCCCGTCGCGGAATTGTGGCTCGATGTTGAGTTTGCCCAGCCAATTGTTAATTTCGGGCCCGCCCCCATGCACCACCACTGGACGTAATCCCACACAGGACATGAACACAACATCACGAATCACCTTGTCCTTGAGGCGATCGTCTTTCATGGCTGCGCCGCCATATTTCACCACCACCGTGCGCCCGGCAAACTGCTGAATGTAGGGCAGGGCTTCGCTGAGAACGCGCACCCGGGTGGCTTCGGCTTTACTGATGTATTCGCTTTCGTGATCCATGGTCAGTCAGTGGCTCTGAGGGTTTGTTGGGGGAGGTTAGGAGTGACCGGTTGGTGGCGGCCGGGCGAGGGTTGCCCATGTTGTTTTTCATTCACCCTTTGGCCGCTGCCCGTGGGTCAATCCGATGAGGGGCCCGCTTCGGTTGCATGATACGAGGCAGGCGATCGGATCGTGGTGACCAGACGCACTGAAATTGCTGTGTGGTTTTCTTGAGAACTGGGCTGAGATTGAATCGATCGGGCTAAAACCGTAACAGAGGCTACGTAATCGTCTGGGCGCTCGGCGGTTGCTTCCCGATCAATGGGTAAATACATACATTGGACTTTGGGGCTGATCACCATTCTGGTGGGAGTTGTGCGAGTGGCCACCGTTGGCTGGGAAGTCCAGCCTGCTTTGGCGGGTGGCTCCTCCAGCCTGGCTGAGTGGCAATCGTTAATTGAGCAGTCTGAGAAATTACGCGAGGAAGTGGCGATCGCGCTGCGGGTCGTGAGCCGGGCCCCGGAGGAGGTGTTTTGTGTGGGGGCGCGCATTGGCCACCCGATCGAGTCCTTGAGTGGCTTTCGGATCACACCGGTCACCTGTCGGTTCGGCAATTGGATGCTGGAGTTAGAGGCGGACAATTTGGCTGTGCAGACCGATGGCACAGTATTGCCCGTGGAGCAATTGCTCGATCGCCCGGTGGCGGAACGGGCCCGGTTCACCACAGTGCGGTTTCGGCTTCAGCGTTGGCGTTGGTATCCCGTGGCTCCTGAGCTGGGCCAGGGCGTGAGCGAAAAAGCGACGAATTAAACAGGCTGGGATTAAAAAGCGAGGGTAGCCCCGTGATGTGTTGAGTACAAATCACAGTTACTTCACAGTTACTTGACAACACTTGTAAAGGAAAGCCAGTATATACATACTGGCGAATACAAGATCACACTATGTCTGAAGAACGCTATGCTCGACATAGCCTCATCCCAAACTGGAAGCAAGAACGGTTAGCAGCGGCAAGAGTTGCTGTCGTGGGATGCGGAGCACTTGGAAACGAGGTGCTTAAAAACCTTGCCCTGCTTGGAGTGGGGCATATTTGGGTTATTGATTATGACACTATTGAAATTCATAACCTGACGCGATCTGTACTATTCAGAGAATCTGACATTGGTAAATATAAAGCTGAAGTTGTTACTCAACGACTCAAAGACCTGAATTCAGATATTCACATTCACCCTGTAGTCGGAAAATTAGAAACAGATTTTGGTCGTGGTTTACTCCGTGAAATGGATGTAGTAGTAGGCTGCCTAGACAGTGTAAGAGCACGGCGATTACTTAATAAAAGATGCTACTCCGTTGGAGTTCCATGGGTTGATGGTGGAATCAACCATTACTCAGGAAATGTGGCTCTTTTTGATCCTAGAGAACCTGAGACTGCTTGCTATCGTTGCAAGATGGACACATCAGCATGGGAGCGCCTTAACGAGAGCTACTCATGTGGTCTTTTAAGAGATGATTATCGGGAACCAAAGCTGGCAACAACGATTATGACTGCTTCTGTTGTAGCTGCTTACCAAGCTGAAGTAGTAATTCAGCTTCTATTAGGAAGCAGCAACTTACAGCCAGGAACGCAATTGATTCTGCCAGTGAGTCAACCACTTGGATTCCGAACTGTTGAGTTTTTTGTAGACAAGGAATGCCCTGACCATTATTCAATTCCCAAGAACAAAGATGAAAATCTTTGTCAATTCAGTCTATCTCATAGTCCAGGTTATGTTGCCGAAAAGCTGAGTTTGCGCGACGGATGGAGACTAGAACTTCCGTTTGATTTTATATCCAGCGTTACTTGTGAAAAGTGTGGTAGCACTGAGCTAATAGTCAACCTTAGAGACCAAGTTACACAGAGTAAAAGCTTTTGCATTAAATGTGGCAATCGTAGAGAGATGCATCATTATTGCTATGTTGAATCCAATCATAAAGATGCTCAAAAGCCATTTTCTTTCTTTAAACTTTGCGCTCATGAAATTGTCCGATTTATTCATAAAAACATTCATGATGATGAGGAGATTTATCAAATTTACTTGACAAACCTTGAAAATGAGACAATCCATGAACTGGCTTGACGTTGAGATCAAGATTTCACGTTCAGATTGGACTAGAATTACTGGTGTTCCAAGTGGTATGATCTGAAGAGAAGTCAAAAAAGTCTTCTCGATTTAAGTACTATTTCCAGCTCAAACAATGGCATTTTATCTGATCGTATTTTTATTTTAGAAAATCAGACAGAAAGGCTTAAAATTGTTGAATCTGAAGACACTACTCTTTGTGACTTAACCTATGTACAATCAATGGGTTGTTGCTATTCTAGTAGGCTGTCAGCCTTGCACGAACTAAACTCTACTTGAGGAGTATGAAAATGAACCAAGTTACCGTAACCGTGAGAAACCTCAGTGGTGATTTCCGTAAAACAACTGATGTTCCAGCCGATATGCTTTTAGGAGACTTTAGGCAAGCTGCTCAAGAATTAGCTGGGCTGTCAACTGTTCCTTGTTCTCTTGTTCTTGAAAAGACGAACAAGGTAATGAGAGACTCTGATACGTTTCAAGGTGCAGGCATCGAGTCAGGCTCTGTTTTCATTCTTACACCTGAAGCTGAAGGAGGCTGAGAAGAAATGTCATCGATTCGTAATGAGCGCTTATCAAATGATTATCGCGCCCTGCAAATTCTCTGTGCATTCAGTGAGCCGGTCAAGATCCAAATGATTGAAGGTAGTTGCCCCCTAGAGTATTACCGACTCCAGATTTCTAACTGCAAGAGCGTTGAATCCGTAAGCAGCGGAGCGCCAAAGTATCGAACCAATCATATTCTGGAGATTAGCTCGTTTCCTGCAGCTTACCCAGATCCTGGAGAGCTTCCAACCGTAAAGCTCACAACACCGATATTTCATCCCAATGTTTTTTCTAGTGGACGCTTCTGTTTCCAAGGTAGTGAGTTGATGATCATGAGTCATCCACTAGACGCTTTAGTGAAAAGAGTGATTGGGATGCTCCAGTATGAAAATCTCCGATTTGGCACTCCAGCTAATGGAGAAGCAGCGAAATGGGCGAATTTGAATCGCCATCTTTTCCCCTTCAGTTCCAACTCTTCCACGAGCCAGTCATCTCGTCAGTTAAATTGGAGGTAATCCTCATGTCTCAACTGCAATGGCGAGATGATGCTGATGTGTATAAGCCGCGTAATCATGCGCTTAGTTCATTTCTAAAAAGCAGAGATCAACTAATTGATAATCGACAAAGAAGAAGCTCTCTGACTCAGCAAACAGATCACCCCTCAGAAATGCTGATCTTCGTTGATCAAAGTGCAGAGAACCAATTAATCAATCATCTTTCGGTTGATCCAAACAATGAAACAGGCGGTGCTCTAGTTGGCAATGCTTATTACTGTTCTGCCGAGCAAAAACACTATACAGAGATAGTAGGCTCTATTCCTGCTCCTTATACAATAGGTAATAGAGTTCACTTCAGATTTACACCTGAATGTTGGCAGGAAATCCTCAGAACCCAAAAAGAGCATTATCCACAAACAACAATTGTTGGTTGGTATCATTCTCATCCAGGACATGGAATATTTTTGTCTGGAACAGATCTAAATACTCAGAGGCTTTCCTTTGGGAAGATTTGGCAAATTGCGGCTGTATATGATCCAATTCGCCGCGAAATAGGATATTTCTATGGAGAACAGGGTAAGCGGTTAAGCCCTGTCTATCTCAGTAGCTCAATATCTTTACCCAATGAATCTCCGCCCAATGCATCCCCAATCAATGAAGAGACCTCAGAGCCATTAGTAACCAGAAGAGTGGAATTGCCTCGACTACCTGTACCTAAACCTGAGGTAAATAGAAATATTGAGGAGGATGCATCTAATCCAGAGACAGCAAACTTTACTCAAGATACTAATTCAAGGCAAGATCCTGAAAATTCTGGGTGGAGCGTTCTTTCTATACTCGATGTTCTTAATAATTTACTCGAACGGCTTTCCCGTTTTATTCTTGGAGGTGGAAGATAGATCATGACATGGCAGGACTCACTCGAGAATTTGCGATGGGGACTTCGTTCTCTTGTTGGGGGCGGTGAGACCATTATTGGGCCTCTTGACTCTCTACCTCCAACGGATATAGATGTTCATGAGTTGAGAGATTATTCGGGAACTGCCACTCTCAATGAAATTACAAATATCCTAAGAAACCCAGGGTCAAATTTCCACAACGCGAGAATTTTGAAGAATCATGACAGGTTGGCAACACAGCCTGTATTTAATGTTGGCAAATTTTTAGACATATCTCGTGGTCGTACTCGCTCAGGTGAGAATATTTGGCTACAGGAGAACAGTATCTATAAAAACCTTGCAATTATTGGGCCACCAGGCTCTGGTAAGACGGGTGGTTTTATTATTCCAGGGATAAAGTCGGCGATTGATGCTGGCTTATCTAACATAGTGATTGATGTCAAGGGGGGAGAATTAATTGATAAGCTGGGACGATATGCAGAAAGCAGGGGTGTTCAAGTAATCTACTGGAGCGCACTTCCTCAAGAAGTCTCGCGTAGCCATAGTATCAACTTATTAGATAATATTTCTTCTATTCAAGATGCTCAAATTTTAGCGAAGGCTCTCTATGGCAATACAGATGATTTAGGTGAAAATCGTCAGTTTGCTACGCGAGATATAACCTGGATTGCTCAGTGGATCATACTCATTAAGCAGGTAATGGGCAATTCCGCAACTTTAAGGCATGTATATGAAATAGCTCAAGATCCCCTAAACAAGCTAAGCCTGCTACTGCAAAGATGCCAGGATTCTGAATTACATCGATCCATCCAAGCTCAACTAAGGCTTTTAGAGAATAGTGAAAATGCAGATCAAGCATTCACTTGGGTTATTCAGGACAGCCTTAGTTTTTTTTCTTGGCCAAATTTTGAGCAGGTTACAAACCATAGTGATATTTTGCTGCGCGATATTCAGAATCGTCAAACCCTGTTTGTAATTGGGGCTGAGCTTGCAGGACGGGATATTTCTAAGAAAATCTCCGTAGCGCTAATTGATATTTTAATGACAATTTTCTATGAAAGATGGACAAACTCTGCGGGAGGATTGGGTATAGCTTTTTGGCTTGATGAATTTCCAAGGATACAAAAACAAATTGATATAGCTGAATTTAGTAGTGTAGCTCGTTCAGCTAAAGGTGGCATAATCATTGCCTCGCAGAGCTTGGAACTTATTGATCCTGATTATCGCGATCAGGTTATGGAAAACTTTGATACGGTTATCCTTTGTCGAAATGTAGGCGATGGAACTGCTAATTGGCTAGTTAATCGTATTGGGGATAGACCTCGAAGTATTAGGCGACGTAGACATCACGAAACAAACCCTCAAGATGAGTTTCCTTGGTTCCGCACCCGCTCTTCAAGAGAGCGGTATGAGACTTCACGAGAATTAGTCCCCATCCTAGAAGCACGTGAAATTAAGTATCCTGTTGGTGATCCATTTGTTGCCACAGTACACTCTAAAACAGCTTGCCGAAAACCCTTTTTAGTTGACTATACAGAACAATTAGAGTCAAGCATGAGGTCAAGTATGACATGGAATCCTTCATCCAGAGGTAGACTTAATTGGAGAGATTCCAACCAAATGCGTCTAACACCCAGTTCTAGGCTGATCTGGAGAGAAGGTAATCAAGCCAATAGTCCAGGTGAACAAGCGGATGCTCGATCGAGACTAAACTGGCGTGATTGACTTGATTTATGGGGGAATAACGATGTCTAATAATGGTCATTGGGGACAAGCAATTCAACTAGATCAATCAACGGGGCTATGGTACAAGTTCAAACGCCAGCCTGATGGTGCCTGGGAAATTCTATGCTCTGGGGATAGAGACAGCCTCGATAGAGGCAGTGTAATCTCCCACGATCACTATTGGCAAAAGGACGGGTGTTGGTACTTTCAAGGAAGAGTGGGCAGTGATCATACGATTGGACGTGATGCTTTCTTAGCAGACTTAAGAGACCGTAACCAAAATGGAAGTCTGAGATTAACGGATCAAGAAAGTCGTGCACTAGGAATATCTAACAATGAAGAAAATACTTGCCTGACAGAGAGTCAAATCAAGAGCATAGCTGCCTATCGAGCGAATCAAGCATATGGCAGCTCTGGTTACGCTGGTAACAATCACGGTATACGAGTTTCCAGCTACGATCCCAACGGCGACGAAAGAATGAATCGATTAGTGAATCAATACCAACAATCCTTAACCCAAAATCTGGTATGGAGAGACAATTCAGAGTTAAGCACGGAGTCGCGATCGCAGCTAGTTTGGAGAAATGATGCCAGCAATGTAACTTCATCTGGTAGTACCCAGGCACGCTCTACTCAAAGAAAGCGTAAAGGCAGCAGGGAAACTAGAAAGTAAAGTCGTGAGATTTCTTGTTAGTAGAAATAGAAATAATGGAAAGTTTTGAACCAGGTATTCGTTGCCCCTACACTAACCATACCTTCAGGGTCAACGAGCATGGCATGAAATGCCCTAGCTGTGGAAAAATCCTTACGCTTAGTGCGTGGCGACATTATAGGAAATGCTGGTGCGGTGACACTTCTCTTGTAGAAGCAGTAGCGAGAAGATCACCTCCAGTCCAAATTCCAAGACCCACACAACCTAGATCTCCAGCTTCCCAAGGTGCTTCCGCCACTAGATCTCTAGGGTCTTCTAGTAATGTTAATATTCCAAGACTGCCTAGCACTACAGAACCTAATTTTCGAGGCACGCCACCTACTAGATCTCCAGAGTCTTTCAGTTCTCCACGCTCCTCCTCTACAGATAATTTTTCCTTGTCTAGCTGTGGCTGTTTCGCCTTGCTTCTTCTTCTTATAGGGATCGCCTTCGGTATATATGCTTCTCAGTCTAATCAACAGCCCAAAACTGAGGCGACCCAACCCCAAAGATCTACCCAGCCTCAGAACAATACCGCTCAAAACTATCCAGGTTGGAGTTTTCCAAAATCAGAGTGTGGCGATTCCAATCCTCGCGGACTTCAGAACTTCTATCCAGTTTTTGTCAATCGAACTGATAGTAATACCCTTAGCTATCTCAAAAATAATTACTGTAGAGATGCATATTTGAAGATCAGGAAGTCAGTTAATCGGCAGGCTATCCAGGTTGCTTCTTTCAGGAGCCAAAAAAGAGCTATTGAGTTTTTTCAAATCATGATGAGAGACCCGACTATTAGTAATAGTGCAGAGATTGGTTCACCATCACTAAGATAGAAAATTGGCAGTGCTTATGAGATAATTTTTGTGCCAAAATCACTTATCCGCCAAGGTTAACAATGTCTGTAATTATGATGGCTTGCGACAAATGATCGCTTGCATTGCAAGATTTTCACCAACTCACTATTTCCATGTCAAAGTACTGGTCAGAAAGAAGCCCGCAAACCAGCGAGCCAACCACCCGCGAGTTAGCGCAAGCAGGCCCGATCGCGATCGCCCCGCAACGCGCCCAAGAGGGTTGACACAAACACGCAACTCCGGCGGCTATCCACCCGATCGCGCAGTTGAAAGGTGATGCGGCCCAGTTGCCCATTCACCCAGCCGCTGCCTTGGAATTGCATTCGGTAAACGCCACTGCGCGATCGCAGGGTGCTGTTATCCACATCGATCGCCACACCGATCGTGCCCGTGGCCTCCGCCAGCAGAGGTTCCCACCGGGCATTGTCACAAAAACCTGTCCGAGCGGGCTGCACCGCCAACTCGACCGATCGGCCCGTGTCCCGCAAACACAATTCCCAAACCCGGCGATTTTGGCGGGCCCGGGCTTGGGCAATTCGCAACGTCCGAAAGGCCGCATCCTGGGCTTGGCTGAGGCGTTGATTATCCGCAAAAGATAGCCAAACGGGCGCGGCGATCGCGCTAAGGATGCCCACCATCGCCGCCACAATCAGCAATTCCAGCAGCGTAAACCCCACCGCTGAGTCACCCGCCGTCAAGCGATTTGAAATCAAACAGCCTGAAATTGAGTGAGAAGCCTTCTGGGTTTGATAGCCCGATCGCCCATCACCCAAAGTCACGGAGCCAGCAACCGATCCAGAACCCGAATCTTCACCCATAGTACCCACAACCACAGAGCCAGTTGCCAATCCTGAACCCGGATCATCAACGGGCCGCAGCCCAGATGTGCAGGATCGTCGCACAAGCCACCGCCACACAAAGGAAGAGTTCATGACCGGATGTAGATCAGCCCATCGGTGATTATTTTGACATTGGCTGGGTATATTTTCTGGCTTATGGCAGGTCGCACTTGAACCCCAGCTCCGGATCGATCGCCCATCCCCAGCGAGATCGGTATGGACTGCCGTTTTGGGCTAAATTCAGCAAGGAATTGCACGGCGAGTGGCGGCAAGGAACATGATCGGGGTTGGTCAGACAACAAACCAAACGGCGGGGCAACCCACCACAACGCCCGATCGGGTCACCGATCCCAACCTTGATCAGGCCCTCAAGCAGTACTTTGGCTATCGCAGCTTTCGGCCCGGCCAGCGGGACATTGTGGAAGCGGCACTGGCAGGGCGCGATCAACTGGTCGTGATTCCCACGGGCGGCGGCAAATCCCTGTGTTTTCAACTGCCCGCCCTGTTGCAACCCGGCCTGACCGTGGTGGTGTCGCCGCTAATTGCCCTGATGCAAGACCAGGTGGCCGCCCTGCGCGATAACGGGATTTCCGCCACCTTTCTGAACAGCAGTTTGGGCGTGGCCGAGTTGCGATCGCGCGAATTGGAACTGCTGAACAATGTTTATAAATTGGTCTACGTTGCGCCCGAACGGTTGATGACCGAGGGATTTTTGCCCCTGATCGATCGAATCCACCAGACGATCGGCTTGGCCCAATTCGCGATCGATGAGGCCCATTGCGTCTCCGAGTGGGGCCACGACTTCCGCCCGGAATATCGGCAACTCTGGAGCCTGCGCGATCGCTATCCCAACGTACCGTTCATGGCCCTGACCGCCACGGCCACCGATCGCGTCCGTCAAGACATCGTGCACCAGTTGCAGTTACGCGACCCACGGATCCACATCGCCAGCTTCAACCGCCCCAACCTCTACTACGAAGTGCGGCCCAAGGATCGCAACACCTATCCCGAACTGCTGCGGCTGTTGCGTACCACCGATGGCTCCGCGATCGTCTATTGCTTCAGTCGCAAACGGGTGGACGAGCTGACTCGCAAGCTACAAATGGACGGCATCGAAGCGCTCGCTTACCACGCGGGCATGGACAACGAGAGCCGCGCCGACAACCAAACCCGCTTTATTCGCGACGATGTGCGGGTGATGGTGGCGACGATCGCCTTTGGCATGGGCATCAACAAACCCGATGTGCGGCTGGTGGTGCATTACGACCTGCCCCGCAACCTGGAAGGCTATTACCAAGAGTCGGGCCGCGCCGGCCGCGATGGCGACCCCGCCCGCTGCATCCTCTACTTCGGCACGGGCGACATTCGCAGCATTGAATATTTGATCGGCCAAAAGCCCGACCCCAACGAACAGCGGATCGCCCAACAGCAACTGCGCCAGACGATCGACTATGCCGAAAGCACCGTCTGCCGCCGCACAATCCAACTGGGCTATTTTGGCGAAGCCTTTCCCGGCAACTGCAACGGCTGCGACAACTGCCGCGACCCCAAACCCCTGGAAGATTGGACGATTCCGGCTCAGAAATTCCTCTCCTGCGTGGCGCGGGTGCGGGAGCGGTTCGGCACGCAATACATCATCGACGTGTTGCGCGGCTCCAAAAGCGAAAAGATTTTGCGCAATAACCACCAGGAACTCTCGACCTACGGCATTGGCAAGGATCGAACGGCGGAACAGTGGCAATTGCTGGCGCGATCGCTCCGGCACGAAGGCTTGGTCGATGAAACCACCGATGGCTATCGGGTTTTGCGGTTAAACGCCCTCAGTTGGGAAGTGTTGCGGAAACAGCGAGAAGTTTGGGTCGCCGTGCCCCCCCAACGGCGCGATCGCCCCACCAGCAACACCGAAGACCTGGCCCCCGAAGAACAACCCCTGTTCGATCGGCTGCGGCAACTCCGCAAACAACTGGCCGACGAGCAAAACGTGCCGCCCTACGTGGTTTTCACCGATGCCAGCCTGCGGGCCATGGCCAAGTTGCGGCCCCTGGATTTGGCGCAGTTCGCCGATGTGCCCGGAGTCGGTCGCCGCAAACTGGAGCAATACGGCCAAACCTTCACGGCGGCGATCGGGGCGTTTTGCCAGGAATTCAACCTGGATTCACCGGCCAAGGCGATCGACCAGCGGATCAGCGATCGCACCAGCCGCGCCGTCAGCACCACCATCTACAGCACCTGGGAACTCTACCAACAGGGCCAACGCCTGGCGGACATCGCCGAAGCCCGCAACCTGCGTACCACCACGATCGTCACCCACATCGAAGAACTGATCCGCAAAGGCTACGCGATCGACATCGATGATTTTGTGGCTCCCGACATCCAGCAAGAAATTGTCCGGGCGATCGACCATTGCGGGGCCCAACGACTCACGGAAATCTACGAGTTCTTGCAACAGCGCTACACCTATGCCGACATCCGCCTTGTCCGCGCCGCCTGGGAAGCCGAAACTGCGAATGAACTCGCCCATTAGCTGTTTTTTTCTATTTGGTTAAGGAAATTAATCATCTAATCATGCTCAATCGCAACCAACCCCATCTTCAAAAAATTCGAGACCAATGGGGATATCAACCGGAAGAGCTGCTAACTCCTGAACAAATGAGGGTCTATATTGCTCAACTAGATTTAATTGCTGTTCCAGGGCGAAAAGGCAAAGTCAAACGCCAAACGCTTTCTGCGGCCGATATTAATGCCGATCAGGGCATCGAAGTGGGCAGCTTTGATCAAACGATCGATGAAATGAATCAAATTCAAGAGGCAATTATTTGGGATGCAGATTAGATGACGGAGATAGAAATCTGGCGCTCCATGCTTGAACTGCTGACCCTGCCGCAGAACCTTGAGCTAACTCCTCCGCCACTGAGTGAATCATCATCATCTTTAATCACTAATAGAGCATGAAGCGATTAAAGAATTCATCATTGAGTCATGCAGTGTCGCACGATCGCCCAGATCATTGATTTCTCAACTGGGAATGGATCCAGATCGCCAAACTTCGTTACCAATCCTCCCGTACCAAGCCAACCTAATGCCGCAATGTCACAGACACAAAACTTTTTGACGGAAATAATTAAGCTTTATTTTTAATTCATGTTTGATTTCTTACGAAAGTCCTCAAAAACAACCATGATTGGCTAGTCAGTTTCCGTAACTGATTTTGACCGTAGGCATTAATTTTAACCAAGTTAATCTCATAAATTCCTGAGCACCATTCGGATAACCAGAAAGATCCCTTGACGCTCAAAACTGCCGTCTTTATATAATGAACGTGATTAAGCAGAATTGCTGATCATGTGCTCAAAACTCCCTACTCCGTCAGATCAGGATTTCACTTTATTTTTATGTATGGCTTAATTAACAGCGCCTTGCGGATGATGATGTGCGAGCAATATGGCCAGGAGATTTGGGACGACATCATGGCCCATGCTCAGCTTTCGGAGGAGCATTTCTTTGTGATGAAGTCCTATCCTGACGACATCACCCACAACATTGTGCAAGCGGCGACCACTATTCTGGATATTTCTGCAACGGAATTGTTACGCAAATTTGGCCACTATTGGGTGGGTTACACCAAAACAGCGGGCTACCAAGAAATCATGAATATGTGCGGTGATAACTTGGTGGATTTTTTGGGCAATTTGGATGATTTGCACACGCGGCTAGGGGTGCAGTTTCCCGCGTTTCGTCCCCCGTCCTTTGACTGTGATCAGGTGGGCCATCACACGGTGGAATTACACTATCGATCGACTCGCCAAGGTCTGGGGCCGATGGTGGAAGGATTGATTGAAGGGCTGGGCGATCGCTTCGATACGGAAGTGGAAATTACCCAAATTGCCGATCGCGCTCAGGGTGACGAATGCGACACCTTCCTCATCCACTACACCACTGACTAGGGCTATGGATCAGTTGCCCTTACCCCCATTCCACCTTTCAGCAGAGTTGCTGGTGCAGCTCTTTCCGTTTCATTTGGCCCTCAATCATCAACTGCAAATTGTTCAGGTGGGGCAAGCGCTCGATCGAATCTATCCCCACCCCTTGAGGGGACGCTCATTTGCAGATCATTTTTCGATCAACCGTCCTCGCATGTCTATTAGCATTGAGGACTTTCTTAAAAAAAGACAATCCCTCTTTCTGCTGGAGTCTCGAGATTTATCTTTGGTTTTGAAGGGGCAGATGGTGGATTTGCTGGAATCAGAAATCTTTCTTTTTCTGTGCTCACCATCCGCGATCGATGCTAAAAAACTAACAGATGTAGGAATTCAACTGAAAGATTTTCCGCTTCATGACGTAACACCGGATCTAGTGTTTTTGCAACAAACCACTCAGATGTCCGTGAAGCAGGTGGAGACTCTCAATCAGCAGTTGATTGCTAGTCAAGAGCAGTTAAAAGACGCTTTATCCATTCAGGAACATTTGCGATTTAAGGCGGAAAAACAAGCTCGCCAGCTTGAACAACAACTGAAGGAGCTAAAAGAAACACAAATTCAACTTGTACAAGCCGAAAAAATGTCCACTTTGGGGCAAATGATTTCAGGCATTGTTCATGAAATCAATAACCCTTTACATTTCATTTATGGCAACTTAGATCACTGCCTCAATTATGCTCAAGATTTGCTAGCGGCTTGTCAGATTTTATTAAAAGCCTCTCCCCGAGCAAGGGAATGGCACGAGATATCCCATGCCAATTCATCCAGGAGTTGGTTGAGTGAAGCCACGTTAGGCTCAAATACTGAAGATCAAGCCATTGATACTGAGCATTCTTTGGATGGTGCTGTGGCTTTGGCTAGTTTGGACTTGGAAAACCTTGCTTTTGCTTTGGATGATTTTCCAAAGGTGCTTCAGTCCATGCGGATTGGCAGTCAGCGAATTCGTGAAATTGTGGAGGGGTTACGTCAATTTTCACGCTTGGATGCTAGTGCGCTGGATTGGTTTGATATTCATGAAGGTATTGATAATACATTAATGATTCTGAAGAGCCGACTCAACAAAGCTAAGGTTTCCTCGAACATTGAAATTATTAGAAACTATGGTAATGTGCCACCAATTTCTTGTTATGGGGGACAGATTAATCAGGTTTTTATGAATATTTTAGCGAATGCGATCGATGCCCTGGAAGACCATAATCAGGCTTGTGAGTTACCGGCGCGATCGGGCACAAAACGAGAATCACCCAAAATTTGGATTGAAACAGCTTTGATTAATTCTGGATGGCTGCGCATTTCGATTCGTGACAATGGGTGCGGAATGCCCAGAGATATTCAATCGAAGATGTTTGAGCCGTTTTTCACAACAAAGTCCGCCCATCGAGGCACGGGTCTGGGCATGTCAATTAGCTACAAAATTGTGACGGAACGCCACGGGGGGCGGTTGCGCTGCATCTCGGAACCTTGCCAGGGCACGGAATTTGTGATTGAGCTGCCGATCGAGCCGGCCCAACTGCAAGGCAAGAGCGCGGTTTAGGAATAGTCCCAAAATTAAGAATTGAGAATTAAGAATTGAGAATTAGGAATTGAGAATTAGGAATTGAGAATTAGGAATTGAGAATTAGGAATTGAGAATTAGGAATTGAGAATTAGGAATTGAGAATTAGGAATTGAGAATTAGGAATTGAGAATTAGGAATTGAGAATTAGGAATTGAGAATTAGGAATTGAGAGAGCTGGTTGATCCTAACTAGGAAATAGCTGGGAAATAGCCGGGAAATTCGCAAAACGCAGCTCAGGAAAGTGCTTCCGCAGGGGCCTGATCCCTTTGCCGACGACGCGGGGCGATCGCGTGGCGGCTGACCGCATAAAAATCGGCGGCTTGGCTCATGGTGTAGCTCAACCACTGAGGATCGCCGATCGGGATGGGGCGATCGGGCAGGGTGGGTTCGCCCGGCAGGCACGATCGCACCTGGGCAGCCACAGCCCGCGCCAACAGGGGCGGCACTGAGTTACCAATTTGCCGCATTCCATGCCATTTCGTGCCGTGAAAACAGAACCAGTCGGGGTAGGAGTGGAGGCGGGCCGCTTCGCGCACGGTGATGCAACGCCCTTGGATGGGGTGAATGGGCCGGGGCGAGGTGAACGCACCGCGATTGCTGGGGGTTCCGGCCCGTAGGGTGTTGCAAATGCCTTCGGGATGCAGTTTTAAAAAGCGACTGATCCGATCGACTTCGCCGGGGGGCGTGGTTTGGAACCGGGCCACTGAGGCGGCGCTGTGGTCGGTACGCAAACAACCGGACAAGCCCGATCGAGGCGATCGACGGGGATGGCTGAAATCAGCAGGATCCCGCAATGCGCCCCGTAACCAGCGGGCATAGTCGCCAGGGGGATCGGCCAGTTGGCCCAAGTCCAACCAATCGCTCGATCGCAGTTCGGGATATTGATCCACGTCGGGCAAATCCCCGATCGCCCCGGCCACGGTGGGGCAAATGGGCAAATGGGCCAGAGTTCGATCGCGCTTGGCGCTTTTGCAAACCGGCGGGCGGCGGGTTTGGGGCGCTGGATAGCTGGGCAGCGGCCAGCCCGATCGGGCCCCCAACAGAAACAAACGTTGGCGATCCTGCGGTACGCCGTAATGGGCCGCATTCAAAACCTGATAGTTGGCTTCCACTTGGTAGCCAAAATCGGCAAATAAATCAATTAATTCGCTCAAAAACGCCCGATGTTTGCCCAGGGTCATGCCCCGCACATTTTCAATCACAAAATACTTGGGCCGCAGCTCATTCACCAACCGAGCAAAGTGGAACATCAAGGCATTTCGCGGATCATCAAAGGCCCGCTTTCCCATCATGGAAAATCCCTGGCAGGGCGGCCCCCCAAACAGCACATCAATTTCCAGCTCTGGTTCTTCTAGCCCTAGGCGGCTGGTCAACGCTGAATCACGAACCCGTTCGGAATCACTCGGGCGATCGCCCCGCAACACCGCCGCCAATTGCTGCCGAATTTCCGCCCCCGTCACCTCCGCCGCGCTCCGACAGAGCACCGCCCCCTGCGGAAAGTTGTACTGATGGGTTAAACAGTGAATCGGGTCAATTTCCACCGCCACCGCCACATCAAACCCCGCCATCTCGAACCCTAAGGACATCCCTCCGGCTCCGGCAAACAGGTCAACGGCGATCGGGCGGCGGGAAACGGTCACGGCAAGGGGGTCAACTTTCAGCAACAGCGGTCAAGCGACCCATATGGTAGCGGAATTCCGAGCGATTGATCGATCCACTGCCCCTACCCTTTCTTGGGCGATCGGGTAACAAACTTATTACTCAGTCAATTTTGTGGATATTTAATCTATCTGATCAGCAACTCTTGGCCCCTGAGTCACCCAACCTGAATAACCTGATGAATAGCTTCGACTACACCAACAATGAAATCCACAGCTTCGCTCACTTGCATTTCATCAATTCCCCAACGTTCGCCAATTCCCAATATTGGATTAATATCGGCTTCATGAGCAATCTTATTTCTTCGATCCACAATCAAGCTAAGTTGTTGCTTAACCTCTTTTGCGGATCTTTTCATTCGATCAGCAACTGTATCCCATAGCTTTTGATCGGAAATTAGCCTAATTGCATCAGCAATTTTTTCAGCCTGCTGAAAGCTCTGATATCTCAAACGCTCTCGAATTTCTGTTTCTAACCACAAAGTGTCATCTAGTTTATTGGAAAGACTATTAGACAAAACTGGAATTAATTCGGAAATGGTATAAGTATTTTGCAGGAATTCATAACCCTGAAGTTTTTGAATTTCAAACTCCAGCCAATCTGCGAGATTGATTGCAGTCAGGCGATCTTGACGTGCATTACCCAAGGAAACCTGAAAGCGGGCAAAGGCTGATTGGGCTATGTTTCCGGCAGGGCTTGGCTCAGGGCGATCGCCTCGATAGATTTCCAGCATTCCCAGCGTCACAACCTCATGGATATAGTAATCCAGAGCACTCACCGTCAGCACCAAAGCTGCACGCAGCATATCCGACACATCCAATGCACCGGTTGCCTGAGCTTTCATAGAATTGTGTAGTGCAATCAGGTCTCTAACTCGACCAATACTGATGCGAAATTGATCAAGGGCTGACTGCATACACCGAACTTTCAGAACTAAGCGCAATAATCTTATCGGCCAAATCAGAAAACATTTGTCTAAACTCTTCTTGCTTCTTTTGATTACTTTTCAGAACAATACCTGTTTGCCCAAGTTGCTCAGGAGTCAAATCATAGACAGGCGTTCGGTGCTCTTGAGACAAGGCAATTAAGTTATTGAAGTTGGGAATTTTAGCTAAGGAAAGATTGTCTTGCACTCCTTGCTCTCGATATAAATAATCAGGCAACGTCATATTACTTTTTTGAAGTGCCGGAATAAGCTGTTCAGAAACTGCCTTCTCAATCTTTTCAATCCAATTTTGAAAGGCTGTTGTTGCTTTACCGTGAATAATGCGATTATTTTGTATAATAACTCCCAAAAATTTCAATTTTGTCGCTGGAAAAGGGTAATGAGCTTCTCGAAGAACTTGCAGTGAGCTTGCGACTTTTGCCCATGCGTACCATCTAGGTAAGACCTTGACTAGAGAGTCAATAGCCATTATCGAAAAGAAATCAGCAGTTGTAGGAATCAGAAAAAAGTCACTAATTGCTAGTAAATTCTGGTTGATTGCTCCCAAGCTTGAACTCATATCAATCAAAATATAATCAGCATTAAATTTTTCTGCCGTCTTATCTAACAAGTCATTGATTGCTCCTGGTATATTTCTCAAAGCCTGAATTGAACCGCTTAACTCTTGAGCGAATCCAAGTGCCACTTCATACTCAGCAAAGCTAAGATGACCGGGCAAAAGGAATAGATTTTGACAGCCTTCTACAGGCACACAATCAATGGCTTCAATCGCCCGTGGCTGGGATTCAAACGCAGGGGCAAGGCCTGTCTTTATATTTGATGTTGTCTTGTAGATCTTTTGAACTCTTTCTTCATCCTCTTCTGTTGCATCACCCAACACCATGCCCGTCAAATTACATTGAGGATCGCTATCAACCAAGATTACTCGTTTACCTTTTTTGGCTAACATCCAACCCAAATTAAAGGTGGTTGTGGTTTTGCCTACTCCACCTTTGTGGTTAAAAAGAGCAATTTTCTTAGTCATTTTTATTTAGCCTTTTCAGTGGTTTTAAAATTTAAGCCTATGAAATCAGTTAAGATTTAGGACTGATGTTTTTATGATTTTCTAGGAAGTTTTCATGAATCATAACGATCGAGCCAAAGATATTGAAACTAGAGATCAACGATTAGGTCAGCAGTCTCTAGTTTCTTTTGACCTGATCAGACTCAAAACCGAAAGCTCTGATGTGGTTGGCTAGGTCTCATTCTCCAACCATAGCACACATCAGAATTGAGTCTATTGTGAGGGAAGAACTTCGTAGGGGACTGGATCGGTTAGGCCCAATTCCGCGAAGGCCGCCAGCCGCAGCCGACAGGAATCGCAGCGGCCACAGGAGCGATCGCCCCCCGCATAGCAAGACCACGTATCCGCCCAAGGCACGCCCAACCGATTGCCCAGCTCGATAATGTCCGTTTTGCGTAGCTCCACCAAGGGCGCAACGATTTCGATCGGCTGGCCCTCCCGACCCTGGCGCGTGCCCAACTGAAACACCGACTGCATGGCCGCCAAGTAGTCGGGCCGGCAGTCGGGATAGCCGGAATAGTCCAGGGCATTCACGCCGATATAAACCCGTTGCGCGTCGATCGCCTCCGCGTAGGCCAGAGCAAAGCTCAAAAAGATCGTGTTGCGGGCCGGCACATAGGTGATCGGAATTTCCGTCGCCATGCCGTCCAAGGGCCGATCGCTCGGCAAATCAAGCTGGTTATCGGTCAGCGCCGAGCCACCCCATTGGGTTAGGTCAAACCGCACCACTTGATGGGCCACCACGCCGGCCGCCTGGGCGATCGCCACAGCCGCTTGCAGTTCCCGACGGTGGCGCTGCTGATAATCAAAAGACAGGGCGTAGCAGTCGCACCCATCGGCCTTGGCTTGATAGAGCACCGTGGATGAGTCTAAACCACCGGAGAGCAACACAACGGCTTTGGGCGGTTGGCACTGGGGCGATCGAGCAGAGGGCGTTGGGGCGGCTTCCGGAGTTCCAGGCGGTACGACGGTCATGGGTCAAGAATTCTTGCGAAAATCCACCCTATGGTAGGATGTGGCCGGCCGACGCTGGCGGCATCACTCCTCGCCCCATTGCCCCTTCACTGCTGCTGTTAAACGCGCGTGCAATCCCGTAGCGAATCGCTCGATGCTCAAATTCGGCCTGCCCTTGCCCGGCCGAGCCACCATCCCATCCGCGTTGGCGCGATCGGGGTCGGCAACATGGGACAACACCACGCCCGGATCCTGAGCTTGCTTAAGGATGCCGAATTGGTGGGAATTTCAGATCTGAATGTGGAACGGGGGCTGGAATTGGCCAGCAAATACCGCGTTCGGTTTTTTGAAGACTACAAAGACATGCTGCCCTTGGTGGATGCGGTTTGCATCGCGGTTCCCACCAAGCTGCACTACACCGTGGGCATGGATTGCCTGCGGGCTGGGGTGCATGTGCTCATGGAAAAACCGATCGCCGCCAGCATCATTGAAGCGGAGGCCCTGGTGAATGCGGCGGCCGAACGTCAATGCATTTTGCTGGTGGGACATATTGAGCGATTTAACCCCACGTTTCAAGAATGCTTCAACGTTCTGAAAACGGAGCGGGTATTAGCGCTCGAAGCCCATCGCATGAGTCCCCACGCCGATCGCGCCAATGATGTGTCGGTGGTGTTGGACTTGATGATCCATGACATTGATCTGATTTTGGAAATTGCCAACTCCTCGGTGGTGCGTTTGTCGGCCAGCGGCAGCCGGGCCGCTTCCGGTCAGTTGGACTATGTGACGGCAACCCTGGGCTTTGCCAATGGGATTGTGGCTACCCTGACGGCCAGCAAGGTGACACACCGCAAAATTCGCCGGATTGCGGCCCATTGCCAGGATTCACTGGTGGAGGCGGATTTCCTGGCGCGTCAAATTTTGGTTCATCGCAAAACCTCCAGCTATCCGGCAGGCGATCGCGCCAGTCAGGCTTGCTATCGATTGGATGGGTCGATCGAGTCGGTGGCGATCGGGAACACGGAGCCGCTCCATGCGGAATTGGAGCATTTTGTGAACTGTGTGCGGGGCGAGATGCAACCCTCGATCGGCGGCGAACAGGCCCTGAAGGCCCTAAAAATTGCCAGCGCGATCGAACAAATGGCCCTGGACGAACCCTTGGGCAAAGGCGACGATCGGTGGGGTTAATCGGTTAATCAACCGTTAGACCATCGAGCATCCCCTTCGTGACGGGCCCAGCGGCCCAATTTACCCGTGAAGTTTTGGCGCGATCCGTTGGCTCGGCTCGATCGGATCGATCAGCCCAATCGAATCGATCGGCCCAATCAACTGAACCGGCCTGTTAACCGGCGATCGCGACTCACTCGGCGGGCGATCGCCCATCAACCGGTGGCCATGGATGACCTCCGACCACAACTTGGCTCCCGTTCCAAAATTTTCAGGCCGTGAACAGCGGCATCGGTCTTAATTTGTCGTTTCCCAAAAGCCCTCAAGCGCTGGCCCAGCGTCAAGATTAGCCCATTGATCCGTAAACAAAGTTGGCAAATTACCTAGCCAGATTGTTATTTTCTGGCTAACCTAGCTACGGTTCCCTGCATTAGATTAGGGTTGATAGTAGAGTTAACCAACGGTTTAGATTAGGTTTGCGACTAAGTTTAAGCAGCGGATTTAGCTAGCCACAATCTTGCTTTCTCGATAAGCTGATCTTTCTATGTCGATCGGGGCGTGGTTTTGTCCCGTTCCAGCCTTCCTTTTGGTGTGTCGTTTGGCCTAGAACCATGTCCGAGCCTTCTGTGGCAGTCCAGCCGTTCTACCAGCGCGATCGATGCACCCTTTACCAGGGCGATTGCCTTGAAATTTTGCCCCTGTTCCCGGCCAATAGTGTGGATCTGATCTTTGCTGATCCGCCCTATAACCTGTCTAATAACGGGTTTACCTGTCATGGCGGCCGGGCCGTCAGTGTCAATAAAGGCGATTGGGATCGCAGCAATGGCATTGAACAGGATTTTGAATTTCACCGCGCTTGGATTCAGGAATGTCGGCGGATCTTGAAACCCAATGGCACAATTTGGATTTCAGGAACCTATCACAATATCTATGCCTGTGGCTTTGCACTGCAATGTTTGGATTTTCATGTTTTGAACGAAATTTGTTGGTATAAACCCAACGCTAGTCCCAATTTATCCTGTCGCTTTTTTACGGCCAGCCATGAAACCCTAATTTGGGCCCGCAAAAGCAAAAAAGGAAAACATGTCTTTAACTATGAAGCCATGAAGCTGGGAGATTTTCCCCGCGATCCCCTCAAGCTTTCTGGCCGACAAATGCGGAGTGTTTGGTCAATTCCCACCCCACCGGCTTCGGAGAAATTGCAAGGCAAACATCCCACCCAAAAGCCTCTGGATTTACTCGATCGAATCATTTCCGCCAGCACCAATCCGGGAGATTTGGTGCTCGATCCCTTCAGCGGCAGCGGCACAACGGGCCTTTCAGCCCTACGAGTCGATCGCGCCTTTATTGGCATTGAAAAAGAAGCGGCCTACCTGCAATTGGCGGTCGATCGCTTCACCACCGCCCCCCTCCCAGGCTCCGAGACCAGCGCGGGCGATCGCGTTCTGGCCAATGGCAAATCCAGTTCTCAACCGGGCCGTCAACCCAGCCAGCAACCCGATAACCAGACCAACAGCAAGGCCAGCGGCAAGGCCAACAACCCAGCCAGCAGCAAAACCAGCAATCAACCGGCGGGAGCGTCAATTATGGAACCAAACAGCTCCCCAACAAGCTATTCCAGTCCCCCAAACCATCCAAACCATTAAGAAACCAGGCGATCGAGATTTGTTCAGCTTGATTCGACAGACCCAGTGCGACAATTAAAGATCGCTTTTCTGGATCGGCTAGAGAGAGCAAAACCCCATGTCCGACAATTTCCGCAGCCAACAGATCACCAGCGGTGTGCAGCGATCGCCCAACCGCGCCATGCTCCGTGCAGTGGGCTTTGGTGACAATGACTTCAGCAAACCGATCGTCGGCATCGCCAGCGCCTACAGCACCATCACCCCCTGCAACATGGGCATTGCCACCCTGGCCGACAGCGCCATGGCCGCAGCCCGCGAAGCTGGCGTAATGCCCCAAATTTTCGGCACGATCACGATCAGTGACGGGATCTCCATGGGCACTGAAGGGATGAAATATTCCCTGGTGTCGCGGGACGTAATTGCCGACTCGATCGAAACCGTCTGCAACGGCCAAAGTCTGGATGGCATCCTGGCGATCGGCGGTTGCGATAAAAACATGCCCGGAGCCATGATCGCCATGGCCCGATTGGATATTCCCGCCATCTTTGTCTATGGCGGCACGATCAAACCCGGCCATCTGCACGGAGAAGATCTCACTGTCGTCAGCGCCTTTGAAGCCGTGGGCCAATTCAGCGCTGGCAAAATTGACGAAGCCCGGCTGATGGCCGTGGAACACAACGCCTGTCCCGGTGCGGGTTCCTGCGGCGGCATGTTCACCGCCAACACCATGTCCAGCGCCTACGAGGCCATGGGCATGAGCCTGCCCTACTCCTCAACCATGGCCGCCGAGGATGACGAGAAGAACGCCAGCGCGGCCGAGTCTGCCCGCGTGTTGGCCGAAGCGATCAGAGCACGCCGCACACCGAAGCAAATTTTGACCCGCAAGGCCTTTGAAAACGCCATTTCCGTGATCATGGCCGTGGGCGGTTCCACCAACTCGGTGTTGCACCTGCTGGCGATCGCCAACACGATCGGGGTGCCCCTCACCCTGGACGACTTTGAAGAAATCCGCGCCCGCGTGCCCGTTTTCTGCGACCTGAAGCCCAGCGGTCGCTATGTGGCCACCGACTTGCACAAGGCCGGCGGCATCCCCCAAGTGATGAAAATTTTGCTGAATCAGGGGCTGCTGCATGGGGATTGCTTGACAATCACCGGCAAGACGATCGCGGAAACCCTGGCGGAGATCCCCGACGAACCGCGCCCCGACCAAGATGTCATCCGTCCCTTCGACAAGCCCCTTTATCAACAGGGTCACTTGGCCATTCTGAAGGGCAACCTGGCCAGCGAAGGTTCCGTGGCCAAAATCAGCGGCGTGAAAAATCCCGTGATCACCGGCCCGGCAAGGGTGTTTGAGTCGGAAGAGAATTGCTTAAAGGCGATCTTGGCGAATCAAATCAACCCCGGTGATGTGGTGGTGATTCGCTATGAAGGGCCCAAGGGCGGCCCCGGAATGCGGGAAATGTTGGCTCCGACGGCGGCGATCATCGGTGCGGGTCTGGGCGACTCGGTGGGGCTGATCACCGATGGGCGCTTCTCGGGTGGAACCTATGGCATGGTGGTGGGTCACGTGGCTCCCGAAGCGGCCGTGGGTGGCACGATCGCCCTGGTGCAGGAGGGTGACAGCATCACGATCGATGCTCCGAACCGCAAGCTGCAACTGAATGTGTCCGATGAGGAGCTGGCGGCCCGCCGGGCTAACTGGCAACCGCCGGAACCGCGCTACAAACGAGGCACGTTGGCAAAATATGCCAAGTTGGTCTCTTCCAGCAGCCTGGGAGCCGTGACGGATTTGAACTTGCTGTAGGGTTTGGGGCTGGGTCAGCAATTCAGCCCAGTAATTCAGCCCAGCAATTCAGCGCGACCCAATCCACCCAGTTATTTCCGATCGTTATTCAGATCCGCATCTCGATCCGCATTTCGATCCGCAAAACCCCGCCCGATCGCGACTCGATCGAGCGGGGTTTTTGTAGACCGCATCGCGAATTAATTGCGAGTTGGGCTGCTGGGGGTCACGCTAGCACCGCCTTGGCCGTTTTGTTCCAATCGCTGCTGGCGCTGGCGCAAAAACTCATTGGCAGCGTTGTCAATCCGTCCCGACTGTTGTTGATTGAAATCATCCAGGGTTTGCCCCGGGGCCAACATGATGTTGCGAATCAAATCTTGGGCAGAAACGCCGGAGCCTTGAAACACTTCATTGGGGCGCACATCACCGGACGATCCATTGGCATTTGGGTCACCCAGGGCCGAGGATTGGGCGATCGCGGGGTTGCTGCCCAAGGCCAGAATGCTCAAGACGGTGACGATCGAGGATCCCGACAACCAGGCGATCGAGGGAGCGATCGAGGGATGGCTCATGATTCAGCTAACTCCAATTCAGGGATATTAACGGGTTCGTTAGAATGCACCAGCAAATCGGACAGGGGAACCGCAAACAGCGAATCCTGTTGAGGGTTGCCGGAAGTGGCGCGAGCAACCATGGGCGATCGGGACTGGTTTTTTTCGTAGCCCACCAACAGCAGAGGGGTGCCCCCCACATCGCCAATCACCCGCCTTTCACTGTGAGGCAAAAAGTCCGCCTTCGGTTCCCAGTGGTTGCGATTCACGATGTTGTCGCGACGGCCGGAACCCGCCAACCC
Organism: Limnothrix sp. FACHB-406; assembly: GCF_014698235.1. Taxonomy (NCBI): domain Bacteria; kingdom Bacillati; phylum Cyanobacteriota; class Cyanophyceae; order Pseudanabaenales; family Pseudanabaenaceae; genus Limnothrix; species Limnothrix sp. FACHB-406. The sequence continues at coordinate 255,136 of NZ_JACJSP010000002.1, read as the reverse complement.
CGATCGCGGTGGATGGGTTGATGCCAATAGGCTAGCGTCTTCGATTGCATCCTGGCTGAGGTCAAGGCCCGGGCGATGGAGTTCCAAGGTCTGTCGCAGCCGGCCGCTGGTTTGGGCCAGCAGGAGCCCCCGTCGCTCCAGCAACAGGGACATGGTTTTGCGATCGGTTTCCAGGGTTCCGGCATCGGTCAAACTCGCAAAAATCTCCGCCGACTCTTGCCCCAACTCCAACAGGAGGAGCAACCAGTCCGGCAAATTCGCCATTGCGCCGGCCGCTTCGCAATATTGTTGCAACCATTCCGAGGCATGGAGGTAAGCGTATTCCCCCAGCATCGTGCGTCCATAGGGGGATGCTAAAAAGCAATCCAGCTTGTCTTTTAGATTCTGCTCCATGCCACGTCTAGCCTGCTCCTGCGATCCAGCGTCCTATGCCATCCGCCGTTGCAGCAATGGCCGCACAAGCCCGATCGCCACCAAATCAAAAATGAATAGAACCCCGAGGGCCATACCAAAACTAACCGATCCAAAGGGCGCTTGCATGACAATGCTGCTAAAACTCCAGTCCGGATGCAGATAAAGATAGCGAATGGGTTCGATCGCGTAGCTCAAGGGATTCAACACCGCCACCCACTGCAACCAACCGGGCATGAACGACAAGGGAGCCAAGGCCGTGCTGGCAAAGAGCAGGGGCAAGTTGGTGATAAAAATAGCGGCAATTAATTCCACGTGGCCCGGCAGCGCAAAGGCCAGACCCAAGCTGAGGGAGGTGACCCCCGCCACCAACAGCAGCACGATCGCCCCGACCACGGCCAACCCCGCCACCCCCGGCAGCCCAGCCCCCAAAACAGCCGCCGCAATCACGATCGCCACGGTTTGGATCAAGGCCAGCAAGCCAATATACAGGGCCGAGGCGGTGATGATCGAAAAGCGCGACACCAAGGGGGCCACCAACAGCCGATTCAGAAAGCCAAATTCCCGATCGAACATCACCGGCAAGCCCGCATTCAGCGCCCCGCTAAAGGCCGCAAAGGCGATCGTCCCCGCCCCCAAAAACTGCCCATAGCCCACATGATCGCCAAACAAATCGGCCGGGACATTTTGGAACAGGGCCCCAAACAAAACCAACCACATCAGGGGCTGAATAGTGCCGGCCACCAAGGTCACCGGCCGCCGTTGCAGTTGAATTAACAACCGTCGCAGCAGGGCCGCCGTTTCTTGCCAAAATTCCGCCAGGGGCGAGGGTTCCAGGGCGGGCGATCGGGTGGGACTGTCCGTGGGCAAAGTCGTGCTCATGAGGCTTAGGGGAATCTGGAGGGTAGGGGTGAATAGAGAGAACTAGATGGAGAACTGGAAACTCTGGAAGGAATGGTCTGAGGCCTAGCGCATATTTTGCTTGCGGGCCAGCTTAGGATCCCGATCGCCCGCTGCCAAATCCGCATCGAGCAATGTCCGGCCCGTCGCAGCCAGATAAACATCATCCAAACTCGGGCGCGATTGGGCAATGCCAAACACCGGCAACCCCGCCTGTTCCAAGGCCTGCTGCACCAGGGTCAACCCCCGATCGAGATCATCCACCACCAAATTCAGCGTATTTCCCTGGCTCCGGTTGATCATCGCATCCTTGACACAGGGCAGCGCCGTCAGCAGGGTTTGGGCCGTTTCCGCCTCGGCAGCGGGGGTAAATTCCCGAATGCGCAGGGAAATGCGATCGCCCCCCAACCGAGCCTTCAACTCCGACGGTGTGCCCAGGGCAATCACCTGGCCCTGATCCAAAATCGCCACCCGATCGGCCAGCGCATCAATCTCTTCCAGGTAATGGCTGGTGATCAAAACCGTTGTCCCCCACTGGGGCAACTTCCGCAAAAACTCCCACACGGCCATCCGGCTTTCGATATCCAGCCCCGCCGTGGGTTCATCCAACACCAGCACATCTGGCTCGTGGAGCAGCCCCGTGGCCAAGTCCAAGCGCTTGCGAATGCCGCCGGAATAGGTTCCCGTTTTCCGATCGAGCCAGTCACCCAGCCCCAGCAGATCCGCCATGGCTGCAATCCGCTGCCCGATCGCCTCGCGTCGCAAGTGATAGAGCGCACCATGCAACTCCAGCATTTCCCGCCCGGTCAACACCTTGTCCAACGCAGCATCCTGAGCCACATAGCCCAACCGCTTACGGGCCGATCGGGGTTCCCGCAACACCGACACCCCCGACACAAAAATTTCTCCCCCATCCGGCTGGGCCAAGGTACAAAGACAGCGAATCGTGGTGGTTTTGCCCGCGCCGTTGGGCCCCAACAGGCCAAAAATCTCGCCGGGTTTCACCTCCAGCGATACGTGATCAACGGCGGTAACGTCGCCATAGCGTTTTTGTAGGTTCCGAATCGCAATTGCAGGGGTCATAGGCCGCGCGAGAGTCAGGGGCGATCGCCCGGCCCCAGGGTCTGACACCGTTGGATAGCAACCAGAACAGAGACCGGGGCTGGCAGGTAGCTAAAACAGCAGCCGAAAACCGGAGCAAGGCAAGACGAGCAGGATTTCTCAGGGGCCATTCTCCAGGGAGAAGCTCTCCAGGGAGATTGCGCAGGAAATTCCTTGGATCATCGGCAGGGGCTAGATCCTCCCCACCCCGGCGATCGCACCCCCTCGCCATTCCTCAACAAATCTTCAAACTGATGCGCAATCCATTCTAAACCGCTGGGCAACGGCCGGGGCCGCCGGCCCGCCAACCAACGCTGAACCCAAGGGGCCTGTCGCTTCTTACTGGAATCTAGCGAAAACGGTTCATTGTCCATACCCTAATCGCTGTAACAAGGGGCTTAAGCCCCTTGCTCCTTACGATCTCTGCCAAGGGCGGAGTTAGGGTTTCAGACGATCGCCCCTAACCCCCCAAGCGCTTCGCCAGCAACTTCGCCTTCAGCCCAAACTCGATCGTCTCCAGCAGCTTGGTCATCCCCGTGGTGTTCACCATCTCCGGTGAAATGCCCATTTTCTTAGCCGACTGAATCGCCTTTTCCGTCAAGGAATGGCTGGCATAACCGGTCACGATAATCACCAAGTCCGCGCTGGAGATGTGGCTTTCCCCCTGCTGAGCCATGTTCAGGCCCGCCTGGGCCGTACACCAAACCAATTCCACCTTCGATTCCCGCAAGCGATTGCGCACCGCCGACTCCAAGCGATCGTGGCCCCCAAAAACCACCACCTTACCCGCCAACTCCGAGTAGGGATTGGGACGGCGCTCAGACGATCGATGCCGCGTTTGGGGCCGCACATCGGGACTGCGCTCCACCCGCGCCCGATTCTGCATCGCCTTTTCATAAATAAACATCAGCGTCTGTTCATCATTGCCCCGACGCTTGGCCACCGGCCCTTCTTCACTGTGTTGGTTAATTTGATCCATCAAGGCTTCCAGCACTTCCGTGAGGGCATCGATCGCCTTCAGGTCATGCATATAACCCCGAATCGCCACGGCCGCGTCCGTTGCGCTATAAAAATCCTGCTGGTCGCGAATCATGTCCAGCAGGTCTTCCCTTAGCTCATAGCGCCACCGGTTTGTTTGATCCAGTAAGCGTTCCTCAATCAGTCGTTCTTCTTGCAAAATCAACTGCCGATCGGCCGCTTCTGAAGCCAAGCGCGGCGCATCGGCCAGTTGCTGCAAAATATCCGCTTCCTTCTCTTGGAGTTTGCGGCGGGTTATGCTGTCGCCAAACTCATCGGCCGGCAACTCTTTGAGGGTGGTTTGCACTTGCGCTAACACCGCGTTCAACCGGGCTTCGATTTCCGCAAGGGCATGTTGATAGTATTCGTCTCGCTGCTTTTCTAGGCGTTTCGCTTCTAGCTCGACCTTTGCCGCCGAAATCAGGTCTTGGACGGAACTTTCGAGTTCATTCAGTTCTGTGATATCCATGGGAAGACTCCTAACACAAGGGGTTGGGGATTAGGAAATGGGCGGCCATTTTAAACATGACTTAATCCTATCGCTTCCCTTCAACGGTGCGTTATGGGCCACGGATCCAGTCCGCCCCAGCCAACATGGCTGAACTGGCGATCCGGCGCGGCATTCAGCATCGCTGTCTAGCATGGGGTATGGCTGTCTAGCATTGGGTTATTGAACCTTGCCACGCATTCCCTTGTTTCTAAAACAATTCCTCAGATCCCAAAAACCCATGCTTTATCGACGGTTTGGGCGCACAGAGCTATCAATGCCGGTGTTTTCCTGTGGTGGAATGCGCTACCAACAGGCCTGGCAAGACCTCTCACCCACACAAATTGACGCGGCGGGCCAAGCCAATTTGGCCGCCACGATCGAGCGGGCCCTTGCTTTGGGCATTAACCACATTGAGACGGCGAGGGGCTATGGCAGCTCCGAGATGCAACTCGGTTGGGTGCTGCCGCAATATCCCCGCCAGGATTTGATTGTGCAAACGAAGGTGGGGCCTGCTGCCGAGGTGGCCGACTTTGAGCGGGACTTTGAACAGTCCATGGGCTACCTCAAGCTCGACTATGTGGACTTGCTGGGCATTCACGGAATTAACACCCGTGAGCATTTGGACTGGACGTTGCGGCCGGGGGGCTGCCTCGATCGCGCCAGACGCTGGCAGGCGGAGGGGCGAGTGCGGTTCATTGGATTTTCCACCCATGGGCCCCTGGACGTAATCATGGAGACGATTCAGTCCAACCAATTTGATTACGTCAATTTGCATTGGTATTACATCAACCAAACCAACTGGCGGGCGATCGAGGCGGCCACCCAGTTGGATATGGGCGTGTTTATTATCAGTCCAGCCAATAAAGGGGGACTGCTATACGAGCCATCGCCCAAATTGGTGGAACTCTGCAAGCCCCTGAGTCCGATGGTGTTTAACAATTTGTTTTGTTTAAGCCATCCGCAGGTGCATACCCTGAGCCTGGGGGCCGCTCGGCCTAGCGATTTTGATGAGCACCTGAAAACCCTGTCCTTTTTGGATCAACCGGGTCAGTTACTGCCGATGATTACGCGACGGTTGGAGCAAGCGGCGATCGAGGCGTTTGATCGCGAGTTTGGCCCCGGGGAAGGGAAGGCCTGGCTGCGCACTTGGGAACAGGGGTTGCCAAAGCCGGAAGAAGTGCCGGGCGAAATCAGTGTGCGAACGATCGTGTGGCTGTGGAATTTGGTGAAGGCCTTTGACATGGTGGCCTATGGCAAGATGCGCTACAACCTGTTGGGCAATGGGGGCCACTGGTTTCCGGGGCAACGGGGCGATCGCCTGTCGGAGCTAGACTTGCGCCCCTGTTTAGCCCGCAGTCCCTATCCCGATCGGGTCTTGAATATTCTGACGGAGGCGCACCAGTTACTGGCGGGCGGGGCGGTGAAGCGCCTTTCGCAATCGTCTTAGCTGAGGTCTTGGCGGAGGTTTTTGTTGAGATCTTGGCGAAATCTTGGCGAGGTCTTGGCGAAATCTTGGCGAAGGTCTTAGCAGATGCCTGATCAGTATTTTGGGAGACTGATCAAGCACTAACCCTCACGGGGACAAGGGGCTTAAGCCCCTTGTCTGGGTTGATTCTGGGAGCAGGCGGCGGATCGTTGCTTCCGGTCTGCTCCCGATCGAGCCTTAGGACAGGTCGGTTTCTGCGAGCTTTTGAGCCAAGAACTCAATTAGGTCTTGCTTGGAAGCCCCGGCCTGATTGCTGTTCGATTCAATCCGTTTCACCACGTCCGGCGACAGGGCCAACAGCCGCACCAATTCACCATAGGCGGCGGATTCTTCGGCATTAATCACCGCTTCATCGGGCGTGCGGGCGCTGGAGGCAATGGTTTCATAGGCCAATTCCAGGGCCAATTCTTTGTCAGCGTCGTTGGTGAGCTTAGGCACAATTTCTGCCAGGGGCAGATTTTGCACCAAATATTCCCGCAAGTCTTGTTTCAGTTCGATCGATTGTTGGCCGTCGCGGGCAAACAGTTGGCTGAAGCGATCGAGCATCACTTCAATTTCTTCGTCGGCCAAATGTCCGTCGGCCCAGGCCATGGCAGCAACCACCCGCAGCAGGTTCATTTGCTTGGGGGCGATCGGGGGAGGTGGTGGCGGTTTTAGCATGGTGGCTCCCTCCGGTTTGGGATCCGGTGATTAGCGCTGAATTCTCTTTTCGATCTAGCCAATGGCCAGGGCGATCGGGGCGTTCTGGATCAATTCGCGATGGAAGTTGATGAAAGTCCACAATTGATCGTCACCGACCGTCACCTTGGGGTAATTGCATCAAGATTTATGGCAGATCTCAGGGTTTCCAGACCGAGTGCTTTCCGCATTTTCAGGGCGATCGCGCTGTTTTGGATTCTGCCCCTGTCCCGATCGCTCTCCCGATCGCCATTCGTACAAGGCCCAACAGAAAAACTCTAAGCTAAGGTCTAAGGAAAATCTGAAAAGTATCTGAACTTCCGTGATTTCCACCTTACCCACCGCTCCAGGAATTGACCTATCGAAGTTACGGTTAGATGTGCGAAATTTGTTGCCGCAATTGGTGTCTTGGCGGCGACAGTTTCATCAGTACCCAGAGTTGGGATTTCAAGAGGCCCTGACGGCCGCTTTTGTGTGCGATCGCCTGCGAGAGTGGGGTATTGATTACCAAGCGGGCATCGCCAAAACCGGCATTGTGGCGGTCATTAAAGGCAGCCAACCGGGCCCAACCATTGCCTTGCGGGCCGATATGGATGCCTTGCCCGTGCAAGAGCAAAACGAAGTGCCCTATCGATCGCGCCACGAGGGCAAAATGCACGCCTGCGGCCACGACGGCCACACGGCGATCGCCCTGGGCACGGCCTATTATTTGGCCCACCATCGATCGCAACTGGCCGGAACCATCAAGCTGATTTTTCAGCCGGCCGAAGAGGGGCCCGGCGGCGCAAAACCGATGATCGAAGCCGGGGTGCTGCACAATCCCGATGTGGATGCCATCTTTGGGCTGCATTTGTGGAATAACTTGCCGCTGGGTACGGTAGGCGTGCGGCCGGGGCCGTTAATGGCGGCGGTGGAACTGTTTGCTTGCACCCTGTTTGGGAAAGGCGGCCATGGAGCCATGCCTCACCAAACGATCGACTCGGTGTTGGTGGGGGCGCAAATTGTCACGGCTCTGCAAACGATTGTGGCTCGCAACATTGACCCGATCGATTCGGCGGTGGTGACCGTGGGCGAATTTCACGCGGGCACGGCCAAAAACGTGATCGCAGATCAGGCCCGCTTGGCTGGCACGGTGCGCTATTTCAATCCGGCCCTAGAAGGGGTGATTCGGGAGCGGGTGGAGTCGATTATTGCGGGCATTTGCGCCGCCCACGGGGCCCGGTACGAACTGGACTATCGATCGATCTATCCGGCCACGGTCAACGATCCGGCCGCAGCCGATCGGGTGCGACGGGTGGCCGAAACGGTGATTGAAACGCCGATCGGGGTTGTGCCCAACTGCCAAACCATGGGCGGTGAGGATATGTCCTTTTTCCTAAAGGAAGTCCCCGGTTGCTATTTCTTTGTGGGGGCGGCCAATCCCGATCGGGGCTTAGCGTTCCCCCATCACCACCCCCGTTTTGATTTTGATGAAACGGCGCTGGCCATGGGAGTGGAGTTGTTTTTGCGGATCATCGAATCCTTTAACACGCCCTAAACTCAAAGTCCTAGACCCAATCTCTCCACTCCCGATCTCGCCACGTCCCGATCGGGGGGGCAAGGGTCTGAATCCCTTTTTCTAGGGTTTATCTAGGGTTTTGCAGCCACAGGAGCCGATCGCTAGAAATCGGGATCTCGTTCTGCGACTTCCGGTTGATCCTCCGGCGCGATCGGGTCAGGTCGGGGCGCAACCTTCGAGGGCGATGGGGCCAGGGCAGCATCCGGCCCTTCGCCCACAAACCGCTCAATGATTCGGAACCAAAGCACCACAGTCAGCAACATCACGGCTGAATACAGGTCGCCGCCGGTTCCCTCATGCATGAAGTCGAACAGGCCGTCCTGACCCGTACCGTGCAAGTAGGCCAAAATCGTGTTCCGAAAGACATTCATCAACACGCTGATGACCGTCGTTCCCACCAAAAACAGAGCGATGGGCGATCGCCCCCGCACCGTGCCGCACCAATAGATGGCCATCAGTCCCACATACCAACAGGTCAGGAGCATTTTCAGGCCCGCGCAGTGGGGAGCCACTTCCACCGCCCGATCGCGCACGTAGAGATAAATGCCCTCCACCTGCGCTTCCAGTCCCACTTGGTTCAGCAAAAAACCAGCCATGGCGGCAATGAACCGCTGCAACCCCACCACATAGGGCGAAATGAGGTAGGGAACCTCGTTAGGCGTGGCCAGGGTGGTGAAGACCAAGGGGGCCGCCATCAGCCGCCAACCGGCCGCCCCTTTCCAAACACCACAAAGCCCCCAGAGGGCGATCGGGAACGACAGGTTCACCCAATCGGCCACGCCGCTCAGGTAAAACGCCACGCTCAACCCCAACAGCCCCCAGCCCACCGGGTGCGATCGATCCGCCAATCGCTGCCAGCGCGATCGCTTTTCCCATGCCAAATAGGCCGCAAAGGGCAGCCCAATCAGGCCGTAGCTGAAATATTCATGCTCAATGCTGATGTCTTTGGTGAGCCAACCGCGCACCCAATGCACCAACAGCGGCCCATAGGCCAGGGCCAAGCAGGCCGCCCCCGCTGGCAACAGGGCCCGATCAAGCCAGTCAGAACGATTTGCAACGGGGCGATCGGCAGTCATGAACTTCAACCTCAGCGATCAGCAAATTCCAGCGGCCTCTTCCAAAATGCCACAGCCGCCGAACCCTAACCACTGTTGATGCTGAGCGATCGGCCACAAATCCGGCTCGATCGGCCCAAACGGTTCAAAATCATGCCTCAGCCATCACTCAACAGCCCAGGCAATGCTGGCCTATTGCAACCCGTTGGCCATGGCTCGAATGATGTCGCCCCGAGTCAGGATGCCCACGATCGCTCCCGCATCATCTACCACGGGCATTCGGTGAATATTGCCTTCCAGCAAATGCCGCGTGGCATCGCGCAGCAATGTATCGGGCTTGGTGGTTTTCACCCGATCGCTCATCACATCGGCCACCGTACTGCCCAAGGCCTTGTGCAATTCCTTTTCAAATTGCAGGGGATTTTTGAGATAAATCACACTGTCCAAAATGGTGATGAACGGCGGCACATCCACGCCGGTCTCTTGCCACATCAGATCGCTTTCCGACACGACCCCAATCAACTGCCCCGCTTCATCCACCACGGGCACGCCGCTAATGCGCTGTTCCGCCAGGAGTTTGATGACCTCGATGAGGGAGGTGTCACGACGGACGACGATCGGATCGCGGCTCATTACATCGGCAACCGTTGCAGCCATTCGCTCGATCCCTAAATGCTTCTGCCCTCATTCTAGGACGGGCGATCGGTTGGAGAGCGCAACTGGTAACGATTTGACACGCTCTGTGGCCCCAGCTCGGAAGCGAAGGACTTGATCGTTGAACGGGGGCTAGGGTTTGGGGGGTGTTTTGGCCTTAGCTGTGCTGGAACTGGCTTTGCTATTAGATTTGCTGCTGGTTTTGCCGGTCGATCGGGCAGTGGATTGGGGTTTGGCCTTGGTTGTCGTTGCGCCCAGTCCCTTTTGGGGACATAGATCCGCCAACTGGCAGCGATCGCAAGCCGGTTTCCGGGCATCGCAAACGGCCCGCCCGTGATAAATCAGCCGAATCGACCAATTTTCCCAGTCCGGTTGGGGCAACAGCCGCATCAAATCGCGCTCAATCCGCACCGGATCCTGATGCTCAGTCATGCCCAAGCGATAGGCCAGGCGCTTCACATGGGTGTCCACCGTCACGCCCGCATTGATGCCAAAGGCGTGGGCCAGCACCACATTCGCCGTTTTACGCGCCACCCCCGGCAGCAACAGCAGTTCCTCCATCCGCTTGGGCAGTTCGCCGCCAAATCTGTCCAGGATCATTTGGCAAGCGCCCTGGATATTCTTGGCTTTGTTGCGATAGAAGCCGGTCGATCGCACCAAGGCTTCCAACTCGGCTCGATCGGCCCCGGCCAGGGCCACCGCGTCGGGAAACCTTGCAAACAGAGCTGGTGTGACCAGGTTCACCCGCTCATCGGTGCATTGGGCCGACAGAATTGTCGCCACCAACAATTGCACGGGTGTTTCATAATTCAGGCTGCATGTGGCATCGGGATAGAGCACTTTCAGGCGATCAAGAATTTCGATCGCCACCTGTTGTTTGGCGGCCCACTTACGAGTGCTTACCGGCATGGTTGGGAATCAGTTGAAAGGAGCCTGAACGAATCAAACCAAGGGGCCAAATTAGCCGTCCCCTTGGACAATTTGCTTGATGGTGGTCAACATGTCCAGGCCGATCGCCCCGCGTCGATAGCCCTTTTGATTCGACATGCCCAAAAACACCGAAGCACTGCCCCGGGGATTGCGCTGGAATCGGGGTGAGGCATTGATGTAGGTGGAGGCGCTGTCGAGGCGGGAGGCAAATTGGTGGGCTTCTCGATAGGACTCGGTGGCGATGCAGTCCGCGTGGCCGCTGCTTTGGGTGTGAATCACCGCGATCGCCTCTTCCACGCTGGCCACGGTGCGAAACGCAACGGTTTTGGTTAAATAGGGCCGATTCCACTCATCATCGGCTGCCAAGGGCAAGTCAGGAAAATCCTGTTGCAAATGGGCATCGACCCGCACTTCAAACCCGTCCGTTTGCAAGGAGCCAAAGAGCACCCCCAACATCGATCGGTTGTGGCGCTCGTGAACCAGCACCTTTTCGATCGCGTTCACCGCTTCCGGATCGCCCTGGTGGCTGTCGGAAATGGCCCAACGCACCACGTCTAACTCGCCGGACAGGGCCCAGTAGAGATAGCAATTGCCGATCGCTGCGCCCAGAATGGGCACGGTGGCAAACTGACTGGCCTGTTGCACCAGCTTTGGCCGGCCATAGGCCACAATCAGGTTCAAGTAGCGCTCCTGGGCCAGCAGGTCGCGCATGGAAATATCCCGATCGGGCGGAATGGCTGTGACACATTCGGGCGGCAATTCTCCAGCCGTCAGCCCATCGGTGAGGGCCGCCGCGATTGCCGCGTTGGTGTGCTTGGTGTCGCTGCTGCCATACAAAATCATGCTGTTGCCGGTTTTGATGCCCATGCCCGCCGCGATCGCCCCCAGTTCCGGCAGGCCTTCATGCACCAGGGCGATCGTCCCCAGGGGCATCAGTTGGCAATAGCTTTGTAGGTATTGGGTTTGGTGGGTGGCGCGAATGGCCTGCCGAGTGGGGTCGGGCAAATCCGCCAGCCGATCGAGCATATCGGCCACCTGTTGCAATCGATCGGGCGTGAACTTAATCCACAGGGACGGCAAGCCGCTGTTGGCCTTTTCGCGGCTGGCTTCCAAGTCCAGTGTGTTGGCTTCCAAAATTTCGTTTTGGGCGGCTCGCAAAGCCTTGGCCATCACTTTCAGCGCCCGCGATCGCTCGCCACCACGCATGGCCACCAGGGCCGATCGCCCTCGGGCCGCCGCCGCCAATGCCCCAAATAAATCCAGCGCTCCCGAATTAACCAGGGGATTTCCAACCATAATCTCAGCGCCGGTATGCCAGCCATAACAACAACAGCGGTAGCCCAATCACCAGCAATCCCGGCAACAGCCAAGCCGCCGTGCCTGCCAGTCCTTTGACAATCAGGGGCAACCAAGCCAACACCAAGACAAATCCAGCCCAAAGGGTAATGGGCAAATAATTTTCACGCAAGGGTGGACGCACAGAGAGCCAGCGCGTTCCTGTCCATCGCCACAGCCGTCGGTAGATTGCCCCAGAAGACACCTGCTCAATTTGATCGCCCGATTCGGTCACCACAAAAATTTGCTGGCAGCGATCGCAGCCAAATGCGTCCATGAGTGCGATCGGCCGCAGGGTGCCCCGTTGCCGACAGGGACAAGGGTAGGACTCCGTTAGCTCAATCTGAGAAGTCTTCAACGATCGCCCGATCGCCCGGTGGGAATAAACGACTTGGCCAGGGGTTTCTCATGCTCTTAGCTTAACAGGGCCGCCCCAGCAGCAAGGAAACACCCCTGATCCAAACCCAAGTCACCCGCGGATCCCATCCGAATTCCATAGGAGTTCCATAGGCGTTCCATAGGCGTTCAATACGAATTCCATCTTGATTCAAGACTCAAGATTCAAGATCCAAGATTCAACCGGCTTCGGTTTTGTTTTAAGTTGATTTCAAGGCTACAAAAGGCGGCTCATGTCCGCATTTCACCACAATTTGAGCCGAATACCAACCATCAAAAGGCCACGCGCTGGCAAAGTCGGGCTTGAGCAAATTCTTTGGTTAATATGGAGGCTTGACCCCACCCATGGGGAACATTCCCACAAGGATGAGGTCAGGCATCGAGAGATTGGTAACAGCGGAGGGAAGCGTCACAACGAAGATTCCCTCCGTTCTGCTAAGGAGCTATGGTCAAGGATTTCGGGAGCTGAGTCCTGCGATCGCCATCATCATTCCCTGTGATTCTGGTTAACCTCGCTAGTGATTTTTGCCTAGAGGCCTGACAGCATGGGGCGATCGGCGTTTTTGTTCGATCGCCTCCCATTGTTGAGCGCCGTTCTGCAAACAATTCAGAACCAATTCAGAACAATGCCCACAAAAAACCGGAGATCGACTGTTCGATCTCCGGTTTTAGGTTGGGTAGCCCTCATGCAAGAGCCATGGAATTGGCCCCATACCTCTCGCCAATAGGCTGCTGGAGGAGGCCGGGGCGGGGCTTTTAGGCCCCAGTTCCTTAGGTGGCCGCTGCTTCGGCCGCATCGCGGGCCGCCGCCGCTTCGTCGGGGTGGATGCCCAAACGAGTCAGGTTGATCCGGCCGCGATTGTCAATTTCGCGCACCTTGATGATCACCTCATCACCCACGGCCACCACGTCTTCGACTTTGCCCACACGCCGATCGGCCAGTTGGGAAATGTGGATCATGCCTTCTTTGCCGGGCAAGAATTCCACAAAGGCCCCGATCGGGATCGTGCGGGTGACTTTGCCCACAAACACGCTGCCCACTTCGATCTTGCGGGTCATGTTTTGGACAATTTGGGCCGCGCGCTTGGCCTTTTCGCCATCGTTCGAGGACACGGTGACTAAGCCGCTGTCTTCGATGTCGATTTTCGCGCCGGTTTCTTCGACGATGCCCTTGATCGTTTTGCCACCGGGCCCGATCACCATGCCGATGTCGCTCGGGTCGATCCGGAAGGTCAGCAGGCGCGGGGCAAACTTCGACAGGTCGCCACGCGGTTGATCGATCGCCGCCATCATCTTTTCCAGGATGTGCAGACGCGCCGGGCGGGCCTGTTCGATCGCCTTGGCGATCGTGCCCATGTCCAACCCGGTGATCTTCATGTCCATTTGCAAGGCGGTGATGCCGCTGTCGGTGCCAGCCACCTTGAAGTCCATGTCACCCAGGAAGTCTTCCAGACCTTGGATGTCGGTGAGGACGCGAATTTCTTCACCTTCCTTAATTAGGCCCATCGCTGCGCCGCTGACGGGCTTGGCGATCGGCACACCGGCATCCATCAGGGACAGGGTGGAGCCGCAAACGGACCCCATGGAGGTGGAACCATCGGAGGACAATACTTCCGACACCACGCGCAACACGTAGGGGAAGGCATCCTTCGGCGGCAACACGGGAACCAGGGCCCGTTCTGCCAAGGCCCCGTGACCGATTTCCCGGCGACCGGGCGATCGCATCGGGCGGGTTTCACCCACCGAGTAGGGCGGGAAGTTGTAGTGGTGCAGGTAGCGCTTCTGTTCGTCCGGGTGCAGGTCGTCCAGTTCTTGGGCATCGCCGGGAGTCCCCAGCGTCACCACGGACATCACCTGGGTCAAGCCCCGTTGAAACAGGCCGCTGCCATGAACGCGCGGGGGCAACACCCCGGCCCGGCAGGAGACCTGCCGCACTTCGTCCAGTTTGCGCCCATCAACGCGCACGCCATCTTCAACGATTTGGCGACGCATCAGGGACTTGGTGACAGCCTTGAAGACCTTGGGCAGGGCCTTGGGGTCAGCGGTGGCGGCCACTTTGATCGCGTCGTCATCGGCCCGATCGGCAATTTCCTGGGCCACAGTGGCTTGCAGGGCATCCAAGGCCGCGTCGCGCCGGGTTTTGCCCAGCTCAAATTGCGACAAGATGCCTTTGATTTCGCCCGTGGTGCGCGATCGAATGAAGTCTTCGAGGGTGGTGTCGATCGCGGGGGGTTCCGCCGTCACCAGCTCCAGACCCAATTCAGCGATGATGTCCCGTTGCGCTTGAATCAAGTCGCGCACGGCTTCATAGCCAAAGTCGATCGCCTCGATGATGTCCGCTTCGGGCAGTTGATTGGCCCCCGCCTCCACCATCACCACGCCATCGGGCGATCCGGCAACCACCAGATCCAATTCACCCTTTTCAATTTCCGCATAGGTGGGGTTGATGATGAACTCGTCGCCCACCAAACCCACGCGCACCGCCGCCATCGGCCCCTGGAAGGGAATTTGGGCCAGCAAGGTGGCGATCGAAGCACCCGTCACGGCCAGCACATCCGGCGGCACGTCGGGATCGAGGGACACGGTGGTGGCCACCACTTGGATATCGTCGCGCAACCAATTCGGGAACAGCGGGCGCAGGGGGCGATCGATTAAGCGCCCAGTCAAAATTGCCTTTTCCGGCGGGCGACCTTCGCGGCGTTGGAAGCTACCCGGAATGCGGCCGGCGGCATACAGCCGTTCTTCGTAATCAACAGTGAGGGGAAGAAAATCAATGCCCTCGCGCGCTGAGGAACGGGTGGCGGTTACTAACACTGCGGTATCGCCCGACCCAATCAGTACCGATCCACCAGCTTGGGGTGCGAGCAAACCGATCTTCAGCCGAATATCCCTTCCATCAAAGGATATTGACTTGTCAATTTCTTGCATGAATGATGATGATCCTTGGAGATTCTTTCTATTACTGTGGCAATCCTAACACCGTTTGTTAGATACTAGACCGTTTGTTAATTCACGGCCAACTGTCTCGACAAAACGACGTAAAACAAGGCTCCATAAGGATTTAGTCCCGATCGCTTCGGTGGCTCATTCAGCCGATCGCCCCCCTTTGGGTTCCACTCACCTACCCGATCGCGGTTCATGATCTCGCCCCCGATCGCAAGGTTGATTCCAAGGGCAATTGCCAGTGATCATTGCCAACGATTATTGCCAACGATCCGAGTCCACAACCATTCGGATTTCTAACGCGAAAGCCAATCTTTTAAGGGGCTGGCCGCAGTGGCCCCGATCGCCCACTGTTCTCCCGATTCGGCGCTCCATTCAAAACCGGTGCAGGCCGACCGGCGATCGGGGTCAAATTCCAACGCAGCCAGGCATCCTGGGCCAAATCCAGGGCGATCGCGGCGGCTCCGTAGCGGTTGATGTGGCTGGGGTCTGCGAAATAGTCGTGGCGATCGGGCCAGCGCAGCAACCAATCTTGAACGATTAACCCCTGATCTCGCAGTTGTGCCAAATAGGTCTGGAATTCCCGTTCATAGGTCAGCCGGGCCGGATCCAAATAATCCTGACTGAGGGGCAAGTTCACAAAACTCAGACGAATGCCGCGCGATCGAGCAAAGGTGATCAACTGGCGCACCGCTCGATCTTGAACACCGCCTGCCAACTGAAAACCGCTGTACATATCGTCATAGCGACCGGGCACTTTCGGAAATTGTTGGTAGTAGCGATCGGGCGCAAAACGGCGCAAATCAGCCAAAAATCCCAGCCGATCGAGTTCTGGCTCTGGGCGCAGTGGCAAGGGTGGTTGTCGTTGAAACCAACCGGGCATCAGGCCGGGCATCAGGGCCGCGCTGGGATAAGTGCTGCTGTTGAGGGTCAAGGATGGCAACCCGTTGACCGATCGCCCCCAAGGAGATTCCCGCCACCGCGCCACAGACCAGGGATGACCGCCCCGGGCGCGGGCCATGGCCAGTTGTCGAAAGCCCTCGGAAGCCGCAATGCTGGCAAAGGTGCGATCGATCCGACCGCTGTTAAAGGCCCGCGAGCCATCGCCCCAAACCACCACCCGAGGCAACCAGTCCGGCGGAAACAAATCCATCAGCAACCAGCGCACCACCTGGGCCGTTGCACCGTTAATGCCAAAGTTAAACACCCGCACGGGCCGCCGCAGGGTTGTTGACAACGAACGGGCCAAAACCGTCGGGTCAATGCCCTGGAGCGATCGGGAACTACCCACAATCAACAAATCCGGCGGCTGGCCATGGGTCGCCAAATATTGCCGATAGAGCCGCAACTGCGATTCCAACCGAGGACTCCCCCACCGGGCGCGATCGAGCGAAACCGGCGGTCGCGGAGTCAGGGGCCACAGGGGCCGCCGACGCTCCGGGGGCAAGGGCGCTTCCCAGTTTTTGAGCAAGGTTTGCGCATCCAGGGTTTGCGCATCCAGGGTTTGCGCATCCACGGGGGGTTGAGGCGGCTCGATCGGCCGATCGGCATCAGCTCGATCGATCCCCAAACCTAACAGAACCGCCCACACCAGCGCCCCACCCGCCATTAACCGGCCCATAGCTTGAGCAACCAACCCAACACCACTCCCAAACTGCCAAACCGCACCGCTTGCCAAAACACTTCCTTTAAACCGCTGTCCGCAAAGAGGCGACTTTCCAAGGCCAAGTCCAACTCTTCCAGCTCCCGCTGCAAGGTCTGGATCGTTTGCGTTAATTCGCTGCGAATTTCTCGATCGCGCGCCCGGGCCAAATCCGCCCGCACCACTTCCACCTGATGGCCCAAACTGGCTCGCCGCTCCCGATCGGCCCGCACCTGCTCCAAGCGCGATCGCACCTGGCCCATGGCGGTTTCCGTCGCCGCTAACCGATCGCTCAACTGGGCTAAAAAAGCCGAAAACTCCGCCTCCTCAGACAAAGGCTCCTTAGGCAAAGGATCCGGGCGATCGGCAGATGATGGGGATGGGCGACGACTCATTGGACAGCTTTGAGACCATTCAGCAGGGCAATTCATCCCAAAGTCTACCGAATCGATCGAACCCCAATCCCGAACGCCCAACTAACAAAAAAGTCGCCATCTTGCCAAAAGATAGCGACCCTCTCTCAGGAGTCAGTTCAGCCAACCTCGAAATGATGTCCAAGAAATGATCTCCAACCCTACAGCTCGATCGAGAGGTTTTGGCTCATCGGTCGATCGGGTTGGGTTCCTAGGAAGGAGGAGCTTGAGCCACCATTACCCAAGCCTGAGGGCAATCGCAACGGTGGCCATCAGCCGACCAATTCCGGCTAGAACGCCGAAATTTGCGTCAATTACAGGGCGGCAAAATAGTCCTTCGACTTCACAGGATCCGGATTCATCGTCTTTTCGCCCGGTTGCCAACCAGCGGGGCACACTTCATCGGGGTGAGTTTGCACGTATTGAATCGCTTGCAGCACGCGCAAGGTCTCATCCACGCTGCGGCCGAAGGCCAGGTTGTTGATGGTGGCGTGTTGAATCACACCTTCCTTGTCAATAATGAACAGGCCGCGCAGGGCAATGCCTTCTTCAGTCAGCACGTTGTAAGCGGTGCTGATTTCCTTCTTGATGTCCGAAACCAACGGGTAGCTCAGATCGCCCACACCGCCGGACTTGCGATCGGTTTGGATCCAAGCCAGGTGCGAGAAGGCGCTGTCCACCGAAACGCCCAATACTTCGGCGTTCAGTTGCGAGAACTCAGCGTAGCGATCGCTGAAGGCCGTGATTTCCGTGGGGCAGACAAAAGTGAAGTCCAGGGGATAGAAAAATAGGACTACATACTTGCCACGGTAGTTCGACAGCTTAATTTCTTTGAACTCTTGGTCAGAAACGGCCGTAGCGGTGAAGTCAGGGGCAACTTGGCCCACACGGAGGCAACCTTCGGTCATGGGAGTGAGTCTCCTGTTGCGCTGTTTTAGACGAATTACGAACTGTTACGAGAATATCATAGTCATTACGATTTTGACATGACGGATTGCCATGAGTTTATTTCCGCCGATCGACCCCTATCGCCAAGGGACAATGCCCGTTTCCGATCGCCACACCCTCTACTTTGAAGAAAGTGGCAATCCCACCGGCAAGCCGATCGTGATTCTGCATGGCGGGCCCGGCGGTGGCAGCCAACCGAGCTATCGGCAATATTGCGACCCGACCCAGTGGCGAATCGTGCAATTTGACCAGCGCGGTTGTGGCCGCAGCCAGCCCCATGCGGACTTGACCGACAACACCACTTGGGATTTGGTGGCGGATATTGAGCGTTTGCGGGAGCATTTGGCGATCGAGCAATGGGTGGTGTTTGGGGGCAGTTGGGGCAGCACCCTCGCCCTGGCCTATGCAGAAACCCATCCCGATCGCTGTTTGGGGTTGATTTTGCGGGGAATTTTCATGCTGCGGCCCCAGGAACTGCGCTGGTTTTATCAAGAGGGAGCCAGCTATTTGTTTCCCGAAGCCTGGGCCCAATACCTAGAGCCAATTCCCCCAGCCGAGCGACATGATCTGATGGGGGCTTACTACCGTCGCCTGACAGATAAAAATCCAGCGGTGCGACGACAAGCGGCCAAAGCCTGGGCCGTGTGGGAAGCCAGCACCAGCAAGCTCATTCCCGATGCGGATTTGCAGGCGGCCTTTGCCGATCCCTTTTTTGCGGAGGCCTTCGCCCGAATTGAGTGCCACTACTTTGTCCATGGGGGCTGGTTTGACCCGGCCGATCAACTGCTGCAACGGGTCGATCGGATCCGCCATTTGCCCGCCGTCATTGTCCACGGCCGCTATGACGTGGTTTGCCCGGTGGTTTCTGCCTGGGAATTACACCAAGCCTGGCCGGAAGCCGAGTTGCAGATCATCCCCGACGCGGGCCACTCCATGGCGGAACCGGGAATTCTGAAGGCATTGGTGGCGGCAACCCAACGTTTTGCCCAACTGAAAGTCTGATCTCAGCTTTAAAATGGGACAATCTGCATCAACCGGGAAACGGTTGTTCTCAGTTAACAATTACGTGCGATCGCGCCATTAACTCCTATGCCCGTCAAAAAAGGTTCCTTTGTTCGTGCCATTCGCGAAAAGCTAGAAAACAGCGTCGAAGCAACCGCCAGTGATCAGCGCTTTTCTTCCTACCTATTTGAAAGCAAAGGAGAGGTGCTAGATCTGCGCGGTGACTATGCCTTGGTGAAGTGGTGCAAA
Organism: Limnothrix sp. FACHB-406; assembly: GCF_014698235.1. Classification (NCBI taxonomy): domain Bacteria; kingdom Bacillati; phylum Cyanobacteriota; class Cyanophyceae; order Pseudanabaenales; family Pseudanabaenaceae; genus Limnothrix; species Limnothrix sp. FACHB-406. The sequence goes on along the minus strand of NZ_JACJSP010000002.1, from coordinate 235,928 downwards.
GTGCCAACCCCCAATATTTGGCTCCGCTTGGATCAACTCGAAGAATTTTCAGGTTAATGCTCTAATTGTCTTAAGTCAATCTTGGCTTATTTCATTTCAAAAACTCTCGAAATTGTCCGATCAGAAACCTTTTGGCTACCGATCGGGCATTTTTCGTTGATCTTAATTTCAAGATAAACCTGATTTTTTTCACGCATTTTTATTTTTTCAGTGAATTAGATATTTTTGATTTAAATCTTCAATTCTTTATCAAGATCTATCTAGTATTTTAGAGATTGATTTTTTCATACAGAGCATTTATCGATCATGAATTGAATTTCAAATTTATTGCAATGAGTCAATACAGATGGCAAGAATTTAGAAATTCCTAACTAAGTTTTTATCAAATTCAGATTCATTTAAAGATCATCAAAATCCGAATCTTTAATTCCTCAATTCAGCTCTTTAGCTAGTTGCCGAAATGATCTCAGAAAATTTGAATTATTTATCTTTTCAATTAACAAAATCCAATCAAATAATCCAGCATTCACCCTGGAATCAGTTGCGCTAATGCAGGATCCAGGCTGACTGAAACGGCGAGGACAAGCGAGAGGTCAATAGCCCTGGGGTCATCCTGCAAATAGATCGGGAATTCGGCGCTGTAAGGCCGCGTTCAACTCCGGCAGGCGATCGAGCAGGGATTGATACCACTCATATCGTTGGCGATAGTGCTGGCACATCAGCCGGTTTTGGGACACCCACTGATAGGCGTTTTGGGTCAGGGTTTCGCGTAATTGGGGGTAGTCAACCAGGGCAGCTAGTTTTTGCTCAAAGTCCGCTGGGCTGTAGTAGAGCAGGCCCGTTTGACCATCGATCAGGGTTTGTTGATAGACCACGGGGCTGGCCAGGGCGGCGGTGCTGTGGGCGGCACACTCAATGAACTTCAAGTCTGATTTCATGCCGTTGAAACGGGTGCGTTCCAGGGGCAACAGGGCCACATCGCTTTGGTGCAACAGTTCCGCATATTCCTCGTAGGGACAGAAGGGGCGGAAGGTTTTGTGGGGCGTTTGCAGGGCTTCAAAAAAGCGGCGATCGTGAATCACATGCACCAGAATTCGATCGCCCCGTTGATTGAGTACGCGGTTAATGCCGTCAATCAGCGGTTTCCAATCGTTTTCCCGGTTTAGGGCCCCAAAAAAGAGGGTGACCGGTCGTTGTGGATCGATGGCGGCGGGTGGCGGCAATTCCGCCAACTGATTGGGAAACACGGCCACGTAGGGGTTCACTTGGCGCAGGAAGGCGGCCAGGGGTTCCGTGGAGGTTTGGATGGCGTGGACGCTGCGATAGGCGAAAAAGTCGGTTTTTTCGGTGCGGGCCCAGCGGTAGGGGTCGTCGTCCACTTCCAAGATGATCAGATAACCTCGGGCCAGGAGTTTGCGCTGCTGCACCAAGTCCTGTTCTCGGTTCAAAATCGCCCGTTGCCAAATAAAAATTGGCTCTTCGTGGGCTTGCACGGCTCCGGCGGTGGCGGTGCGATCCTGGGCGATCGCCCGCATTCCGGGAATTCGATTTAAAAACTCATTCGGTTCGGTCACTCGCACTCGTTTGCAAACCTTGGCTTCCATCACCAGGGTTTGGGCAAAGAAGTGTCGCTGGGGCCGATCGCCCGGCCGCATGGCTCGCACCAGGTATTGCACCGAAGCACTTTGCTGATTAAACCGCTGCCGATCGACCCCCAACCGATCCAGCAGCGGCCCGATCGCCTCTTGGAATTTGTCGCGCATTTCGTCGGGGCGACTGCGACCCCGAATTTCTTCAATTTCTAACCCCGCCTGCTGAAAAAGCTGGGTAATGGAATCCTTGGTGAAGAAGCGCAAATGGCCCCGATCGAAAATGCCGTAATCCGCATATTCCCAACGGCCCGACAGCAAATCCACAATGGCTCCCCAATATTGAATATTGGGAATGCAGGCAATCACTTGGCCACCGGGAGCCAGCCAGCGTGCATGGTGGGTCAGGGTTTGCCAAGGATTAATGAAATGCTCCAGCACATCCCCATAAACCAGGCAATCCATGCTTTCCGGGGGAATTTCTGCCCCCAGTTGGGGATCTTCCGCATTGCCCACATAGACGCGATCGAGCCGGCCCGCCGCGATTTGGGCCGCCGCTGGATCTTGCTCTAAGCCGATGTATTGGGCAAAGGGGTTAATTCGTTTGTAGGCCTGTCCCAAGGCCCCTGTGAAACAGCCCACTTCCACAATCGATCGGGCATCTCCGGGCAGCAGTTTCAACAAATCGGCATTGTGAATGTCGCTGTAGGCCAGGGATGCGGCGGGTTCAGAAGTCATCGGAACAGGAAGATGGCGAGCGATTGGGTGAACAGATCACCGCCCTAGGCTATCGCGCCCGATCGCCCGACACAAGCCACAGCCGCCACTTTCCATCAACGGAACCTCGCCCGGCGGCCCTGCGTCCACAACCTTAATCCGCCCTTGTGATTGAAGTGATCAAATTCATGATCTAGATCTATCCCCGCGTTCCAATGCATTCTGGCCAAGGCTTTTGTTCCCTATGTCCTGTCCCCAAGGCATTGAGCACCCGTTTTCCCAACGCAACAACCTATCCGGCTTGATTCCAGGCGCGATGGTATTCTTTGGAAGATTCATGCTCCACCCCGTTCAGCCACGATTGAATGAGCGGCTTAACTGACAGGGCAACCCAAACACAAAACTGATGCGCACCCCAAAGTGCCACACCAACCCTGTGATGGTTACCCGATCGCTGCTTAATGGTTAGTTGATGACTGACTGAATCAATTGGCCAATCACCAGTTAGTCGTTAACGTTTCGTTTACACTTTTTGTTCGTTTTGCCTGCAATCGCTGCAAATCAATTCACCATGGCAGGTCTCTTCCAAATTGGTCCGAATGTTATCCAAGCGCATGAGATGCTCTCGCTGCTCAGTCGCTATCACCTGATGCCGCAATTCCTACGCGGATTGGTGATCGATCGGGCGATCGCCGATGTGGAGTTCACCGAAGAAGAACGGCAACAGGCCGTGATCAACTTTCGGAAGCAACATCGGATTATTGAGGACGCAGACATTACCCGTTGGATGCAGGAAAACAACCTCTCCATTGAAGGGCTTGAAGAGCTGGCCATTCGGCCCATGCGGCTGGAAAAGTTCAAAGAGTCCCAATTTGGGCGCAAAGTAGAAAACTATTTTGTCAGTCAAAAGAGCCGCCTCGATAAGGTGGTCTACTCCTTGATTCGCGTGCAGGATGAAGGGCTGGCCCAGGAAATTTATTACCGCATTGAAGAGGGCGAGTCTTCCTTCGCAGAAATGGCTCGCACCTATTCCCAAGGTCCAGAAGCTCAAACCAATGGTCTTTTGGGGCCCGTGCCTCTGAACCAGCCTCACCCCTTCATTGCCCGCATGTTGGAAGTGAGCCAGCCGGGTCAATTGTGGCCCCCGCGTGCCCTGGTGGAATGGTTTATTATTGTGCGGCTGGAACAGTTTTTGCCGTCGCAGCTTGATGAAGCCATGCGCCGACAAATGATCGATGAAATGTTTGAAAACTGGATGCGCGAACAAATTCAAGCCCTTGGTTCGCCCCAGTTACTTTGGGCCGCTTCCGATTCGGGAAGTTGAGGGCGATCGGGATGAGCCAGGGCGATCGCCCGCTACGGTTAGTTTGATCAAAGGCAATTTGACCCATCCAATTTGACCCATCTTGATTCAGCTCCTGACTCCGCAAATGATCCATAAAAACGATCCATAATTTGCGAAACCGTTAGCCAGCCGTGAACCCATGCGCTGATTTGGCTCTCAATCCCGATCGCCGCCCGCCTCGATCGCCCCGCCTGACTGCTTTGACCCGTTTTTGCCCGTGCCTGGAGTTATGACTCAAGCTGCTAGCCATCAGCCCATTCAAGTGTTTCTGGCGGAGATCGATCCGTTCAGCCGCCTCAGCTCCGCCAGTTTGGAACGCTTACTCCAGGGGGCCCAGCTACTGCGCTACCGGGTGGGGCAACCACTGCTCGATCGCCAAACCCTACCGGCCCAAGTCTTGGTTTTGTTCCAAGGGCAAGTGCGGGTTTTGGGATTTGACGAGCGATCGCAACGGCCCGTCAGCCTCAAACTAGCCACTCCCGGCGAAATTCTCGGTTGGGCTGGGCTGTTGCGAGGCGTGGCCTGCGAAACGGCGATCGCCTCCACCGAAACCACCTGCATCAGCATTCCCGCCGCCGACTTTCTGACCGTGATGGCCGAAGAGGCCACCTTCCGTCAGGCCTGGGAGTCGCGCTGCAACCTCTGTGAACTCTTCAGTTTGCTCAGCCAGGAGCTTCAGCGCCAAGCCGATCGACGCGGCAACCTAAAAGACATCACCCTGCGGATGCTCGATGAAGTGCAGGTGATGGGCATTCCCGAAGGGATTGTCGATGAGGCCACCCTTGAACGGCTGATTGATCCGCAACTCGTCTGGCTCCTGAGCGGTGGCCAAGCGGAAACCGTCAGCGGCAAACTGATCGCGGGCGATCGACTGCAATGGGCCGGCAGCGGCTCCGTTACCATCACCGGCGGCCATGCGGCCCGCGTCGTTGGGTTCACCCAAGACTGGCTCCGGCAGCGCACCCCCCAAACCGAAGCCGCGATCGCCCCGCCTCCCCCCCCGGTTGATATCGTCACCGGCAACGCCGCCCCCGTCACCGAACCGGCTCCCGTTGCGGCAGCTCCGGTTCCCGTTCCCGAAATTCCCTTCGCCCCCGAAAAACCGCCCGAACTCCCCCGAGAAGCCCTGCTAACCCAGCCCGCCACCTATCCCCATGTGCGGGGGCGGGGGCCCGTCAACGGCACTCTGGCCTGCTTCCAGATGCTGAATGAATTCGTGCCCGGGTTGCAATTCCGCAAAGACCGGATTCGGCGGCTCCTGGAAGATCAACTGCGGGCCACCGGGCAAATCTCCATGCAGGTTTGCGGGGCGATCGCCCAAACCATCGGCTTTCGGCCCCAACTGATCCAAATTTCCGGTGTCCTCATCAATCGGCTGAAAGCACCCGCCCTCACCCCCTGGAAAGATAGCTTCGCCGTCATCTACGACATTTCCGAAACCCGCATCATCCTCGCCACCCCCGAAGAAGGCGTGATGCGCAAGACCCCCCAGCAGTTCCTAGAAAGCTGGGGCGAAAGCGGCATGGTGTTGCTTCTCGAAGCCCCCGTAGAAGAACTGCCAGAAAAATTCGGTCTCAGTTGGTTCGTTCCCTGGATCCTGCCTTACAAACGCGCCCTGATCGAAGTGGTCGTCGCGTCCTTCTTCGTTCAAACCTTCGGGTTGGTGCAGCCGATCATCACCCAGGTGATCATCGACAAAGTGTTGGGCCAAGGCAGCATCGAAACCATGGATGCCCTCGGCTTCTTCATGTTGGGTGTGGCCGTCTTTGAAGGGATCCTCAACATCCTGCGGACTTACCTGTTTGTCGATGCCATGAACCGAATCGACATGAACGTCGGTTCCGCCATCATCAGTCACCTGATGCGTCTACCCCTGGGCTACTTTGACGTGCGCCGGGTGGGTGAGCTGGCGGGTCGGGTCAATGAGCGCGACAGCATTCGGAACTTCCTGACCGGCACAGCCCTCACCGTTTTCCTGAACGCCATCTTCTCGGTGATTTACATCGTGGTGATGGTGGTTTACAGTTGGCTGCTCACCTTGGTAGCCCTGGCGGTCGTCCCCATCTTGGGCGGGATTATTGTCTTTGCCGCCCCGATCATCCGCCAACTCATTCGTCGCCAAGCGGAACGCCGCGCCGACGTGGACTCCTACATGGTGGAAGTGATTTCCGGGGCCCAAACCGTCAAGGCCCAAAACATCGAAACCAAGGTGCTGTGGCAGTGGCAAGAGCGCTACGCCCGCATGATCCAGGCAAACTTCAAAACGATCATGACCGGCACCACGATCGGGGGGGCCACCTCCTTCCTGAACAGCCTGTCTACCCTAGCCCTGCTCTGGGCAGGGGCCTATTTGGTGATTGGCAACCAAATCACCCTGGGGCAATTGATCGCCTTCAAAATCCTGGCCGGAAACGTCACGGGTTCCCTCCTCAGCCTGGTGGGTGCTTGGCAACAGGTGCAGGAGATTTCAATTTCTGTGGAACGTCTGGCGGATATTGTTGACAGCCAACCGGAGTCCAGCGATGCTGATCGCGACAACATCCCCATGCCGGAATTGGTCGGCTCCGTCAAGTTCTCCGACCTCTCCTTCCGCTTTGCAGAAACGGGGCCCTTGCAGCTAGCCAACGTTAATCTCGACTTTGCCCCGGGCACTTTTGTAGGGATTGTGGGGGAATCCGGTTCCGGGAAATCCACCCTCATGAAACTCCTCCAGCGGCTGTACGCTCCCACCGCTGGCTACATCCAAATTGATGGCTACGACATCAGCAAGGTAGAACTCTACTCCCTGCGCCGACAAATTGGGATGGTGCTGCAAGACACCCTTCTGTTTACGGGCACGGTGCAAGAAAACATCATGCTAGCCAACCCGGATGCCACCACCGAGGAAGTGATTCACGCCGCCAAGGTGGCCGCCGCCCACGACTTCATCATGCAGTTGCCCAACGGCTACAACACCGTGGTTGGGGAACGGGGAACCGGGCTTTCTGGGGGACAACGACAGCGGATTGCGATCGCCCGTACCGTTTTGCAACAGCCCAAACTCCTGATTTTGGACGAAGCCACCAGCGCCCTGGACTACAACTCAGAACGTCAGGTTTGTAATAACCTGGCCGTTGAGTTCCGAAACCGCACGGTGTTCTTCATCACCCACCGATTGAACACGGTTCTGAACGCAGACTCCATCATCCTGATGGATAAGGGGGCCGTGGTTGAACAGGGAACCCACGAGGAATTGATGGCTATGAAGGGTCGCTACTATTGCCTGTTCCAACAACAGGAGGGGTCGTTTAGCTAGCGATTCCCCCCGTCCTCACCCCGTTTGTTTGTAACCCGTCAATCCTTTCAGTCCTTTCAGTCTGCTATTTGGTGAAACTCAATGCTAAAGGCCTTTATCGAACGGGAAGAGCAACCGGTCTTGCTACAACGGCCGGCATTGCTCGCCAGTGGATTTATTTGGTTGATTGTGACCTTTGTGGTCGGCGGTATCACTTGGGCCGCAGTGGCCCAGATTGACCAGTCCGTCCCGGCGGCCGGTAAGTTACAGCCCAAGGACTCCACAAAACCGATCAAAGCACCGGCCGGCGGGGTAGTGCGGGAAATTGTGGTCAAAGACGGCGAACGGGTCGAAAAGGGCCAATTGCTCGCCACCTTTGACCCCACGGGGCAGGCGGCGGATGTGCAATCCCTGAAGGCCAACCAGGACTCTCTCGAACGCCAAAAGCAACTGATTAGAGCGGAGGCCGCTGGCTTGGGCTTAACCCGCGAGGGCCAGGCTAGTATTATTGACCTTCAACGCAACCGAGCTGTGCGAGTGGCGGAAAATATCTATCTGCGGGCGCTGCTGCGGGGCGATCGCGCGGCTCCGGCTGGCCAAGCCGGTCGTTTAGCAGAAAACCGAGCGGCCCAAGCTTCTCGACTGTCGCAACTGCAATCGCGCGTGGCGGAACTGAACTCGCAAATCAACGAATTGCGCAGTGATGTGGCCAACACTCGCGCCCAACGACGGGCCATCCAAATTCGATTGGGACAGGCCCAAGAACGCCTAAATATCAATGAGGGAATCATCGCTGATTTGCAGCCCCTCGTTGAAGAAGGGGCCGTTGCCCGACTGCAATTCAAAAACCAACAGCAGGCTGTGCTGTCGAATGCTGATGCGGTGGCAACCCTGGAGGGGCAAATCGCCAGTTTGAATGAGCAAGAAGCTCGCCTCATGGCTTCCATGCAAACCAAGCAGGCGGAAATTGGGACGCAGTTGGCGGAAATTCGCACCACCCAAACCAGTTGGGCGGCGGATTTGGAAAACCGCATTGCGGACAACGATCGGGCGATCGCCGATATTGACACCCAGTTGGCGAAGTCCCGTCTGGATAACCGCCGCCAGGATGCCAACGTGGTCGGCCAGCTTGCCCAGGTGCAAAGCCAATTGGTGAAAGCAGAGCAAGCGGTACGCTATCAAGAACTACGCGCCCCCATTGCTGGCACGGTTTTTGATATTAAGGCTAGCGGTCCGGGCTATGTGGCCAGCCCCACGGAACCCATGTTGAGCATTGTGCCCGATGGCGAGTTGGTGGCATCGGTTTATGTAACCAACAAGGATATCGGGTTCGTGGAAGTGGGAATGCCAGTGGAGGTGAGTGTGGACACGTTCCCCTCGCTGGAATTTGGCAGCATCAAGGGGAAATTAGTCTCGATCGGGTCAGATGCCCTAGCACCCACCCAAGAGCGCCCCACCTATACGTTTCCCATTCGGATTGAGCTGGAACGGCAGACCCTGAAAACTAATCGGGGCTTGGAGTTAAAGATTCAAGCTGGGATGTCGGTTTCGGCACGGATCAAGACCCGCAAGCGATCGGTTTTGGATATCTTCCTGGGGCAATTCAAGTCGCGTGCTGACAGCTTCGAGACGGTGCGCTAAGCTTCATCCTCTTTCAAACAATCAGAACTGCAATGGCAAGCGGGGCGAAGGCAGGGCAACCTGTGCGCCCCGCTTTTGCATGGGTCTTTTCTTGAATCCGTGGAGACTTACATCATTCAAGCGATCCAGCGATCCTGAATCGATCGCCCTAGGTCTCCAGAGATTGCAGCGCCCTACCAAGCGAGCCATTGGAACAAGCCATTAGAATCTGAATCGATTGAATTGAATTGAATCGATCGCCCCATTCTGCAATAGCAAAATCCCCCAATCTCAAAGAGACCGGGGGATTTTTGCTAGTTACCTAGGAGGCAATTAGATTTAGCCGAACTTGCTCGAAGTCGAGGCGATCAAGAAGGCTGCGTAGGTCACGAAGTAGCCAACGGTGAAGTGGGCCAAACCAACCAAACGAGCTTGCACGATCGACAGGGCCACCGGCTTGTCCTTCCAGCGAACCAGGTTCGCCAGCGGAGTGCGCTCATGCGCCCAAACCAGGGTTTCGATCAATTCTTGCCAGTAACCGCGCCAGCTAATCAGGAACATGAAGCCCGTTGCCCAGATCAGGTGACCGAACAGGAACATCCAAGCCCAAACAGCGAGGTTATTCATGCCATAGGGGTTGTAGCCGTTGATCAACTGCGACGAATTCAGCCACAGGTAATCGCGGAACCAGCCCATCAGGTAAGTCGAGGACTCATTGAATTGAGCCACATTGCCTTGCCACACGCACAGGTGCTTCCAGTGCCAGTAGAACGTGATCCAGCCGATCGTGTTCAGCATCCAGAACATGGCCAGGTAGAACGCATCCCAAGCCGAGATGTCGCAAGTACCGCCACGGCCGGGACCGTCGCAAGGGAAGCTGTAACCAAAGTCCTTCTTGTCGGGCATCAGCTTGGAGCCACGGGCATCCAAAGCACCCTTCACCAGAATCAAGGTGGTGGTGTGCAGACCCAGAGCGATCGCATGGTGAACCAGGAAGTCGCCAGGACCGATCGTCAGGAACAGCGAGTTAGCGTTGCTGTTGATTGCTTCCAACCAACCAGGCAGCCACACATCGCCATGGTTCGGCCAAGCCGTCGCCGCCAAGCTATCGGGGTTCGACAGCAGCGTATCGAAGCCGTAGAGCAGTTTGCCGTGAGCCGCTTGAATCCATTGAGCGAAAACGGGTTCGATCAGGATTTGCTTCTCAGGCGTACCGAACGCCACAACCACATCGTTGTGAACGTACAGACCCAAGGTGTGGAAACCGAGGAACAGCGAGACCCAGCTCAGGTGCGAGATGATCGCTTCTTTGTGCTGAAGCACGCGATCGAGCACGTTGTTCTTGTTCTGGGCGGGATCGTAATCACGCACCAGGAAGATTGCGCCGTGGGCAAACGCACCCACCATCAGGAAGCCAGCAATGTACTCGTGGTGAGTAAACAGGGCAGCCTGAGTCGTGAAGTCCTTCGCAATGAAGGCATACGACGGCATCGAATACATGTGCTGAGCCACCAACGAGGTCACAACACCCAGCGAAGCTAGGGCCAGAGCCAGTTGGAAGTGCAGCGAGTTGTTCAGCGTATCAAACAGACCCTTGTGAGCGTCGCCCAGCTTGCCCGAAGGTGGCTTGTGCGCTTCCAAGATTTCCTTGATGCTGTGACCAATACCAAAGTTGGTACGGTACATGTGACCGGCGACGATGAAGATCACCGCGATCGCCAGGTGGTGGTGAGCAATATCCGTCAGCCACAGGGCTTCCGTTTGGGGGTGGAAACCGCCCAGGAAGGTCAAGATTGCGGAGCCAGCCCCTTGAGCCGTGCCAAACACATGGCCAGCCGTATCGGGGTTCTCGGCATACACGCCCCAGTTACCGGTGAAGAAAGGAGCCAAACCAGCCGGGTGAGGAGCCACCGACAGGAAGTTATCCCAACCCACATGCACACCGCGCGATTCAGGAATCGCCACGTGCACCAAGTGACCCGTCCAAGCCAGCGACGACACGCCGAACAGACCCGCCAAGTGGTGGTTCAGACGCGATTCTGCGTTCTTGAACCAGGAGAGGCTGGGGCGGAACTTGGGTTGCAAGTGCAGCCAACCGGCAAACAGCATCAAAGCCGCCAACACCAGCAGGAACACAGCGCCTTGGTACAGGTCGCCCACAGTGCGCATCCCGATCGTGTACCACCAGTGGTACACACCCGAGAAGGCGATGTTCACAGGGCCCGACGCACCCGCTTGGGTAAACGCATCAACGGCGGCTTGGCCGAAGTGCGGGTCCCAAATCGCGTGGGCGATCGGACGGACGTTCAGGGGATCTTTCACCCACTGCTCAAAGTTGCCTTGCCAGGCCACATGGAACAGGTTGCCCGAAGTCCACAGGAAGATGATTGCCAGGTGACCGAAGTGCGACGCGAAAATCTTTTGATAAAGATTTTCTTCCGTCATGCCATCGTGGCTTTCAAAGTCGTGGGCTGTGGCAATCCCGTACCAGATCCGCCGCGTCGTGGGATCAGCGGCGAGATCCTGGCTAAATTTTGGGAATTTGGTTGCCATAAGTCCTGTTTTTGTCTTAATCCTCGTTGCCGAAGTCGCGTCTCGACCTCAGATGCAATCCGGGGCTAAAGGGATTAGCCGCTGACCGAAATAATTCGAGCCAGGAAGAACGACCAAGTGGTCACAATGCCGCCAAGCAGGTAGTGAGCAACACCCACCGCACGACCCTGAGTGATGCTCAGAGCACGGGGTTGGATCGCCGGAGCCACCTTCAGCTTGTTGTGCGCCCACACGATCGACTCAATCAGTTCTTGCCAGTAGCCGCGACCGCTGAACAGGAACATCAGGCTGAACGCCCACACAAAGTGAGCACCCAGGAACAGCAGACCATAGGCCGACAGAGCCGAACCATAGGAGGTGATCACCTGCGAAGCTTGCGCCCACAGGAAGTCACGCAGCCAACCATTGATGGTAATGGCGCTTTGAGCGAAGTTGCCCGCCGTGATATGAGCCACCGACCCATCAGGGTTCACCGTGCCCCACACATCCGATTGCATCTTCCAGGAGAAGTGGAAGATCACGATCGACAGCGAGTTATACATCCAGAACAGACCGAGGAACACGTGATCCCAACCGGACACTTGGCAAGTACCGCCACGACCCGGACCATCGCAAGGGAACCGGAAGCCCAAGTTCGCCTTATCGGGGATCAAGCGAGACGAACGCGCATACAGCACGCCCTTCAGGAGAATCAGCGCCGTCACGTGAATCGTGAACGCATGGATATGGTGAACCATGAAGTCCGCCGTACCCAGGGTGATCGGCATCATTGCCACCTTGCCACCCACCGCCACGATGCCGCCGCCAAAAGCGTGGCTGACGATTTCCAAGGCATTAGGAGCCGTGTTACCAGGCGCAAGGGCGTGCAGGTTTTGCACCCATTGCGCAAACACCGGCTGCAACTGAATACCGGTATCCGAGAACATGTCTTGGGGACGACCCAAAGCACGCATCGTGTCGTTATGGATGTACAGACCGAAGCTGTGGAAGCCCAGGAAAATGCACACCCAGTTCAGGTGCGAGATGATCGCATCGCGGTGACGAATCACGCGATCGAGCAAGTTATCAACGTTCTTCGCCGGATCGTAGTCACGAACCATGAAGATCGCCGCGTGAGCGCCAGCACCCACGATGCAGAACGCGCCAATCCACATGTGGTGGGTGAACAGCGAGATCTGCGTCGGGTAATCCGTCGCAATGTAGGGGTAAGGGGGCATCGCGTACATGTGGTGCGCGATCACAATCGTCAGCGAACCCAACACAGCCAAGTTAACGGCCAGTTGCGCATGCCACGAGGTATTGAAGATTTCGTAGAGACCCTTGTGGCCTTGGCCGGTGTAAGGGCCCTTGTGGGCTTCCAGGATTTCCTTCATGGAATGACCAATGCCCCAGTTCGTGCGGTACATGTGACCAGCCACGATGAAGAGCACAGCCAAAGCCAAGTGGTGGTGAGCCGTATCCGACAGCCACAGACCACCAGTGACGGGGTTCAAACCGCCCTTGAAGGTGAGGAAATCGGCGTAAGCGCCCCAGTTCAGCGTGAAGAAGGGGGTCAGACCCTGAGCAAAGCTCGGGTAGATCTCCGCCATCAGATCCTTGTTTTGGATGAATTCATGGGGCAGCGGAATATCCTTCAGCGCCACACCCGAATCCAGCAGGTGGTTGATGGGCAGAGAAACGTGGATTTGGTGACCAGCCCAGCTCAAGCAGCCCAAGCCCAGCAAGCCTGCCAGGTGGTGGTTCATTGCCGATTCGACATTTTGGAACCATTCCAGCTTGGGTGCTGCTTTGTGGTAGTGGAACCAGCCAGCAAACAGCATCAGGGCAGCCATCACCAGCCCACCGATCGCGGTCACATAGAGTTGATCGCCATTGGTGAAACCGGCGGCCCGCCACATTTGGAAGAGACCGGAGGTGATTTGAATACCGTGGAATCCACCGCCCACGTCGCCATTGAGGATTTCTTGGCCCACAATCGGCCAAACCACTTGGGCGCTGGGTTTGATATGAGTCGGGTCGCTCAACCAGGCTTCGTAGTTCGAGAAGCGTGCACCATGGAAGTACATGCCGCTCAACCAAACGAAAACCACGGCCAAGTGGCCGAAGTGAGCGCTAAAAATTTTGCGCGAAACGTCTTCTAAGTCGCTGGTATGGCTATCAAAATCGTGAGCGTCAGCGTGGAGGTTCCAGATCCAAGTCGTCGTCTTGGGACCCCGAGCCAAAGTTCGATCAAAGTGACCCGGCTTGCCCCACTTCTCGAAAGAAGTCGGAACCGGATTCTTATCAACCGAGACCTTGACTTTTGCCTCTCGCTCTGGAGGGCTAATCGTCATCGAGATTCTCCTCTCTCAAGACAGGAAACGAGGACTATCCACCCGGCTGGCCTTCGCAGCGCCCCAAACAGGGGGGTACAGCGGGTCAGCGATGGTGTTGATCACGGCTTGGATAGCAGGGATCAAGACACGCATCACAGCCAGATTGCCTGGAATTCCCGTCGCATCTAGCTCGCAGTGAACGACCGGGGTGGCTTCTCTCTTGAAGATTATAGACGTGGGTTTTCAAGGGACTTGAGGGGGTTAACAATATTTCAAAATCCGTAAAGCCTCATCCCATGAGGCATTGGAGCTTTTTTATTCAGTAGTAAGATCCAGAAAGTTAGGTTTATAAACTTTACAAACAGTTTGATTAAGAATTGCAAAGCATCTGAGGTCGAGTTGGGTAGTTCTTTGTGGTAAAGGCTGGAAACCGCGGCCCGGCTATGGTTCTCGGATACACTGGACTCGATTTCAAATCGCCTTCAGATCGCAAATTTCGCAGATTTCGCAAGTTTTCCAAATTCTGCATTGCCTAGGTTTGCTTAGGATCGCCTAGGTCATATCAGTTCCTATACCCATTACTGAAGATTGCAAAGAGGTAACGAGATGAGGTGGCTCGGGGCGCTGGGTCGAGGGCTAGGGCGGCGAATGGCCTGGGGATGCGTGGTGTTGGTCTGGGGATGCCTCCTGTTGCCGATCGGGGGATGCGCCAAGGAGCCACCACCGCTGGCGACGGCCACGCCGCCTAAACCCAATCAAGGCAAGGTGGTGGGGGCCATTGATGAGGTAGCACCACCATCGATCGTGCAGCGATTGAATCGGGAGTTGGATCGCTATCAACCCCAGGTGCAGATCATTGCGCCAAGGCCCGATGAAACCCTGACGCAAACACAGGTGGCAGTGCAGTTGCGGGTGCAGGATTTGCCGCTATTTAAGGATGAAGCGCTGGCCGCCGGGCCACATTTAAAGCTGATGTTGGACGATCGCCCGGTGGCGGAGATTTTTGATGTCACGGATCCGATTACGATTAGCGACTTAACGCCGGGAACTCACACAATCCGGGCCTTTGCGGAACGTCCCTGGCATGAAAGCTTTAAGAATGATGGGGCCTATGCTCAGGTTTCTTTCCATGTGTTTGCAAAAACCCAAACCCAGGTTCCCGACTCGGGCCGGCCACTGCTGACCTATAACCAACCGATCGGGACGGTGGGTACGGAGCCGGTGTTGCTGGACTTTTACTTGACCAATGCACCGCTGCATCTGCTGGCTCGGGAGCGGGATGATGATGAGATTGTGGATTGGAAGGTGCGGGTGACGGTCAATGGCGACAGCTTTTTGCTGGATGATTGGCAGTCTATTTATTTGAAGGGATTCCGTCGGGGCAAAAACTGGGTGAAGTTGGAGCTGATCGACGATCGGGGAGAGCTGCTGGAGAATGCGTTTAATGAGTCGGTGGCGCTGGTGGAGTTTGACCCCAACCAGACGAGCGCGATCGACCGACTGCTGAAGGGTGCGTTGCCGGAGTCGGAAGCTCGGGCGCTGATTGACCCAACCTATGAGCCACCGGCCCCGGAACCGAAACCAGTGACCGCGCCTGAGCCGATCGCGCCGATCGCACCGTTGCCGCAAGACCTGCCGGCCGTGACCGAAGAATCAAAGACCGAAGCGCCAAAGACCGAAGCACCGGAGGTGATCGCCCCAAAATCAGAACCGGCGGCCCCGTCGATGGAAGCGGTCGAGCCAGAGGACGCAGGCGACGAGAAGGCAACAAATAACGACACGATCGACCCGGGTGAGACCCTAGCTCCACAGCCCAGTGCTGTGACTCCGGCGGAGGCCACCGCTCTGGCTCCAGAACCGGAAACGGCCGAGGAGTCAGCGATCATTAACCCGCCTGCGGCTCCGGAACCGGAGCCAATGCCGGAACCCAGTGCCGAGCCAGCTAGCCCAGAGCCAGCTAGCCCAGAGCCACCGGATGCAGCCCTGCCTCAAGCAGAGGCCCAGAGAATCGACCGTTCCCTGAGCGAAGACCGCGAAGAGTCTGCTTCGCCAGCATTGGTGAGCGAACCGGAGCCGGAAGCTGCTCCACCGGATGTGATTGCACCAGCGGAGGCAACACAGCCGGAAGCGTCAGCAACGGAAGTTCCCACCACGGAGCCGATCGAACCGGCAGCCCAACCGGAACCGGCAGCGGTGGCTACACCCAAGTCAGCGCCTTCAACAGAAGAAAAACCGCCGATTGTGCTTGAGTCGATCGAGCCGGTGACCCCGGAGCCGATCGTTGAGCCAACGCCATCGGAAACCCCATCGGCCACGGCAACGCCCGATCGCCCCCTCAAGGGCTTGCGCAAACAATTTCTGAAGTGGCTGAAACAGACTCAACAGCAGTTGCCGGATGATTTGAACCTGCCCTTCGACATCAAGCAAGTGCCGATTCCGTCGGGTGATTAGGCAACAATCCCAATCCAGACAGCCCCCAGCTAGGCAGGTCAAATCTAGACAAGGGGCAAAACCAAGTCAGACAAGGGGTTTCAACCCCTTGCCTCATCAAGCACTTTCTAGCGCTGAACCTTCGTTGAACCTTGCGGGTTAATCGTCTGGATCGGTGGGCGGTTGGTGGTTGGCGAAGGCACGCCGATCGACCCGGAATAATTGATAGGAACCCGCGGCGGCGATCGGTTGACCCACTTGGTCTAAACCGGTTTCCGCCAATTTTTTGCGATCGCCCAACAACAACACCGTGGTCGGTTTGGGGTTGGGGTTAATTTTGAGCGCTTCCCGCTCTCCTTCAATTAACGGAGTCGCCCGTTGGGAGAAGTTAACGATTTGCTGGGTGTAGAACACCACACTCGGTTTGGCAAACCCCACCATCATCAACTCTTCCTCCGGTTGCCGCACCCGAATTACGTCCGTCGACAGGATCCGCAGGGGCAATTGACGTTGGGAATCGAGGGCAAAGGTCACCGGCACGATCGTGCCCACGAAAAACAGCACGCCACCCACCCACGTGATCAGCCACAGCCAGCGATAGCGCCGCCGGTAAATCATCACCGCACCGAAGACAGCAGCGATCGCCCAATCGATCGCCCCCCGCGTAATGGCTCCGGATTCGATC
The DNA here is from genome assembly GCF_014698235.1 of Limnothrix sp. FACHB-406. Lineage (NCBI taxonomy): Bacteria > Bacillati > Cyanobacteriota > Cyanophyceae > Pseudanabaenales > Pseudanabaenaceae > Limnothrix > Limnothrix sp. FACHB-406. Next base: position 219,400 of record NZ_JACJSP010000002.1, on the reverse strand, counting down.
AGCACCTCCCGAATTCGGGGCATGGTCGGATCCTTGATCAACGGGAGCCAGAGGTTTTGGGCACTGAGGGCGATCGCCAAAATGCCCATCACGACGACGGCAGCGATCGCCGTGCGGTGGAATCCCGGCGACACCACATCTTCCGTGGCGATCGGCGGTTCGCTCAACCCCGGCCGGGGCATCGATCGACGGGGAGCCAAGTCTCCACTCAGCAAGTCCCGCCACAGCAACGCCACCAGCAATCCACCGGCCGGCATCAAGGGCACCACGTAGCTGGGCAACTTGGTCACGGCGATCGTGAAAAAGCCAAACACCCCCAAAAACCAAGCACCCGCGAACAGGGGCAACCGTTCCGCCCGCGATCGCCGCAGCCACCACTTGCGCCGCCAAATTTCCAGCCGGCCCAGGGCGATCGGTAGATAGACCGACCAAGGCGCAAAGCCCCAAGCCACCACAATGAAATAGAAAAACCAGGGAGCCGAATGCTGGTTGACCACGCGGGTGAAGCGATCAATGTTGTGGTAGCCAAAGAAGGATTCAACATAGGCATCCCCATTGGCCAAAATCACCAGCACGAACCAGGGCACGGATAGCAACGCCACCAGCAGCAAACCCCAGAGCGGCTTCGCTTCCTTCCAGAGCTGCTTGAATTCCCCGAGATATAGCCCAAAAGCCAGAATAATCAGCCCCGGCAGCACCACCCCGATCGGCCCTTTGGTGAGTACGCCGAGGGCCATGGCCAGGTAGCAGCCCCCATAGGCCAGGGTTTTGACCTGGGGGCGATCGCTGGCATAGCCCCAAAAGAAGGCCAGCAGGGCGGTGCTGATGCAGCCGGTGAGCAACATATCGGATACGCCAACCCGGCCCCAGATGATCATGTGGGGTGAAAAGGCGATCGTCCCAGCCCCGATCGCCCCCACCAGCCAGGGTCGCCAAGGGGCTTGTTGACGCGCCTCGCCAGTGACGGAAAAGCGCCAGAGGGTGGCAAAGGCCAGGCCGATCGTCGCCAGGGCCGCCAATCCCGAGGGCAACCGCACGGCCCACTCATTCACGCCCAAAATTTTGTAGGTGATCGCCGTCAGCCAATAGATCAACGGGGGCTTGTCGAAGCGGGTCGCTCCGTTGAAATAGGGCGTGATCCAATCGCCGGTCACGGTCATTTGGCGGGCCGCTTCCGAAAACATCGGCTCCGTTTCGTCCACCAACCCCACGCTGCCCGAGTGCCAAAACAAGGCGATCGCCCAAACCAGCAGCACCCAAGCCAGGCCCAGCCAGCCCCGCCCCCGATCGTCCAAAGCCGCCAGCCGCCCCATCCAAGAGCGCAACGGCTCCGGCAGCGATCGAGTTAAGCGCAAGTCCAGCATAGGTTTCCGAAAAAGTGGGCCAAGCAAGTCGAGCTTTACTTTAGCGCCGTGGGGAGCCGTTGCGTGTGGATTGCCAACTTTGCCAAGCATCGGCCACGCCCTGGAGCTTGGCGCGCGATCGGGCGGGATGCTGCGGCCACTGGGCGATCGCGCTGATCAAAATCCGCGCCAACCGATAGACCAGCGCCCAACGGCTGCCGTGAATCGCCAGGGCCAACAGATAGCCCCCGATCGACCAGCGCAGTTTCCGCTCTGGCTGGCGACCCGTGACGGTGGAGGTGGCATGAATCACCCGCAGACTTGGGGCGATCGCCACCGGGTAGCCTTGGCGGGCATAGCGGCGGCAAAACTCGAAATCTTCGTAATACAAAAAGAAGCGGCGATCGAACTGGGGCAACACCCGAAACGCCGCCAAATTAATCAACAAGCTGCATCCACTGACCCAATCCGTGGGCTGAATTTTGGGATCGGTGGGGGCTTCTTGGGCGATCGGCTCGATGAGGCCCGATCGCCGATCGAACCGGCCGCCCCGAAACTCTGGCCGGCCGTCGGGCTGGTCGATCGCCGTGCCCACAATTGCCCAATCGATCTGGCTCAGGAGCGATCGGGCCGCTGCCATGGTTCCCACCGGGAGCCAAGCATCGGGATTAATCAGCCAGACGATCGCCCCTGGATCGCGATCGGCCACCCAGGCGATCGCCCGATTGCAGGCCCGCCCAAATCCCAAATTCTCGCCGGCTTCCAGGATTGTGCAATGGGCAAATTCAGTGCTGAAGGAATCAAGCGATCGATCCTCCGGTGAATTATTGACGATCAGGATTTGGTAATTCTGGTCGGGGCTATCTTGGGCAAGCGATCGTAATAATTGGGCGATCGATTCCCCACACCAATAATTCACAATCACGAAATAAAAAATCGGCATCTCGCCCCATCAAAATCCAACCCCAAATCCATAACCCTGCCAACCAATCCTGTAGGTTGGGTTGAGCCTTGCGAAACCCAACGCGATCCAAATGAGGCTTACTGGTGTTGGGTTTCGTTCCTCAACCCAACCTACTTTTGTTGTTAGGTTAATTCGATATGGGAGTCGTCACCGATCATGAAGCGGAGGGCTTTCGGGCGTTTTGGCCCCACGTGGAGCTTCACCCGTTGACCGATCACGCTGTCGATAATTCGCTCCGTTACGCCCACAATTTCCGCCCCTTCCAAGACCACGCTGTGATCCAAATCCACATCCACCAAATGGGCGCGATCGCTGATGCTGCTGTAGGGGCCAATGTAGCAATTCTCGATCGTGCAATTCTCGCCAATTACCGCCGGGCCGCGCACCGTGGAATTGACGACCTTTGAGCCTTTACCAATTTCCACCCGCCCGATAATTTTGCTCGATTCATCGACTTCGCCATAGTTCCAAGGCTGCAAATCGGTATCGAGAATAATTCGGTTGGTTTCCAGCAAATCATCCTTTTTACCGGTGTCCAACCACCAGCCTTCAAGGGTGCAAGCCTCAACGGTTTTGCCCGTATCAATCAGCTTTTGAATCGCGTCCACAATTTCCAATTCGCCCCGGGCTGAGGGTTGAATTTGGGCGATCGCCTCGTGAATCACCGGCTGGAAGAAATAGATCCCGACCATCGCCAAATTCGAGGGGGGATTTTTCGGTTTTTCTACCAACCGAATCACTCGCCCCGCCGCGTCCACTTCTGCCACCCCAAAGGCACGCGGATCGGGCACTTCCCGCAGGATAATCACCGAATCCACACCGGGCTTTTTAAATTGGTCGATAAACTGCCCCAAATCCGCTTGGATCACGTTATCGCCCAAATACATGATGAATGGCGAGTCACCAAGGAATTCTTGCCCCACGGAAACCGCATGGGCTAGCCCCGATGGATGCTCTTGCAAAATATAGGTAATGTTTGCGCCAAACCGACTGCCATCGCCGGTTTTTTCGCGCACTTCGTCGCCGGTTTCCGGGCTGATAATAATCCCAATATCGGTAATGCCTGCCGCCACAATTCGCTCGATGCCATACCAAAGAATCGGCTTATTGGCCACCGGCACGAGCTGTTTTGCACCCGTATAGGTCAGGGGTCGCAGGCGGGTTCCTTTGCCACCCGAAAGAATCAAGGCTTTCATGTTATTAACTCGCTGCGATCGCGGTTGATTTGTGGATAACTGATCGAATTAATGGGGATTCAATCACAGAGTCAGTAGGTTGGGTAGAGCTTTGCGAAACCCAACGTGATTTTGGCAAGGTCTGCTGATGTTGGGTTTCGTGCCTCAACCGAATCTACGGGGCTATTACTCACCGGAGAGACTAGAAAATGCTTGCAGCACTTCAGTTTCTCCACCCCATGCACGTCTTACATCGTTGGGGTCAAGAATTCGGCAGTTGCCAAACACACGGTTTCTCTGAACTCGCCAGCCCCCAACATTAGCCACATCGTCCCAAAATACTGTGCCACCCAGCGTTTGCGCTTCGATATTAGGCATACAGCCCAGGTGATCCAGCAATCGCCCGATCCGTTGCGGATCTTCTGCCAATGCCGTCAGCCCCGTAACTATGATTTTGACTGCATGGGGGTTCATCGAAATAGGCCTGGATTGAGTGAATAACAAGTAGCAAAGTTAGTCAGTCAGGAGGTTGCGTAGAGGTTTGCGAAATCCAACGCGAGTTTGGCACTGGTGTTGGGTTTCGTGCCTCAACCCAACCTACGGGGCTGGGATTGGGGAAGCAATCTAGCGGTTCAGCAGTTCTGGCAGCATTTGGCGGAGGCTGGCCCGCCAATGGGGAGCCGGACTGCCGAGCAACGCCGCCAACTTGCCGCCCCACAGCACTGAATAGGATGGGCGCTGGGCTGGGGTTGGGTAATCCTCCGTGGCGATCGGGACGATCCGCTCCACCGCAAGTTCCAGCCCCAGGGCGCGGGTCTCTTCGATGATCGCCACGGCAAAGTCATACCAGCTAACGGCCCCGCTGTTGGTGTAGTGGTAGACCCCGGCGGTGTCGGCATCCAGGCAGCCGGCAAGCTGCCCGATCGCCCCGGCCAAGTCCCGCGTCCAAGTGGGTGAACCAATTTGATCCGCCACCACCCGCAGTTCCGGGCGATCGGTCGCCAGCCGAATCATCGTTTTCACAAAGTTGCCGGTTTTGCCCGCGCCATAGACCCAGGCGGTGCGGACGATCGCGCTCTGGCCTGGAGCCGTGGCTAAGATCGCCGTTTCCCCAGCCAACTTCGATCGCCCGTAGCTGCCCAGCGGATCGGTGGGGTCGGTTTCCCGGTAGGGTCGCCCCTGCTGCCCGTTGAACACGTAATCGGTGGACACATGGATCAGTCGCCCGCCCAAATCCTTGGCTGCTTGGGCCAAAATTCCGGGGGCCGTTCCGTTGACGGCCATCGCCAAGTCGGCTTCGGTTTCCGCCTTGTCCACGGCCGTGTAGGCGGCGGCATTCACAATCAAATCCGGCTGGAGCGCCATCACCGCGTCGTAGAGCTGGGCGGTGTTGGCCAGGTTGACCTGATCGCGCCCGGCCGCCGTCAGCTCCCCGATCGCCCCCAACACCGGTTGCAGGGCCTCGCCCAACTGCCCCTGTGCGCCCGTCAATAAAATCCGCATGGTTCCGCGATCCTAGATTTGCCCGTACTCAAACAGATCTGCTTCCGCCAAGGGTTTGGCCGCCTGGTCTTTGCCCGACAGGATCGGTTCGCCATCCAGGTTCCAGGCAATGTTGATTTGCGGATCGTTCCACAAAATCGAGCGATCGCCCGCTGGGCAATAGAAATCCGTCGCCTTATAGAGCAATTCCGCCGTATCGGTCAGGGTGAGGAACCCATGGGCGAATCCCGGCGGAATCCAGAGTTGGCGCTTGTTTTCGGCACTCAGCTCATAGCCCACCCATTGACCAAAGGTGGGCGACCCGCGCCGAATATCCACCGCCACATCAAACAGCGCCCCGGCTCCGGCCCGCACCAATTTGCCTTGGGGCTGCTGCACCTGGTAGTGCAGGCCGCGCAGCACGTTTTTCACGGACTTGGAATGGTTGTCCTGCACGAAGGTCACATCAAGGCCGGTTTTTTCAGCGAAGGTGCGACTGTTGAAGCTCTCATAAAAAAAGCCGCGATCGTCTCCAAAGACCCTCGGCTCAATCAGCAAAACATCGGGAATCTCGGTCGGCGTGACGTTCATGGCGCTGGGGATCGCTCAAAACCGGCCTGAGACTACCACAGACCGGCAACAGACCGGCAACAGAACCGATCGCAAATTGCGAGCGATTAACTCTGGGCGGTTAATTCTGGGCAGCGAATTCTGAGCTGCTGATTTTGGGCGGTTAATTCTGGGCAGCAAATTCTGAGCCGCTGATTTTAAGTCGTTGATTTTGGGAGATGAATGCCCAGGGATCGAAGCACCCAGCCTTTGGCAACTGGTTAGCTGGCCCTAACTCTCCAAGAGATAGCGCTTGCAGTAGGTATTGCGCCCTTGCTGTTTGGCCTCATAGAGGGCCGCATCGGCGGCGGCGATCAGATTTTGGGGAGTATTGCCCATTTTGGGAAACTGACAGGCTAAGCCCAAACTGATCGTGACCCAGGGGCTAGCTTCCGATCGCTCGTGGGGAATTTTTAAGTTCTCGATCGCCCGTCGCAGTCGATCGATCACCTCCACTGCCATCGTCAAGTCCGTGTCTGGCAACAGAATCGCGAACTCTTCCCCCCCATAGCGAGCCACCAAATCCGTCGCCCGGCGTGTGCCATCCTGCAAGGTGCGGGCCACTTGAATCAAACAATCGTCGCCCGCTTGATGACCGTAATGGTCGTTGAAGCGCTTGAAATAGTCCACATCACAGAGCACCAACGACATTGGACGATGATCCTGGGCCAGGCGTTGCCATTCGCGATTAATCGTGGTGTCAAAGCAGCGGCGGTTTGCCACCTGCGTCAGGCCGTCGCTGGTGGCCAGGCGCTCCAGTTCCAAATTCACCGTCAACAGCGTGGCTTCCACCCGCTGCCGCTCCGCCACCTCCCGCTCCAGTTCTTCATTTTTGGCGCGTAACTGCCGGGTCAAGTCCAAAAGCCGCAATTGCAGCTCAATACGGGCCAAGACTTCTTCTTTTTGGAAGGGCTTGATGATGTAGTCCACTGCGCCCAGTTCCAACCCTTCGAGCTTGCTGGACAAGTCCGAAAGGCCCGTCATGAAGATCACGGGCACATCCCAGTCAGGGTAAAGGGTTTGCAAAGCGCGATAGGTCTCAAACCCGTTCAGCTTTGGCATCACCACATCCATCAAAATCAGGTCAGGATGATCCTTAGGTGGCACATTTTGCAGATATTCAAGGGCCAGTTGACCGTTTTCAACACTTTGAATGCGAAATTTCTTGAAGCGCATCAGGTAGCGCCGCAACAGATCCACGTTGTCGGGAGTGTCGTCAACGATCAACAGTGAGTAGTGTTTGCGGCTGGACTCCATGTCTGGCGATGCGATCGGGTGGGAGAGAGGACTGGATGAGAGTGATGGGTAACTGGCCGCAACATTGGCATCGGTGCGGGCGGTGATCGAATTGCGCATTCTGACAGGTGATCCTCACTCAGCACGACTGGATTCTGCTGCACTGGAGTGATGCAACTAGGGGGGGCGATTCACCCCGCTTCAGCACTCCAGAGCGCTGTTGGTTACCCCCTAACTCAAACTCCTGAATAGCACTATTTTTGGCAATCGATCGCGTTTCGAAAGCGATCGCGGTCAATGGACAGGAATGATATGCACCAAGAGACAACTAGCTCCGATGGGTGATGAGCGCACTGGGATTGGGATCCATGGGCCAAGGACTAGTGGTGATCAATGCTGAAAAATTTCTAACCCCCCAAATTCCTAAGACCTAAAGCGCTAGTGGTTGATATCAGTCGGGTTGCAGGTGGAGTTTGTTGAATCTTTCATCCTGCTTCAGCGACTTTCAGGTCAAATTTCCCTCAACTAAGTCAGGTTGGCTGGATCAAGCGGCGACAACAATCGAAACAATAGTCGGAAATTGATTGTAAAAAATGACACAACCAGACCCCGGGAAAGTCCTAAAGACACCCTAGGTTTAGCCATGGCAATTTCGGTTCCCCAACCCAAAATCGAGGACGCATGATCGGGATCAGGGCGATCAAAATTGGGAGACCAGTCAACAGTTACAACGTGAGCAAGGGATAGGCAGAAACCGTCAATTGTTGTTGATCTTGGGTTGGGTTTGGAACTTCTGAAGTTACCCTTGCCCACCCCAAGTACCTAATGGTTTGCTAACGGCCTTTTGGGATCTAGCTTACCCATTAGAAGTTGCGAGGTTTCAAACTATCCCGAACTCAGGTGAATTCAGCATAGGAGCTTAGACCACATCGGAGTTCTATTGCACCCAATAGCACCCAATGAAGCCCAATGCAGCCAAGACTGAAGTTGAATGTTTTATCTTGCTCATGCTAACGAATACGAGTCAATACTCGCCAACCCTTGCACATCGTGCCCCAATGTGGCCTGTCGGTTGGGGGAGCTGCAAGCTGGCGAAACACCCCTTGGGCAGCCCATAGCGCTGATTCAGGGATGAATAGGGATTAACAGCAAGTTCAGGGATGGCGGGACTTACCAGAACTTAACTCAGTTGGGCGATCGGGCATTGGTTAAGCAGGGTGCGATCGCTCAGCAAGTCTTCAACGGTGACTCGCAAGGTGCGATCGGCATCCACTTCAAAGGCCACCCGAATTCGGTCAATGCCAGGCATTCCAGGCGGATCCAGTTGAGCCAAACTGCGTGCGCCATCCCGATCATTTAGCGGTTGCACTGAGGCTTGGCCACCGATGGTTTTGGTGACCAATCGATCGCCATCAAAGAAGATTTCGGTGCGCTGTTCTTCGTCGCCCAATTCTCCAAGGATTAGTTCAATTTGGGGCTGATTTTCAATGGAGGCTCCCAAGAGCAATTCAACGGGCTTGGCGGTGGGATAAGGCTGACCTTTGGGGATGATGGGATGCCAACTGTGGCGTTTTTCCCGTTGATTCCAATAGCGAATTCCGTAGCCGTGATAGAGAAAATCGCGCACTTCTAAGCCGCTGGCCAGTTTCAAGGCTCCTTGGGCGATCGCTTCAAAGGGGCGATCGGTGGCGACTTTTTCGGCAGGGAAATAGTTGCGAATCCAGGACTGAATGGCAGGAATTTGGCTAGTGCCACCTACTAATAACACCGCTTCGATCGACTGGGGTTCTAGTCCCTGGCGAATGGCTTGCTGAAAAATTTGATCTAACGCGCGATCGAGTTGTTGAAACAGACCCCGATCGCGCAAAATGGTTTCCAATTCCGTGCGTGAAAGGCTTAGTTCCAAGCTATTAAACGTCGCGTCATCAAAGTAGACTTCCTGGGCTGTTTCCTGATGCGAAAGGGCAATTTTGACCCGCTCCGCCAATCGCAGCAAAATTGGCGTTTTCTGGAAGGAATGACCCGCGAGATTGCCCGAGGAATTACCCAAGGCATTGCTTGGCAAATCCACCGCAGATTGCTGTTGACTCCAATAGTCCACAATCCAGTTATCCAAATCGGATCCGCCCAGGTTTAAGCCTGCTTTGGCCAAAACCCTGGCGGTTTTCACGGTTTGTTGGGAATCCTCGATGGCGCGGTTCCCCCACTTCAACAGAAACCCCAAGGGCCGGCCGGCGCTGGTGGCACTGGGGCGATCGAGCCGCACCAGGGACAGATCCAACGTGCCGCCACCAAAGTCCACCACCAACACCAAGTCCCGATCGCCTGCGCCATAGCCCAAAGCCGCCGCCGTTGGCTCATCCAGCAAACGCACCTGTTCAATTTGCCCCAAGGCCGACTGGGCAATCGCCCGGGTTAACCAATTGCGGTATTGCTCAAAACTATCCACCGGCACGGTCAAAATCAGTTGTGACCCAGCCCCTGCACCGCCCAAAAACTGCTGCTCTGTCAGGGCGCGGGCGATGGCATCTAAAAACCACTGCCCCGCCTGCTCAAAGTCCACCGATCGCCCGTCTAACTCGGGCACAAATCCTTGGACGGCGGTTCCGATCCCCCGCTTGAATCCCCGAAATAAGCGCCCATCGGCCAATTGATCCAGCCCCCGATCGCGCACTGCTTGACCAGCCACCACCTGACCTTCGGCCGCCTGGGCCACGTACAACAGGCTGGGAATGAGCGGCGGGTTGGGAGACTGTCGCACCGAAAGTCCACTGAGATCCAGGGTTTCGGGATTGCCGGTTACGGGGTTGAGATAGGTCACCACCGTGTTGCTGGTTCCAAAGTCGATCGCAATGGTCATGGCAGTGGCAAAGGTGCAATAGGGTGCGTTGGATCATGAATCCATGGCTCAGCCGACAACCAGCCAACCAACCGGGAGCAAGCCATGCTGGGGATTCAGAACTCCAATTCGGTATTGTGCCAGTTTCCCAACGGGTTTCCCAATGGCCTTTTGCCGCTGCCTTTCCCCACTGCTTTTTCCAAATTTTGGTCTCAAGCATGGCCTCAGGTGCTGCCCAAACCCCGATCGCCCCAATTTTTCGAGCCATTCGCGATCGGTTTCTGTTTTCCTCATCCCTTGGCCCAATTCTTGCGGAGTGCGATTTAATGCCAAGACTTGCGAATTAATTACGTAATTTCACGCAGATATTTTACAAAGCGCCCGATCTCCCGGCAAATCCTGACAAATTCCGACGAATTGTCCATCCCATCCTGACTTGCAACCCCCTACTGAAATCTCGCAATCCGAAATTGAGATCTTGCAGAGAGCTTGCATGGCATGGCCGATCCATGACTTGCCAAGGCTTGCCCATCTTGAGCCTTGCTGAGCCGCTGATTTCGGAACTAGAAACCAACCGATCGCGCCCGCATGGCAGGGTGAATCTAGGGCAAATCCGTAGTCAATCCTGAGCCAAGCCGGAATCTCAACGACGACAGCAGATCGCACGTTGCTTCAAGGTCGCTTCAACATTGCACACCCCGCGATCGACCCAAGATCGCAAGTTCATCAATTCCCATCCTGGCGCAAACGGCTTAGGGTTCTTGAGGTTAAATGATTCCAGCGCACGAATCTGGCCGAATCCTCGTAGAATCAATGGAAGTGTGCTTCCGGATAGACGGCTCTCGGCGAAGTGGCACCCCCTCGCTGAGACCCCCAGCAAACTAGCCGTCTGAGCGCGGCGCAACTGGCTTACCCCCATGCTTATGGAACGTATCGGAAAATACGCCCCCGATTTTGAAATTCCTGGGGCCGATGGCAAAGTACACCACTTTGCGACCTATCTCGGTCAATACAAAGCGGCGGTGGTGGTTTTCATGTGCAATCACTGCCCCTACGTGGGGATGTATCTCGATCGGCTGAAGGCTCTGCAAGCGGAATTTGAGCCACAGGGCGTAACGCTCATCGGGATCAATGCCAATGATGCCAATCAGTTCCCCGAAGATAGCTTTGATGCAATGAAGGTCTTTGCTCGGGAGCGGGGGCTGAATTTTCCCTACCTGTGGGATCCCACCCAGGATGTGGCGGACTGCTTCGGGGCCAAGAAAACGCCCCAGGCTTTTTTAGTGGATGCCAACAGTGTGATGCGCTATATCGGCGCGGTGGATGACAGCCCCCAGGATCCATCCGTTGTCACGCAGGCTTATTTGCGGGATGCGATCACCAGTTTTTTGGATGAACAGCCGATCGCGATCGCCTTCACGGAGGCGATCGGTTGTTCTGTGAAATGGCGGCCCGGCCGATGACCGGCAGCGTTGAGCACACAGAACTTAGCCCCAACATCTCCCCAAATCTTGATCAATCTCAATTGCGCGATCGAGCGGATCAGCGACCGTTGATTTTGGGAGTTTCGGGAGCTTCGGGCTTGATCTACGCGGTGCGGGCCCTGAAGTGGCTGTTAACAGCGGGCTACGCGATCGAACTGGTGGCTTCCAAGGCGGCCCACATGGTTTGGCAGTCAGAAAACCAAGTGCAGATGCCCCTTGAACCCTTGACCCAGGAAGCTTTTTGGCGATCGCAGGCCGGCGTGCCCACCGGAGGGCAGCTCATCTGCCATCGTTTCGGCAACGTGGGGGCGACCATTGCCAGCGGTTCCTATCGCACGTTGGGCATGGTGGTGATGCCTTGCAGCATGAGCACCGTGGGCAAATTGGCAGCGGGTTTAAGCAGCGATCTCCTGGAGCGGGCCGCCGATGTGCAACTAAAGGAGGGGCGACCGCTGGTGTTAGTCCCTCGGGAAACCCCTTGGAGCTTGATTCATTTGCGGAACCTGACCCAGTTGGCCGAGGCTGGCGCGGCGATCGTGCCGGCCATCCCCGCTTGGTATCACCAACCGCAATCGATTGAGGACTTGGTGGATTTTGTGGTGGCCAGGGCACTCGATCGCCTGGCGATCGACTGTGTGCCTCTCCGGCGCTGGCAAGGGGGCAACGAAACGCCTGAAGACTTGCCGGGCTAACCCCCCCTTGTTGAACTTTTTGCAGCCATTCTCATTTTTCAGGTATTCCCAATTACCAGCCCAAGGCCAGACCGCTCCGCATCCCTCCTCCGGCGGAAGCACTCCCATCGGCCCCAATCCAAGCTAGGTTGGTTGAACGGCCAGGTCACGAAACAGCTAAGGTCGTCCGGAGAAGGAGAGAGAGCGGGTAATGGCGCGCCTGTTGGGATTGCTACTGTTGGTGGTGGGGTTGCTGTTGTTAGCAGCTCAAAACCCCTTGCCCCTGCTGCCTTTGGTGGTGTTTGGCCGGCCGATGGTGGTTTTGCCGTTGGGGTGGTGGCTGGCTGGGGCGGTGGCTGCGGGGGCCGCAACGATGGGCCTGATTGGCCTGTTGGTTCAATTGGGCCGGCCGCCTCGCCGTCCGGTGATCGATCGACGGCCAGCCCCCGAATCCGAGCAGTCTCGATCGCCCCGTCAGCGTTTGATTAATCAGCCCTTAGGCGATGAGTTGGAGGACGAGTGGGGCAGCGGGGAATCGGCCAACGAGGGCCAAGCGAAAGGTCAACCGGGCAACGCCTCTTGGCGATCGCATCTGTTTTCCCTGCAAGCGGAACCGCGCCCTTCTGCAACTGCCGCCGAACTGGAGCAGGAATTGGCCGATTGGACTGTGCCCGATCGCCCGCAGAAAGGTTGGAATCACGATCCGGAGTGGGATGAATGGTCAGAAGCGGCTCCCGACAGCAACCGAACCCAGCCGAGTCCGCCCCGATCGAACCCATCGCCGCCTCAGGATCGTCCCCGATCGACCAATCGGATCGATCGCCCCTTTGACCCCGACCCGGCCCCGGCTCGCCCCCAAGCCCCTCAGGCCGCCCCCCCAAAACCAGAACCTAAGCCCCTTGAAGCGCCCGCTCGCCCCGCTGCCACCCGCCGCGAAGGAACCAGCTACTCCATTCGCTATCAACGGGACGAGGACGATTTAGCAGAACCAGCAGCAGAAGCACCCAAAAAAGTAGAAGCACCAAAAGTAGAAGCACCCGCAAGATCGGCAGCACCACCCAAGGCCGATCGCGCCGCAACGGCCCAAGGCACAGAACCTTCAAAGCCAGAATCAGAATTGCCGCCGCCCGCCGAGCGATCGCGCTCCGTCACCGATGCGGAATATCGCGTTCTGACTCCCCCCGCCCCCCAATCCGCCGCCCCTCAGGTCAACGATTGGGATCGATCGGCCCCCGATGATGACTGGGACGACAATTGGTAGAGCTTGAATTGGTAGAGCTTGAATTGATAGAACTTGAATTGGTAGAACTTGCACTCGCCATTCAACGCCCATTCAACCCAAAGCCAATCAAACTCAATACTCAATACAAAGGGGCCGTCGCGATCGCAACGGCCCCCTCAATTTCGTGGCAATCCCTAAACCAACTCAGCCATTCCAGCCCAAAACCGGGGTAGGAGCTGAATCCTCAAGGTTTAGTAGGTTTCCACGTGCCAGCGCTCTTCCTTGCGCATCTGCTTCTGATAATCCGCCCAGTTCACACCAAACTTAGACGCGGCCGCCGACATCCCCTCATCAATGCCCGGCTCCATCCCGCGCAGACCGCAGATGTAAACATGGGTATTGGGTTGTTGCACCAACGCCCACAGCTCATCCGCATTTTCCTTAATGCGGTCTTGGATATACATCTTGCCGCCTTGGGCGTTCTTCTGTTCCCGGGAAATGGCGTAGGTAATCCGGCAGTGGTCAGGGTTTTCCGCCTGCATTTTTTCCAGATCGTCCTTGTACAGGACGTTGCCGGTATAAGCCACACCAAAGAACAGCCAAGCAAGACCCTTGAATTGATAATCCGGGTTGTTTTCCTTAAACATCCGCCACAGGAAGGCGCGGAACGGTGCAATCCCGGTTCCAGTCCCCATCATGATGATGTTGGCACTTGGATCCACGGGCAACAGCATTTCCTTGCCCACGGGCCCCGTGATGGTCACGTCATCGCCGGGCTTCACATTGCAAAGGAAGGTGGAGCAAACCCCTTCAACCCGCTCGCCCGCATCGTTGGTGTAAACCAATTGGCGAACACAGAGGGAAACCGTTTTGTCATCGAGCAAGTCACCATGCTGCGTCGAGGCGATCGAGTACAAACGCAGCTTGTTGGGTTTGCCGTTCTTGTCCGTTCCGGGCGGGATAATGCCGATGCTTTGGCCTTCCAGATAGCGCAGGTTGCCGCCGCTCAGGTCAAAGGTGATGTGTTGCACCACCCCTTCGCCACCTTCGCGCACCAGACCTTCATTGGAAATCACCTTGCCCGTGAAGGGATTTTTGGGCTTGTAGGTGTTGACCGGTACATCAGTGGGGAAAATATGCTCATGGCTGACGGCGGCGGGCGGCTCGGCCGGAGCACTCGGGGTCGGTTCCGGAGCGGCGGCGGCGGCCACCGGAGCGGCTGGGGTCAAGCCATCATGGCCCGAATCCACGGTCACCGCCACAATGTTGACGATTTTGCCCCCGAGCCGAGCGATGCGACGCATGAAATCATTCATGCGGCTGTAGGGCACGTTAAAGAACACGCTGCCACTCTTGCGAATCGCGTAACCGTTTTTATCGGATTCACTGCTTTGACGTAACCCGGTTACTTCGTAACGAAATACGCGGTTTCCGGCAGTTGTGTTGCTGGCGCTCCCGGCTGCACTGGGACTATACATGACTTGCTATGACTCTAATCAACGTTTAGGAGTGGGTTTCGATCTGCAAAGATTTTAGCCCCTCTGATGCAAGGCCTTCGCTGGGATTCGAGAAACGGTTGCGCTTGCGGGGGCAATGGCAGCTCGCTGGCCAGGTAAAGAATGGGGCGATCGGCCAGGCAAGACCCCCATTAACCTAAACTTGCACGAACGATATCAGTCTGATACGCTACTGACGGTTCGCTTGGTAAAAATACTTAACGAACTATTAATTTTAGACAACGTGCTCGTTAAACAACTTGTGCGATCGCAACGTTGCGGTTAACGCTTGCGGAAGTTGCTTGGGGAGCACTGGTTTCCAGCAATCCTTTGGTCACCAATCCCCTGGTAACCGGCTTCCGGTAATGCCTTTCGGCAATGCCCTGCTTCCGGTAATGCGTTGATGACCGATCGCGGTTTCGTTATTTCGCAACGGTAACTTCGCAACGGTCACCCAGCAATTGACGAAACAGTTCGATCGGCTCCGGCCCTGCACATCGCTGGTCGCAGCGATCGCGACAGGTCAATGGCCGCTTCATTGGGGTCTCGAATCAGCACTTGCTGCCCTCTCCTTTGGAGATCATCAATGGCCGATTCATTTCCCAAAGCAACGGTTCTCGGTGTAATTCATGCCCTTGGGGTTCATGCCAAATAGAGCGCAGACCCGATGTCGTGCATGATTTTGATCGAGTCGCTTTGATCGTGCATCAATTGACTGCGATAATTGCAGGGATTTTCTTAGGCGTTGTTCGCTGCCGAGCACGCCACACATCCCAGCCAAAGTGTCTAGTGATATAGAGGAAACTTATGACCAGCAAGCCAGATCGCGTCGTCTTAATTGGTGTGGCCGGCGATTCCGGGTGCGGTAAATCGACCTTTTTGCGTCGCCTAGAAGACTTGTTCGGCGCAGAGTTAATGACCGTGATCTGTCTGGACGATTACCACAGTCTAGACCGCAAGCAACGTAAGGAAGCGGGTGTGACGGCTCTGGATCCGAGAGCCAATAACTTTGATCTGATGTATGAGCAGATCAAAGCCCTTAAGAATGGCGAAACCATCAATAAGCCCATCTACAACCACGAAACCGGCCTGATCGATCCGCCGGAAGTGGTACACCCCAACCACATTGTGGTGATTGAGGGCTTGCACCCGCTCTATGACGAGCGCGTTCGCAGTCTGTTGGACTTTAGCGTCTACCTCGATATCAGCGATGAGGTGAAAATCGCTTGGAAGATTCAACGCGACATGGCTGAACGGGGTCACACCTATGAGGATGTGCTGACCGCGATCGAGGCCCGTCGTCCGGACTTTGAAGCTTACATTGACCCGCAGAAGACCCATGCCGATGTGGTGCTGCAAATTCTGCCGACGCAGTTGATTGCCAACGACGAAGAGCGCAAGATCCTGCGGGTGCGGATGATGCAACGCACGGGTGTTGAAGGATTCGAGCCGGTGTATCTGTTTGATGAAGGCTCCACGATTCACTGGACTCCCTGCGGCCGCAAGCTGACCTGCTCTTACCCCGGCATGAAGCTGTTCTATGGGCCTGACACCTACTACGGCAACCAAGTTTCGGTGCTGGAAGTAGATGGCCAGTTCGAGAATCTCGAAGAGATGATCTACGTAGAGAGCCACCTGAGCAACACCTCTGCGAAGTACTACGGCGAAATGACGGAGCTGTTGCTGAAGCACCGCGACTACCCCGGCTCGAACAATGGTTCGGGTCTGTTCCAAGTGCTGACGGGTCTGAAGATGCGGGCGGCCTATGAGCGTTTGACCCAAAAGACGCTGGTGGGTGTGGGTCTGTAAGCGTTCTGAATTCTGGCCTCGAAGCTGGTTCGAGACTAGGCTGAGGAAACAGATAGAAACCCGCCTCGAAGCAGGTTTGGAAACTCAATTTCTGGATCCTTTTCGTTGAAATCCGGGGATCTGAAACAATTTGAAGATAATGGTGGGGATGTTCCATGGGGACATCCTCCTTTTTTGTCGATCGGAATGTCGATCGGGGTGGAGATCGAAGTGGCGATCGAGGTGGTGATATTGGATTGATGATTTTGTTGATTAAGCTAGGACATGAGCGCAGGACAAACTGGACGCAGCGAGGCTGATGGGCTGACCAAAGCCTGATAAAAGGGGTTGGGGCCGCGCGATCGGGTTGCCCAACGGCCACAAAGGAACGAAGCGAATGGGTTTGGTGGGAGGACAGACAGGCGATGGCATCGGCGGCAGCCCAAGGCGGTTGTCGTTGCGTTGGCTGCTGGGGCTGGGGGTGGTGCTGCCGGTGGGGGTGGCGTTGGTGATTAGCCAGGGGATTTATGGCTGGCAGGTGCGCGATTTAAGCGATCGCACGGCCCAACGATGGCAGCAGGTGTTGGGGGCCCGGGCTAGCGATCGACTGGTGAGCCACTTGCAAGGTGCAATTCAGCTTAATCAATCCTTGGGCGATGGGGCCCGCTGGGGCCAGTGGGCCCAAAGTCCCCAAGACCTGGAGCGTTGGCTGTGGCAACAGTCCCAGCGATCGCGGGCTCTACGATTTGCGGCCTTTGGCCGAGACAATGGGGCCCTGACGGCGGTGGAGCGCACGGAAACGGGATCTTTGCTGCTGTGGGCTGCGCCGCCGAAGCCGAATCAGGGGCTAGCCATTTACAACACCAACAGCCAAGGAGATCGATCGGGTCTGCTGCGCAGCCAGGGCGATTTTGCGATCGAGCGGGAGGCTTGGTTTCGGGCAGCCACCTTGGCGGGCCGGCCCACTTGGTTTTTGTGGCCCCTGAGCGAACAGACGGCAACCCCGATCGCGGCGATCGCGGAGCCAGTGGTGGGGGCCGATGGCCGGCGCTTGGGGGTGTCGGTGTCGGCGGTGTCTTTGCAACCGTTGGGGGTGGAACTGGCCCAGTTGGGGGATGTGGATGTGGCGGTGGTGGATCGATCGGGGCAACTGTTGGCCCTGAGTGAGCGATCGACCCAGGCCGGTCAGCCGCCAGCCCGCAATCGCTGGCCCCTGTTGCTGGAGCGTTGGCAGCAGGCCAGCGGCCCCTTAGAACAGTGGGATGGGGAGCGATCGACCACAATTCGCCTGGGCAACCAAACCTATCGCCTTTGGGCCCAACCCCTGAAGAATCCGAATTTACCTAACTGGGTGGTGTTGGTGGCCGCCCCGATCGATAGCCTCAGCGATCCGGGCAGCAATGCCCTCACCGTCGCCGTTCTTTTCCTTTCCCTGGGCTGTGCCCTGGGTGTGGCCTGGTTATTGCTGCGGCTGATTGAGCAGCCCTTAGCCCGGTTTGCCCAAACGGCCCAAACTATGGCCAGCGGTCACATTACGGGGCCCATTGAACCCACGGGTCTGCGAGAACTAGATGAAGCGGCCCGCCAAGTGCGGCTGATGATGCGAGAGTTGCGGGCGGCCATGGCGGCCTTTGAGCGCGATCGGGACACCCTCCAAGAACGCATCCGTGAACGCACCAGCGCCCTCAGCCTTTCCGAAACCAAGTTTTCCAAAATCTTTTACGCCAGCCCCAGCGGCATTTGTCTGATGCAACTGGATAACAGTTGCGTTTTGGACTTCAACGACAGTTTCCTCGACATTTTTGGCTATAGCTTCGAGGAAATGATGGGCTTTGCCAGCATGGAATTCAACATCTGGCTGCGGGCGGAAGATCGCCTGGCCGTGATGCAGGCCCTGCAACGGGGCAGCAGCATCCGCAACCAGGAAATTCCAGTCCGCACCAAGGGCCGAGATATCCGCACGGTGCTGCTGTCGGCGGAGTTGCTCTACCTCCACGGGATGGAATGCGCCCTGTTGGTAGTCCATGACATCACGGACTACAAAGGCCTAGAAGAAGACCTGCGCTATTCTCAACAGCGCCTGGAGGAAATGGAGCGGCGGCGGGCCTTGGCGCTGTTGGAGGTGTCCCGCGATGAGTTGCGATCGACCCTAGAGAAGCTGGAAACGGTTCTTGGCTCCGTACGCGATGCCCTCGTTTGGACGGATCCAGCGGGCAAGGTGCAATGGTGTAATCCTGCCTTTGAGCGGTTAGTCCAGCAGTCCCATGAGCAAGTCATTGGCCAAGATTTAATTGACTGCTTGCCTCTGATCCATCGTGGCAAACAACTGCCAGCACCTCTGCATCCGGTCACCCGGGCGTTGGAAATCGGCTCGGGCAACACGGCTTATGAATTTCACAACTCAGCGGGCGATCGCTATTCCCTGGAAATTGCTTGGTCTAATGTGACGCTGCCGGATCCCGACGGCGCACCCAACCACAACCAAACCAGTGCCGTTCTGGCGATTCGAGACATCACCGAGCGCAAGCGGCTGATTGCCGAGGTGCTGCGGGCCAAGCGCTTCATCGACGGCATTATTGAACATATTCCGTTGGCGGTTTATGTCAAGGATGTGCGGCAGAATTTCCGGTTTGTGCTCTGGAATCGAGCCAGTGAAAAGCTCTTTGGCATTCCGCGCGATCGGGCATTGGGCAAAAACGCCGATGATTTGTTTCCCATTAAGCGAGCCACCACCATCCTGGAACAGGACGTGCAGGCCGTGGAAGAACGGCGCGAGCTGGAAATTCCCGAAGAGCAGGTGACTGGGCCCAATGAATCCCTGGTGTTGCGCACGGTGAAAGTGCCGCTGTTTGATCCCAACGGAGGCGTGGCCTATTTGCTTTGCATTACGGACAACATCACCCAGCGCAAACAGGCGGAACAGGCCCTCAGTGAAAGCCAAGCTCAATTCCGAATGCTGACGGAACAGGCCAGCGGCGACCTGATGTTGGTGCATGACGTGCATGGGCAAATTTTGGATGCGAACCAACAGGTTTGCACCGTGTTGGGCTACTCCAAGGCGGAGTTGTTGCAAATGAATGTGCGGGCGATCGACACCCTGGCTTCCTTGGATCAGCACGATCGAATCTGGGCCATGATGAAACCGGGGCAACCCGTGACCGTAGAAGGCATGTATCGCTGCAAGAGCGGCCGCACTTTGCCCGTGGAAACCCGGGTGGGAATGCGCGAATCCCAAGGCCAGAAAATTTTCCTGGCGATGGCCCGGGATGTGACCGATCGCAAGCAAATGGAAGAGGCCTTGCAACGGGCCGAAGAAAACTACCGCAGCATTGTGGAAAACGCGGTGGAAGGGATTTTTCAGTGCGCCCCCCATGGTCAGTTTTTGGGGGGTAACCAATCCTTGGCCAAGATGTTTGGCTTTGACTCGATCGAGGAAATGCTCGGCCCCTTGGGCTTAAACCGCACCCGCCGATTCTATGTGGATCCAGAACGATGGGGCAGCTTCCTCACGGTCATTGCCGATCGAGGCACGATCTATAACTTTGAGTCGCAAGTGTTCGATCGCGATGGCGATACCTTTTGGGTTTCCGAAAATGCCCGCACAGTGTTCGATGGGGATGGGCGACTGCTGTATTACGAAGGCACGATCCAAAACATCACCGAGCGCAAACAGGCGGAAGAAGCCCTGGTGATGGAGCAAGAAAAGTCCGATCGCCTGTTGTTGAACATTTTGCCCAAGGCGATTGCCGAGCGCCTCAAACAGGGCGAAGGATCCTTGGCGGAACAATATGCCGAAGCAACTATTCTGTTTGCCGATTTGGTTGGTTTCACGCCCGTTTCTGCCCAAATGCGCCCGATCGAGCTAGTGAACCTCCTCAATCAAATCTTCTCCACCTTTGACCAACTGGCCGAAAACCACGACCTCGAAAAAATCAAAACCGTCGGGGACGAATACATGGCCGTGGGCGGCTTGCCCGTCCCCAAGCCCGACCATGTGCAAGCCGTGGCCCAACTGGCCTTGGACATGCAAGCGGCCATCTCCAAATTCACCACCCCCAGTGGCAAGCCTTTCCAAATTCGGATTGGGATCAACACCGGCTCCGTGGTGGCCGGGGTGATTGGCATCAAGAAATTTGCCTACGACCTGTGGGGCGACACGGTGAACGTGGCCAGCCGCATGGAAACCCAGGGGGAACCCGGCAAAATTCAGGTTACCGAAGCGGTTTACGAAATTTTGCGCCAAGAATTCCTCTTAGAGCCGCGCGGTGAACTGGAAGTCAAAGGACGCGGCATGATGACCACCTATTGGCTCTTAGGTCGTAAACCCCAATCTCAAAGCGAAACGGATGAGGCCGAGGCCATGTCTATTTTTAGCAATTAGCAATGAATAGCCAACAAGCGGGTTGGCCAATAGCAAATAATGAATAAATCATTGGCAAATCATTGGCAAGTTAATCACTAGCAAATGGCTGGCGATCAAGGCGCTAGTCATGAGTCGATGATCGCTGGTTCATGCTTGCAATGTTGCTGTCACGAATGAATCGCAATCATGGTTACCAGCAAACGGCAATGATTAGCAGTTATGCAGCCAGGATGGAGCAATTCTGAGTGACAGTTCATGAACTTGAGTTTTTCTTTTCAAAGAATTTGGGTTATGAAGGATAAGGAACGGTAGTCTGAGTGATCACCGAGGTATTTTCAGCCATCTCAGGTATTGATCAGCACCGATTCTGATGGGCGATCGATCCATAGGTAATTTCCCTGATGGCCCCGATCGCCCCAATGCTTCCCCTCCCCAGAACGCTACTTTCTAGAAGGCTTGCCCATGTCTTGTGTTGCATCTCGTGAATACAAAGTAATTTTGCAGGCTAATCAATTTACCGATCGAGCGGCTGGAGTCGATCGATTTTGGTTAGTTGTGCGCAACCTTGCAGAAGGTTTGGGCCTGAAGGTGACAGGCGAACTCAGCGAATTGGTGAAGCGGGAAGTGGTGTTTTTGGACACACCAGAACATGACCTGCTCGACACCGGCTACATCGTGCGCCGTCGGGTGGAACTGAAGGCTGGCAAACCCGCCCGCACGAAGGTGATGCTGAAGTATCGATCGCCCGATCGCTACATTGCCTGGGGTGCAGATGTTTCCACCCCCACGCTCAAAGGCGAAACCAAATTTGAAGAGGACATTGTTCCCCCCTTCCGCAGTCAGTTTTCCCATTCCACGAGTGCCGTTGTGGAATCAGCAAATTGGACAACGATCGGGGACTTGGCCACCAACTTCCCAGGAGTTGATTCCCTGGAGCTATCGGCCAGCAAACCCTTGACCGTTGTGAATCAGTTTGTTGCCAAAGAGTTTGTGCAACGCGGGGCAATCATTGACTTTGGCAAACAGGACGCAGAAGTGGCCCTCACCGCCTGGTATGTAGATCCCGATCGCCAAAAGCAGCCTTCAGTGGTTGAGTTTTCTTTTGCTTACGGAGAAGACGCGGAAAACTTCTCCGCCCGCAGCGCTCTCCGGGCCAAAAAACTGTTTGATGGACTCCAAGCCCTCACCGATTGGTATGACCCGAAGGCTATTACTAAAACACAGTTTGCCTACCAGTTTTCGGGCTAATTTTCTGGTTGGCTTTTGGTTATCTGGTTGATTTTCTAGTTAATCAGACAAGTTCATTCACCAGAAAGATAATTGGTTGGCAAATCAGTTAATTCACATCAGTTAATTCACACTGAACTGGTGCTGAATTGATGGTGATTTATTCTGAGTTTGCGCTTGTGAATGAGTTACCGATGAACTAGCTGACAATAGACTAGTCACTAACTAACAAGTTGCCAACCAAACAAGTTGCCAAACACCCCATCTTTCCAATCACTGACAAGGCTCATGGAAACGCTCGATGCTGGTTTGCAGTTCCTTTATGGTTGGATGCCCATCCTAGCGGCCCTGGCAGGCATCTGGATTTGGCAACGCTATGGCCAATTGGGCTGGGGTTTGTTTGGCACGATCGCCCTGTTGCAATTCGTTGCTCCCTACGTTTGGCCAGCGGTGGCCCTAGGCGCTTCTAACGATCGCGTGAACTGGTTTGCGATCGCCCTGGTGTCGTTTTGGTCTGCTGGCATTTGGCAACAATTCCAAGAACAACGGGCGAAAAAGTTGGATGTTGAATCTGCTCCCGATCGCCCCGCCCTCGATGTATCCAGTCACTCTGATGAGTCTTGATGCCCAGAAGCAATGCCCAGAAGTAGTGCCCAGAAGCAATACGCAAAAGTGATGCCCAAAAGCATCGATCCTTTTTCAACCTCCCTTGCGGTCCCTTGGCTTGACCACCGCCTAACACCATGTCTGCCTCTGCCAGTTTCCTTAGCCCCGATAAACGTCAGCGAAAGATTCGGTATATCCTGTGGCTGACGCTGCTGCTGAATCTTTTGGTGTTGGTGATCAAAGCCCTCGTGGGTTGGGCCACCGGTTCCCTGAGCCTGTTGGCCGATGCCCTGCACAGCGTGACAGACAGCGCCAGCAACGTGCTGGGGTTGGTTACCAGCCAGCTCGCCGATCCTCGCCCCGATCGGGAACATCCCTACGGTCACCAGAAATACGAAGCCCTGGGAGCCTTGGGGATCGCTGCGTTTTTGGGAGTGGCTTGCTTTGAAATTACGCAGGGGGCGATCGAGCGATTAACCGGCCAGGGCGAGGCCGTGAACGTCTCCGGCCCGGCGATCGGGCTGACTGTGCTGGTGTTGGGGATCAATATTTTGGTGGCCCTCTACGAACGCCATTGGGGCCAAAAGCTCCACAGCAACATTCTGCTAGCCGACGCTCGCCACACCATGGGTGACGTATGGATCACGATGACCGTGATTGGGGGGTTATTGGGCGTTTGGTGGGGACAGCGCTGGCTGGATGTGGCCCTGGCGTTCCCCGTGGCCCTGTTGGTGTTCAAGAGTGGCTGGGACGTGTTGCGATCGAACCTGCCTTGGTTGATTGATGCCATGGCTGTTCCCCCCGAAGAAATTCACAGTCTGGTGATGAGCGTGCCGGGTGTGGTCAATTGCCACGACATCGCCTCACGGGGCGTATTGGGGCGGCAAGTCTTTATGGAAATGCATTTGGTGGTGGAGGCGGAGGACGTGCGCCGGGCCCACGACATCACGGAAGCGGTGGAGTCAGCCCTTTGCGATCACTACCATCCCGTGCGCATGACCATCCATGTGGAACCCAACGGTTATCAGAGTGATCAGTTGACCTACAGCATGGACTCACTCACCCATAAGGAAGTTTAAAGAAGATTTAATAATTGGTTAAAAATCCTGAGTTTTCCACAAGAGCGGCCGAGTTTTCCACAGAAAATGTTTAGTTTTCCACAGGATAACCGTCCCCGCATCAACGAATTGAGCGGGGAAATTGGGGAGCGATCGGTTTAATTGGGGAAATTTCGTTAAGCTGAAGGGTTTGCTTTGGAGAGCACCTGGTTCGATCGACCTCAAGGGATCTCGATCAAGCTCCGTGAATCGAGGTTAATCGAGACCAATCAAGATTAATCAAGGTCGATCGAGCTAACCCCTAATCAGCCCTATTCCCACTCGATCGTTCCCGGCGGCTTGGAGGTCACATCATAGACCACCCGGTTGACCCCTTCCACCTCATTCACAATCCGGTTGGAAATGGTCTCCAGCAAATCGTAGGGAACCCTGGCCCAATCGGCGGTCATGCCGTCTTCGCTGGTCACCATCCGCAGCACGATCGGGTAGGCATAGGTGCGCTTATCGCCCATTACCCCCACACTACGCACGGGCAACAACACCGCAAACGCCTGCCAAACGTCGTTGTAAAGGCCAGCGCGGTTAATTTCTTGCCGCACAATCAAATCCGCATCCCGCAGAATATCCAGCCGCTCATCGGTGATTTCGCCCAAGATCCGAATGGCCAAGCCCGGCCCGGGGAAGGGCTGCCGCTTCACGATCTCTTCGGGCAAGCCGAGGGCCCGGCCCACCTTGCGCACTTCATCTTTGAACAGCTTCCGCAGCGGTTCCACCAGCTTGAAGCGCAAGTTGTCTGGCAGTCCGCCCACGTTGTGGTGGCTCTTGATTTTCACGGCAACGCGCTCGCCGGTTTTGGGATCCATGTTGGTGTCCGCCGACTCAATCACGTCGGGGTACAGGGTTCCCTGCGCCAGGTAATCGAAGGGGCCCAAGCGGGTGGATTCTTCTTCAAAGACGGCAATGAATTCATGGCCAATGATTTTGCGCTTCTGCTCAGGATCGGAAACTCCATCCACGGCATTGATGAAGCGGCGACGGGCGTTGACATATTCCACGGGAATGTGAAATTCCTCTTGGAACAGCTTCAACAGGCGCTCTGGCTCGCCTTTGCGCATGAAGCCCTGGTCAATGAACATGCAGGTGAGGTTGTCCCCGATCGCCTTGTGCAGCAAAAAGGCCAAGGTGGAAGAGTCAACCCCGCCCGACAGGGCCAACAGCACTCGCTTATCGCCCACGCGGGCCCGCACTTCGCGCACGGACTCTTCCACAAAGGCTTCCGTGGTCCAGGTGGGTTGGCAATGGCAGATGTGATAAACAAAGTTGCGAATTAGGGCCGCCCCTCCGACGGAATGCACCACTTCCGGGTGGAATTGCACGCCGTAGAGTTTGCGTTGGTGATCGGCGATCGCGGCGCAGGGGGTGTTGTCCGTGTGGGCCAAAACCTCAAACCCGCTGGGCAACTGGGTGCAAGAATCGCCGTGGCTCATCCACATGGTGGAACCGTCTTCCACATTGGTGAGCAAGTCGGTGGGATCATCCACAAACAGGGCCGCTTTGCCATATTCGCCCCGATCGGCTGCTTCCACGAGGCCGCCCAACTGCTGCACCATCAACTGCATTCCGTAGCAAACGCCCAGCACAGGAACGCCCAGGTTCCAGAGTTCCGGGTCACACAGGGGCGCACCATCGGCATAGACGGAACTGGGGCCGCCAGACAGAATGATGCCCTTGGGGCTAAGTTGCCGCAGTTGCTCTGCGGAGGTGCGATAGGACAGAACTTCGGAATAAACCTGGGTTTCGCGAATCCGACGGGCAATCAGTTCGGAATATTGGGAGCCAAAGTCCAAAATGGCGATGAACTGGCGATTGACTCGGGAGTCAGGCGCAGCGACGGTGGGCGATAGGGTTTCGGTAGTCACGGGTCGTCAGCGAGAAGGTAGACGGAATAGCATATCGGACAGCCTCGCTGCCAGCGGCCATTTTGATGAAGAAATCAATAGGGGCGATCGGGCTAGGCCAGTCAGTTACCGTGACTGCCAAAGCAGGATGCTGCGGCCCGACGCTAGGTTATGAAAACTGGTTGATCCGAAAAATCCGCAAAGTCCGAAAGATTGGACTCAGGATTGGACTCAGGATTGGACTAAAAAATTTATAAATTGCGGCGGCTGAATGGAAGGCCCTGAGCTGGCGAATCGTTGGCTGGCAACGAAGACACCAAGCGCGATCGACCAAACCGAATGAAGCGGGCGGGCGATCGGCGGCGGCTCAGTCCACGGCGGACAGCGCGGGCACAGCCAGCCCTGAGGGGCTAACGAGCCAAAAGAAGTGTACCAACCTAGATGGCCGTTGAATGCCCCGATGATAACCCATGGGGCGGATGAATGAACCAAGTAAACCGGTTAAGGATAACCCATTAGGTATGAACGAACCCGTCAAGAAAAAGCACGGATTTTGGTCGAGATCCTGAATAATGATTGGCCACATCGCCACGAACAAGTTCGTCAGGAACTGGGTTGGGCACTTATGGCCGCTGAAACGATTGATTATCTGCGCATCAGTTTGATTGACCGCTGCAACTTCCGCTGCCAGTACTGTATGCCCGAGGGAACAGATTTGCAGTTTGCGTTGCAACAGGATTTGCTGACCGATGGGGAGTTGCTGCTGTTGTTGCGGGAAGTGCTGATGCCGGCGGGGTTTCGGCGCTTTCGACTCACGGGGGGAGAACCCCTGTTGCGGCCGGGGGTGGTGGAAATTACCCAGGCGATCGCGCAGTTTCCAGAAACCCTAGACCTGTCCCTCACCACCAATGCCTTTTTGCTGAAGGATTTGGCCCAACCGCTCTACGACGCAGGATTACGACGGATTAATATCAGCTTGGATTCCCTGATTCCAGAAACCTTCGATGTCATTATTGGGAATCGGGGGCGATCGCGCTGGCAACAGGTTTGGGATGGAATCCAAGCGGCTCACCGGGTGGGCTTCGATCCGCTGAAGCTGAATGTGGTGGTGATCCCGGGCATCAATGACCAAGAGGTGGAAGCCTTGGCCGCCCTGACGCTCGATCGCCAGTGGCATGTGCGGTTCATTGAGTTCATGCCGATCGGGAATCAGGATCTGTTTGCTGATCGGGGTTGGATTGATTCAGAGCAGTTGCGCCAACGGATTCGATCGCGCTGGGGCCTGACCACGGGTTGGGTCACCGGTAATGGCCCCGCCGATGTGTTCCAAATTCCGGGGGCCAAGGGCACGATCGGTTTCATTAGCCAAATGTCTGAATGCTTCTGTGATCGCTGCAATCGAATGCGCCTTTCGGCCGATGGCTGGTTGCGCCCCTGTTTGCTGAATGAGTCGGGGCAAATTGACCTCAAAAGCCAACTGCGATCGGGCGTTGACCTCCAGGACTTGCGGGCCCAAGTCAGCCACCTGATCCAAGCCAAACCAGAGATCAACTTCAAAAATCGCGAATCAGGAACCACCGGACGCTACGCCCGTACCATGTCCCAGATTGGTGGCTAGGGGCAAACTGAAAACAGCCAGCTAAGATTGGAATCAGCCATTACCAGCCATTACTAAGATTCCATTTCCATTGCCCAGAAGCGGCGAGATCCAGGGCAGTCAGCCCATTTCAGGGCGCTGGCTCCCCGTCGATCTCACCGTTGCCAACCTCGCCCTTGGAACCTGTGGCACTCATTCTCTCGTCCAAAACTCCTATCGCAGGGTGTAATCAACCCGTCAGGCAATGCAGGTGCAAGCCAGTGCAACACACGCTGGAGAACCAGTCATGAGCGACCCTCAGAATAAAACGCCCACTCGGAACCCATTGGCAACCCGAAGCGCAGTTGCCATGCTGCTATGCGGTGGCATTGCCCTCTCCCTGGCCCCTGCCCAGGCCGCCTCGATCGCAGGGCCCGCTTTCCCCAACACCGAAAACCGAGGCGGCCCCAACCGCACGATCGGGGGTGGCACTCGCTTTGGGGCACCTCGCTCCGGGCTGCGGTTTCCCCAAACGGAAGATCGCGGCGGCCCCAACCGCACCACTGGCGGTGGCACTCGAGGCGGTGAATGTATTGCGGCCACGGGGCCCAACTTGACCCTGTTGTTGCCCCAAAACCAGTCAGGCCAAGCCACCAGCGCCAACCCAACAGTCTTTGTTTACGTGCCCTCCACGGTGGTCAAAACCGCAGAGTTGGTGGTGGCCGATCAAGACGGCAATTTGATCGATCGCCAAGCCGTGCCGCTCACAGGTCAGGCAGGGATCTTAAAAATTTCCCTCCTCAGCCCTGGCAAGGCGCTGCAAACGGGCAAAACCTACAACTGGGCTTTTTCGATTATTTGCGACCCCAGCGATCGAGCCAGCGATGTGGCCGCGATCGGGGAAGTGAAACTCGTGGCCCTGCCGGACAGCGTTAACCGCCGCCTCAGCGCAGTCCGCGATCCCTTCCAACGGGCCCAAGTTCTGGCAGAAGCGCGCCTGTGGTACGACACGTTGGCCACGGCCATTGCCCTCCAAACCACCCAACCGGATCAATGGCAAAGCCTGTTGGAATCGGTGGGACTGCAAAGCCTCGCCAGCGCTCGACTCCTGAATTAGCCTGAATTAGGTTGCCCATGCCGCTTCCCCCATCCGGTTCTATGGTTAATCGGTAGTCATGAAATCCTGGGCCAAAATGCTCAAACGGTGGGTTTGGCAGTGGCGGGGCGTGCTGCTGGCGGTTCCCACGGCCACCGGCTTTGTTTTGGGAATGCGGGAGGTTGGCCTCTTGCAAGGGCTGGAATGGTTGGCCTATGACCAAATGCTCCAGGCCCGGCCGGCCGAGGCTCCCGATCAGCGCGTGGCAATTGTGGGGATCACCGATGCCGACTTGCAACGGTTTGGCACCACAACCCTGCCCGATGGGGTCTATGCCCAGGCGATCGAACGGTTAAAGGCCATGGGCCCCCGGGCGATCGGGCTGGATATTTACCGCGACTTGCCCCAGGAACCGGGTCACGCCAACCTGGTGCGCCTGTTTAACAACACGGATTACCTGGTGGGCATTGCCAAGGTGCGGGGGGAAACCGCCGCCGATCGGGTTGCCGCGCCACCCGCCCTGGCCGCCAAAGGGCAAGTGGGCACTAATGATTTTGTGGTGGATGCGGATGGCAAAGTGCGGCGGGTGTTGATTGATACCCAAGACACCGAAAACAACAAAATCTACGGTTTGGGTCTTTACTTGGCCCTGCTCTATCTGGATCCAGAAAACATTGCGCCCGAAACCGTGGCCGCCGAACCCGGAGCCTTTCAGCTCAAAAACGCCATTTTTCGGCGGTTTCGGAGCCATGACGGCGGCTATATTCGGGCCAACGATGCGGGCAATCAACTGCTGCTGAACTATCGCGGCGGGAGTGGCTCCTTTGAAACCGTTTCCTTGCGGGATTTGGTGGATGGCAAACTCCCCACCAACTGGGCCCGCGATCGGGTGGTACTCATTGGCAACATCAGCGAAAGCGGCCGCGATCTATTCCTCACGCCCTACAGCGGCAAACCCCTAGAACTGCCCCAAAGAATGGCCGGGGTTGAAATCCATGCCCACTTCACCAGTGAAGTGATTGCCGCCGCCCTCGACAATCGCCCCCTCCTCACCACCTGGCAGGAGCCGATCGAGTGGTTGTGGATTGTGGGCTGGGCTGCCATTGGTTCCACCCTGGCCTGGTTATTGCGACTGCCAGACTCGCGCCGCTGGATCGCCATTTGGGGCATTGGAGGTTCCGGCGGTCTGGTGTTGCTGTTGTGGGGAATTTGCCAAGGAGCCATGATCCAAGGCCTGTGGGTTCCCTTTGTGCCGCCCCTGTTGTCTTGGTTGGTGGGAGCGACCATGGTGGCCCTTTACCTGGCCCGCACCGCCGGCCAGATCCGCAACACCTTTGGCCGATACCTGAATAATGAAGTCGTCGCCAATCTGCTGGAAGATCCCGAGGGCCTGAAAATGGGCGGGGAGCGGCGCAAAATCACCATCTTGACCTCCGATTTGCGAGGGTTCACGGCCACCGCCGAACGGTTGCCCCCGGAAAGGGTGATCGAAATCATTAACCTTTACCTGGAAGCCATGGCCGATGCAATCACGGACTTTCAGGGCACGATCGATGAGTTCATGGGGGATGGGATTTTGGTGCTGTTTGGGGCCCCCACCATCCGATCGGACGATGGCAAACGGGCGATCGCCTGTGCGATCGCCATGCAGCAAGCCATGGGCGGTGTGAACGCCAAAATGCGCGAAATGGGCTACCAACCCTTGGAAATGGGCATTGGCATCAACACGGGCGAAGTGGTGGTCGGCAACATTGGTTCCTACAAGCGAGCCAAATATGGCGTGGTGGGGGCCCAAGTCAACCTGACCTATCGCATTGAGTCCTACACGATCGGGGGCCAAATTCTGATTACTGAATCGGCCCTTGAAGAAGCTGGCGGCTCCGATTACGTCAAAATCGCCGACACCCAACAGGTGCAGCCCAAGGGCGTTCCTGAACCAATCACCATCTATGACGTGGGCGGCGTGGGTGCGCCCTATCACCTCACCCTGGAACGGGCCCAGGAAACCTACTACCCGATCGCCCCCCTCCAATTCACCGCTCAGCCCCTGGATGGCAAACATGTCAGCAGTCAGGCTTGGGCCGTTGCCTTGGTGGAACTGTCTACCAAAGGCGGTTGGCTGAAAATTCAAGGGGCAATCAACCCGGCCAGCAATGCCCCGGCCCCGAACCCCCAGGCCTTAACCAAGCCCCTAACGAATCTCAAGCTGAACCTGGCGGAAGCCTCGGCCCCAGATACCTTGCCCCCAGGCCCGGAAAACCGCGAAGTTTACGTCAAAGTGCTCCCCAGTCCCGATCGCCCGGATCACGTTCTGGTGCAATTCACATCCAAGTCTCCGGCCCTGGGTCAATGGCTGCAATCCCTGGGCGATCGGGCCCAGGCCACAGCCTCAGAATCGAACACCACTGCCCCTCAAGCTTAAAAATCACCGGTTCCCGGCTGACAAATCACACTATTTTTGCTTCAGCATCAATTCCCCACCCGAGCAACTCAACTACAGTAGTGCGGTCAAATAACGGCTAGTCTGGCTTGATTTCAGCCTCTAGGTTGCTCACCTCTCCCTAACATGAACTGGTTCAAACCCCTTCAGCAAGGCCTTCTGGATTTGCTGCAAACGCCCCTGTTTCAATTGGGCGAAACGGTTATTTCGCTCGGGTTTTTACTGCAACTGGTGCTCTACAGCGCCCTGGTTTATGGCGGTGCGCAAATCATCAAGGGATTTCTGCAAAACCGCCTGCTTGCCAAACTCCGCATTGATGAGGGCAATCGCGGCCCGATCGCCGGCATTGTTAGCTACGGCATCGGCGTTTTGATTTTCGTTGCGCTCTTACAAAGTGCCGGATTTAATCTCAATTCCCTCGCTGTGCCGGCCGGCGCTTTGGGGGTGGGCGTGGGTTTGGGCCTGCAAAACATCACCAAAAACTTTGTGGGCGGCTTGAACCTGTTGTTGGAGCGCAAGCTGAGGGTGGGGGATTTCATTGAATTCGATGGGCTGGCGGGTCATGTGGTGGAGGTGGCCCTGCGATCGGCCGTGATTCGCACCCTGGATGGGGCCCATGTGATCGTTCCCAACAGCGATTTAGTGGAAAAACGGGTCATTAATTGGCACTACAACGACCTGGCCGCAAGGCTGCATATCAAAGTCAGCGCGGCCTACAGCAGTGACCCGTTGGTGGTGACGGAATTGCTGTTGGATGTGGCCTATTCCGAGTCCATGGTGCTGGATGATCCGGCTCCCACCGTGATTTTGCTGGGATTGGGCGATCATGGGCTGGACTTTGATCTGCGGGTTTGGATTCGGGGCTATGAACGGGAGTTTGATGCTCGCCATGCCCTCAACTGCGCGATCGAGTATCGATTTCATCAACAGGGCATTGAAATTCCCTTCCCTCAACGGGATTTGTGGCTTCGGAACCCGGAAGTGCTCTATCCCCTCGGGCGCGGCAGTGATCCAACGGCTGCTCTATCCCCTGCGCCCTTGGCCCAACGCCAAATTTCCAGCGAAACGCGATCGAGCCTGCTGACGGAAGCCCTGAAACGGGTTCACTACTTTTCGCATTTGAATGATTTGGATCTGCGGCGGGTGATTGAGTGCGGTTATCGTCAGCGCCTCAAGCCAGATGAGCTGCTGTTTCGGGAAGGGGATCCGGGCAATAGTTTTTACATTGTGCTGTCGGGATCGGTGAAGGTGTTTGTGGCGGAGTTGGATAAGCACCTGACGGATTTGGAGGCGGGGAGCTTTTTTGGGGAGTTGGCACTGATGCTGGGCATTCCGCGCACGGCAACGGTGAGCGCCACTGAGGAAACCTTGCTGTTTGCCATTAATCAGCGGGGGTTCACGGAGTTGTTGCGAAAGCATCCCCCGATCGCGGAGGTGATTGTGCGGGAACTGTCCGTGCGCCAAGAGGAATTGCGCGATCGACAGGCCCAGCTTCGGGCCTTGGGTTTGATTGCGGCCGATGAAGATGACAGCAACCCGGTGCAGTGGGTGCGCAAGCGGATTGCTCGCCTGTTTGATTTGGGGCTTTAGGATTGGTTGTCCAATTGCCCGAAACCCTGATTCCACCGTGACGAGTCGTGGGGGCAAGGGGCTTAAGCCCCTTGTCTGGGGTGGTTAGGGCATGGAAGAGTAACCGTTTTTGTGTGATCCCAAGACATGACGACTGGCCCCATCCTGACCATGGCTTGGCCCTTGGTGCTGAAAGAGATGAAAGGGAAATCGCTGAAAGAGACGATGCGAAATCTTCCAAAAAAATGTTACGAAAGATGAATAGCGTTAAGCTTGTATGTAGATTGGTTAGTTTCTACTTTGCCTATGTCGGCTCCTACCCCTCCCGATCCCAATCTGCTGAAGACCGTCTTGCAGCCGCTGCTTGAAGATTTTCAATATTGGTTTGGGCGATCGCGCACCTTGCTGGAATCGGAGCGCTTGTCGTTTCTGAGCGATGAGCAACAGGAAAGCTTGCTGGCAAGGGTCAAGCAGGCCCAACAGGAAGTGAGCAGCACTCAGTTGCTCTTTGAGGCTATGGGGGCCCAGGTGGGTGTTGAAACGTCAACCCTCATGCCTTGGCACAACCTAGTTCAGGAATGCTGGCATGTGGCAATGCGGTTCCGGGCTGAACAGAATCCTTCGGGTTCGGCGGGGTAATCGCCTTCTCAGATCATGTTAGAGACTATTTATTTAGAGATCATCCGTTAGGGAGACGACGGCCGTGCTACAGGTGTTGTATATCCTGGCCTTTGCAGTGTTGGCATTCTTGGCGATCGGGAATTTAGTCCGCAATCTCTTCACACTGGGAACTGAGGCGGGCCGCACGGCCGATCGAGTGGATCATTCAGCGCGGGCGGCGGCTCCGGCCCAACCGCCCATCTCGTTGCACCCGGAAATGTTGGACGATCGGGGGCAGCCGATTCGTGAACCCCTGTTGGTGATGAAGTCAATCACGGTTGAAGATGCCCGCAGCCGTCTGGATGCGTTGTTTGATGCTTCGCCGGGAGATTCGTCTAACCCTTCTTCTAACTCTCAACCGACGGATGAGGCTTAAGGATCCACAACGATTGACTCCACCGGTTCTCGGGCAATTTCCGGGCGATCGGAAAGATCGGCCTAGGGTTGAGCGGTCTGGGTTCGATCAGTCCCAGTCTGACCGGTTTGGGTTTGCTCGGTCTGGGTTTGAGCGGTCTGGGTTTGAGCGGTCTCAGTTCGGCTGGAAGCCATTCAACGGACAGGGGCGACGATTTTGGGTACTTTTGGGGGCGATCGGGCTGCTTGGATGGCCGATCGCGCCGGCCGCTCAGGCCCAAGGGCCATCCCAGCCGCGCCGTCCCCAACCGACCAACCCGACCCGCTCCCGATCGCCCCAACCGGCCCGCAATGCGCCACCGGGCCCGGCACAACCCAAACCAGCCCAGCCCAATGCAGCCCGCAGCCAACAGGCCCAAGCGGCCTATGCCAGGGGAACCACCTTGGCGGCGGCGGGCAAGCTTCAGCAGGCGATCGAGGCTTTTTCAGAATCCCTGCGGCTGAATCCGGCTTTGGTAGAGGCCTATAACGATCGAGCGACGGCCTACGCGGCCCTAGACAATTCCTTGGCGGCCATGGCGGACTACAACCGGGCGATCGAGCTGGATCCCCAATACGCCAACGCCTATTTCAATCGGGCTAACTTGCTGGTGCAACAGCAGGCCTATTTCCGGGCCATTGAGGACTACGATCGCGCCCTGGCGATCGCGGCGGACGATGCGGAAGCCTTTCACAATCGGGCGATCGCCCAAGCGGCCGTAGGCAATTTGCAAGAGGCCGTGGATAACTTGCAACAGGCGGCCCGGTTATTTGCCCGGCGGGGCGATCGCGAGGGCTACGAACGGGCCCTCAACACGCTGCGGCTTTTGCAACCGGCCGAGGCGCTGCCCAATGCCAATCCTACGAACGCTAATCCTCCAAACACCAATCCTACGAACCCGTAACGTTCAGGCGGCACAACCCCTCGCCCCCGTCCGGCGCGATCGCCAATTGAGCTAGCCAACCTAGTTTGCTAATTTAGCTGGCCCATTTAGCAATGCAATTTGCTTGGCTCTATCCACGCCTCTATCCAGTCTTGGTGGCCAGCTTTCCCTTGGGTCTGTGGGCCGGCAATCCCGATCGCCGGGAAATTGCTCTCAGCTTTGACGACGGGCCCCACCCGGAATATACGCCAGACCTGTTGCGCCTGTTGGATCAAGAACAGGTGACCGCTAGCTTTTTTTGGTTGGGCTGTTGGGTCGATCGGGCCCCTGCCGTTGCCAAACAAGTTTGGGATGCGGGCCACTGGCTGGGCCTCCATGGCTACCATCACCGATCGTTTCCCCGCCTCAGCGCAGACGAACTACAACGGGATTTAAAACGCACCCAACGGGCGATCGCCCAGGCCTGTCAGCTTGATCCGGCTTGGGTGCAACACCATGTGCGAGATGTGCGGCCACCCAACGGGCTATTTTTGCCCGGGGCCTTGGCTCAGTGGCGCAGTTGGGGATATCGACCGGTCATGTGGAGCGTTGTGCCGGAAGATTGGACACATCCTGGGCCGGCGGTGGTGCAGCGGCGGGTTTTGGATCAGGTGCAAAACGGTTCGCTGATTGTGTTGCACGATGGGCCCTGTGGCGGGCGGGATGTGGTCAAAACCGTGGCGCAACTGATTCCGGCCCTGCGCGATCGGGGGTGGCGGTTTGTGACGGTCGATCGGCTGTGGGATTCGATCGAGCAAGACACTCTCAACCCGGCTTCCCCAAAACCAACGGCTCACGAGATCGATCGGGCGATCGATCAAATGCCCAATGAATAAATAATCGTTGAATACTTGGTCAATCCTGGGTTGATGAATGCGCGATCGACTGGCCAATCACCCAATCCACAGAACTGTTCTTCACGCCCTGAAGGATGAGCCAATTCAAATCCCAAACATGAAAACTCGAAAAATGAAAACCAAATGAAATCAATAGCCCTGTGATTTAGAAAAGAGCGTGTTACAACAGAGGAAGGCACATGAGAACGTGGAAGCATCACCTTGGAGGTCTGTAAATCAGCCCCAATCGAGCCTGTCTAGGGAGACAAAATCGCTGGAAGTATTTCAGCGACAATGACCGGGGCGATCGCGAGGAAAAAAGACCGTTCCTCTGCTGACAACATTTGCCGCTTATCCAGGGAAATATCAATAACTCATAACTTAAACCCTAGCCAAATTGCCCACTTCAGCCGACACCAGATCGGTCATGGGCGGCAAATCAGCGTCAAATCGGTTGTTTCGTGCCCGTTTCTTGCCTGTTTGTTGTGATTTTTGGAGTTAATTGCCAGCAAATTTTCGATCGTCCCGGCAAAATTTCGTAAGACAGGCTACAGTTTATTGGGACATTTCAAAAATCTGGGGCTAATCTGGATCTCGGCAAAAAATCCAGCCCAGACTGCGGCGTTGCCAGCCCTTCAGTGCCTGTTTCCGCAGCCGTCGCAGTTTCCAACTTCCCACCGATCACTGCATATCTACCCTACTTCGTTGAAAGGAGCGAGAGGACTCGGCATGACCCAGGCCAAAACCGTACTCGAAGAAATGAATGTATTGACTGATGCTGTGGATGATGTAGAGGTCGAACTAGAGCTACTCACCACAGAGGACGAAGATGAGGTCGATATTGATGAGTATGATGACCCGTCTGCCGAACTCGACGAGGAAGACGAAGAGCAGCCTGGCAAAGCGGCCGCATCTCGTCGCCGTACGGCTGCTAAGAAAAAGCACTACACCGAAGATTCAATTCGGCTATATCTTCAAGAAATTGGTCGGATCCGCTTGCTGCGAGCTGACGAAGAAATTGAACTGGCCCGTAAAATTGCTGACCTGCTAGAAATCGAACGGGTTCATGAAAAGCTGCTGGATCAACTCGATCGCGCACCGAACGATCGGGAGTGGGCCGAAGCGTTGAATATGGGCTTGCCGGAATTCCGGAAGCGGCTGTATGTGGGTCGGCGCGCCAAGGACAAAATGGTGCAGTCGAACCTGCGCTTGGTGGTTTCGATCGCCAAGAAATACATGAACCGCGGCCTGTCGTTCCAGGATTTGATCCAAGAAGGTAGCTTGGGTCTGATTCGTGCCGCCGAAAAGTTTGACCACGAAAAGGGCTACAAATTCTCCACCTATGCCACTTGGTGGATTCGGCAGGCAATCACCCGGGCGATCGCTGACCAATCTCGGACAATTCGCCTACCGGTGCATTTGTACGAAACCATTTCGCGGATTAAGAAAACCACCAAGTTGCTGTCTCAAGAAATGGGTCGCAAACCCACGGAAGAAGAGATTGCAACGCGGATGGAAATGACGATCGAGAAGTTGCGGTTCATTGCCAAGTCGGCTCAGTTGCCGATTTCGCTGGAAACCCCGATCGGCAAGGAAGAAGATTCGCGCCTGGGCGATTTCATTGAATCTGACGGCGAAACGCCGGAAGATCGCGTTTCCAAAAACCTGCTGCGGGAAGATCTAGAAAGCGTGCTCGATACGCTCAGCGCCCGCGAGCGTGATGTGCTGCGGTTGCGCTACGGCTTGGATGACGGTCGGATGAAAACCCTGGAAGAAATTGGGCAAATTTTCAACGTGACCCGCGAGCGAATTCGCCAAATTGAAGCGAAGGCCCTGCGGAAGTTGCGCCACCCGAACCGCAACAGCATCTTAAAGGAATATATCCGCTAGGAAGCTGGGTTCAATTCATCTCGCATGGGGCGATCGTCTGAGGGCGATCGCCCTTTTTTGGGCCCGTCAATCTGAATCGCGAGGATACGGCCTTTATCTCAAATGATTGGCACGCCATATCGCAGATGCCATGAAGCAACGACTCGGTGCGCAGTGCCCACACTACGGACTACTGAGAATTGCGATGGGGAACCATCTGAAAAGCCGAAACTGATCCCTGATTGATCCCATTATTGAAGTGATTCACAGACCCTATTTTTTCAAGAAATTTTGAATTGCTTGGGCTGTGCGATCGGGCTGTTCCAAATGGGGCACATGGCCGCAATTTTCCACCCAAATAAATTGACTTTTGGGCAGCGCTGCTTGGAATTTTTGGGCAGTGGCTTTGGGCAAAATTTGATCGCGATCGCCCCACAAAATCAGGGTTTCTTGGGGCAATTGGGCAATGCGATCACCCGTAATGGTGTAACCACCGTTGCGAGTGAAGGAAATGAGCGCCTCACTCCATCGGGGCATTCCCAAATGCAACGCACCGCAACGATAGGCCTCTTCGGTGGCACAACGATCGGGGTCGGCGTAGGCCTTGCGCCCAATGCCCGATCGCACCTTTTTATTCGCCAAAAATTGCGTGGCCCATTGTCCCAAGGGCGGAATCAAAAACCGGCTGGCGATCGGTTTGCCCACAAATCCAGCACTATCCAGCAACACCACTTTTTGCACCGCATCCGGATAGGTGAGGGCAAAATCCATCACGGCTGCACCTCCCATGGAAGCCCCCACCAACACCATCGGCCGCCCAATGATTTGCTGCCAAAAGCAATATAAATGGGTGCGAATTGCTTCAGCGGTAAATTCCAACTTCTCAGGGCGATCGGTGAACCCAAACCCCAACAAGTCCACGGCCCAAGTGGCAGATTGCTGAACTAGGCGTGGGAACAATCGACGATATTCCAGCAGTGAACTGTCAAAGCCATGAACTAACAAAATAGGTGGCGCATCGGTCAATCGATCGCGCAATTCCGGCGGTTGACCCGTGACAAAACTGGTTTCGATCGGCAATACACTATGGGGATAGGGCCAGGAAGTTTGGATCGTTTGGCGCTGAATTTGACGCACAAAGTCGATCGACTCTGGTTCCGTTAAATTTGCCACTGCTTCAGGTAAAAATTCCGGAAATTCACTCATGGCTTCTTGATGAATTCCCTGACCAGATTCCTGATTGGTGTCCTGATGAACTTCCTGATTAACTTCCTGATTAGTATTTTGATTAATATCTCCCTGCACAATCACCACCTCAAATGAAAATTCAGTCCCAACCCAATGCGCCAACCCATGGATCATCCACCTACCCATCATCGTAGGGCAACACCCCAAAAATCAAATCGCCCTTGTTGGTCTCGTTGGTTTCCGTTTTCCACAATCTATCCCCGCCTAATGATCTGGGTTACAGGCACGATCGCCCTGTTAGTGACGATCGCCCTGCCCCAAGCGGCTTGGGCCAATAGCTGGCCACCCATGGCTGTCCCCCTGTTTAACTTGCCTCTTTTCGCATCATTCATCAGCTTTGGGTGGGGCTTGGTGGCCATCATTGCTATTGAAGCAATCACAATCCTTAAGCGCGAAACTTATTCCTCTAAGCGAGTTTGGATTGCAGTAACTGGCGCTAATTTGGTTTCATCAATCACAGGTCTTGTTTTTTCATTTGGGTTGGTTGGCATACCGTTTTTAAGCTACGGTGATGACTGGAACCGAAGAATTACTTTCGTACTCATTGGCTGCTTAGGTTTAATGGGACTGACAACCTATGATGCTTTGCGGCAGCTAACACCCTGGTCTGTTGGCTGGCGATGGCTGTGGTTGTTGTTTTGGCCTTTTAATTTAGTATTGGCATTGGTCATTATTGGCATTATCAATGCCAAGTTTCCCTTTTGGATTGAGCTTTTCTGTGCCTTTGCCTATTTTATGATTGGCTGGGCAATGAGTTGGGCGATCGAGGGAGCTTGTCTAGCGAAGTGGCTGCCCAACCCTTCAGTTCATCTTGGCCGATCCATTGCCATTGCAAATCTTCGATCCTATGCCTATGTGGTCATTCCCCTCGTGATTGGGCTATATCTACAAACCAGGGCATTTTTTAACTAAAGAGCATTTTTTAACTAAAACGTGGTTGGAGATGAAAAACCCTGGCTATCCCCTAGCCGGCCACAAGGCGACCATTTTAGTGTTGAATTTTTACTGATTATTGTCTTGAAGCAACCTCACCCCGAGTTCCATGACCCGTATAGCCGACGCGATCGCCCCTCACGGCGGCACGCTGATTAACCGCATTGCCAGCCCTGAGCAAAAGGCCGAATTCTTGAGCAAGGCCGACCACCTGCCGCGCATTTCCCTGGACGATCGCGCCGTCTGTGACCTGATCGCGATCGCCATTGGTGCGTTCAGCCCGATCGATGGCTTCATGGGCCAAGCGGACTACAAGACCGTGGTTGACGACATGCGCTTGGCCAACGGGCTGCCCTGGGCAATTCCTGTGACCCTGCCCGTGACCGATGAGCAGGCCAACACCCTCAGCGAAGGGCAATTGGTGCGCCTAGACGATCCCACCGGTCGCTTCATTGGCGTGCTGGAGCTGACGGAGAAATATCACTACGACAAGACCCGGGAAGCCCTCAACGTCTATCGCACCAATGAAGAGAAACACCCCGGTGTGGCGGTGGTTTATGGCCAAGGGGCGACTTATTTAGCTGGGCCCGTGTGGTTGCTGGAGCGCGAGCCGGATTCTCGCTTCCCGCTCTATCAAATTGACCCGATCGATTCGCGCCATGCTTTCCGCGACAAGGGTTGGAAGTCGATCGTAGCCTTCCAAACCCGCAACCCAATCCACCGCGCCCACGAATACATCATCAAGTGCGCCCTGGAAATCACCGATGGCCTGTTCCTGCATCCCCTGGTGGGAGTGACCAAAAGCGATGACATTGCCGCCGATGTGCGGATGCGTTGCTATGAAATCATGCTGGAGCACTATTTCCCCCGTGGCCGGGTGATTTTGGCCATCAACCCTTGCGCCATGCGCTATGCGGGCCCCCGGGAAGCCATTTTCCATGCCCTCATTCGCAAGAACTATGGCTGCACGCATTTCATCGTGGGTCGTGACCATGCGGGCGTGGGTGACTATTACGGAACCTACGATGCGCAGTACATTTTCGATGAGTTTGCGCCGGGTGAGTTGGGAATCATGCCGCTGAAGTTCGAACACGCGTTCTACTGCAAGCGCACCCAAAGCATGGCCACCACCAAGACCAGCCCCAGCGAACCGGACGAGCGGATTCACCTGTCGGGCACGAAGGTGCGCGAAATGCTGCGTCGGGGCGAGTTGCCGCCGCCGGAATTCTCGCGGCCTTTGGTGGCGGCTGAGTTGGCCCGGGCAATGAAAATCCCTGAAAGTTACTCAATCTAGAGCTACTCAATAGACCTCTTGCGCGAATCAGCTAACAGCCCTCATCCCCCAACCCCTTCTCCCAAGGGGGGCTGATTGATGCAAGAGATCTCGTGAACTGGTTTTCATAAATTCAGATCAAGCAGGGCGCACGATCGTGTGCCCTTATTTTTAGAGCCTGATTTTTTTGGAGCAATCTTCTCTAGGCATCAGGAAAGCGCTGTTTCAGGGCTTCGATGATGGTGGTGTTGGCCTTGGGGAAGGGAAATTGGTCAATTTCAGCAAGGGTGACCCAACGCACTTCATCACACTCGATCGCCTGGGGTTCCCCTTGGAGATGCTCGCAAAGATGCACATGCAGCGACACTTTGAAGTGGGTGTAGGCATGATCCACCACAATCAGTTCTTCACCGACGGCAATTTCAATGCCTAATTCTTCTTGAATTTCCCGGCGGATGCAGTCGGCGATCGACTCATTGGGTTCCACTTTGCCGCCCGGAAATTCCCATAGGCCGCCCAATAGCCCTTCGGCGGGCCGGCGATCGATCAAGATTTGCCCCTGGGGATTGCGGATCACGGCCACGCCAATCACTTTGTGGGGAATCGGTGCTTTCGGTTCGCTCACGGGAATTTGCTGCTGCTGGTTGGTTTGGTACGCCTGACAGTATGCCATCCAAGGACAAACCAAACAGGCCGGCTTCCGGGCGGTGCAAACCGTGGCCCCCAAATCCATGAGGGCTTGGTTGAGGTCTCGGGGGCGATCGAGCGAGACCACCGCTTCGGAGGCAGCCCAGAGGCGATCGAGCGCTTTGGCTGGCGCAACGGGCAGGGCAATCAACCGCGCCAAAACCCGCTTCACGTTGCCGTCCAAAATGGGCAAGGGCAAATTAAAGGCAGAACTCAGGATGCCGCCGGCCGTGGTGCGGCCAATGCCGGGCAGGGCGATCGCCTCAGCCAGGGTGCGGGGAAATTGTCCCCCATGCCGTTCCATCACCAACTGGGCAGCCCGGTGCAGATTGCGGGCCCGGCTGTAGTAGCCCAGGCCTTCCCAGGCTTTCAGCACCGCTTGCAAATCGGCCTGCGCCAAATCCGCGATCGTGGGGAATCGATCGAACCACCGTTGGTAGTAGGGCAAAACGGTTTTGACTTGGGTTTGTTGGAGGGCAATTTCCGAAACCCAAACCCGGTAAGGATCCAACACATCCGGGGGTTTTCGCCAAGGCAAGTCGCGGCCGTGGCGATCGTACCAATTCAGGAGCGATCGCTGCAAAACCGCCGCCGAAACCGGCAGCGGTTCTGAGATTTCAGCAATTGAGGAACGCAAAATCACCCAAGGTTCATAAAACAACCGGCTACTGAACCGAATCGGGCCTAATCCGCCGTCGGCGCGTCACCAGCCAAATCACCCGACCAGTTTTGCAAGGACTTTTCAAAACTCATCCGTTGCTCAGCATTCCGCAAAAAGTAGCCACTCATCATGGCCGAAGCCAACAGCCGCCCCAAATGTTCGCGGTTGGTGGTGATGGACACATCAAACTGCTCGCTGGGCAACACGCCCAGCAAACCCACGATGTTGTGCTCCATCATCCGAATCGTTTCCGGGGAAGCCGGCCGCGACAGATGGGCGATCGTTTCCGGATTGAGGGATTGGATGTATCGCATCAACGATTCGCTCGGTTCGCGATCGGTGATTGGCTCGCTTTTCCAAAAGTTAGACATGGGGTTCAGTTCTGGGGCCACGATTCAAACCTCGCGGGTGGACGGTGCGCATGGTCTCCGATGAACAAGCACAATCTAACAAGCAAATGAGCAACTGGGGGGTCGTCAGAACCGAACCGCCTTGGCGCGATCGCCCAACGCGCTTTTGAGCCTTGGGCCCTGAATTTGCTTTGCATCGGCTTTGCATCGGCTTTGGCTTCGCTCGGAGCTACTTTGCACGGCTCCGAGCTGGGCCAAATTTGTCCAACCACCTGTTCTCAACCGCGCACCGCCAGCCGTTAAATGCCTTCGGGCGACATCCACCGTTCCAGCCAATCGAACACCCGATCGAGCTGTTGCGTGGTAATTGCTCCGTATTGCCACAAAATCGTTGGCAGATTATTGCCACTGTCGGGGTGCTTGAGGGCCAGCGCCAAATCTGCGGCACTCAACTGCAAATCTTCTTGCAAAAACCGAACCAGACCTTCTAATCCCTGACGTTGCATAGCTTTTTACCTCCTAGCCACCGTCGTCAACGGCTGGATTGGATTGGCAACAAGTGCCTGACTCTGACCGGTCTCGATCGCGCCTTGGTTTCGGCGGCAATTAACAGGGTTCACACTGCGATCGAGGCGGGGCTGAATCACCATCCAGCGGTTTTCTGACTCTCTGTTTCGGGGCCCTGGCTCAGGCTCAGGATCACGTTGTCCAGTTTCTGAGCTGTCCTGTGTTGAGGAATGGAAGCACCGGGCGCACCCAACCCAAGCACTGGGTCAAGAGTTGCGAGAGTACAGGGTTAGAGACTATGAAGCGCTCTAGCCTTAAGTTTCGGCCGCAAACCCGCTAGAGTCTGCGATCGCGATCGCCTGATGTTGCGATCTTGATCCCCGTTGACCGGGTATGGCTTCTGGCGGTTCCGGCGAACCCATAACGGCTCAGCCAATTACGACCGATCGCCACTGAGGTGCTACCAATCAAGATCGATCGAAACCCAAGCGCGATCGACTGCTGCGAAACCATGGCAACCGATTCCCAGCGATCGCAACCCATTAACCATGCGGACAGTCGCTAATCTTGCTGCTGAGAAAACCGCTGGGCCCCCAAAAACGCCAACACTGTGGCCACCGCCAGCAAAATTGGGATGCTGTACCAAGGAAACTCGCTCAGGGGAAGGTAAGCAGCCGATCGCAGGCCAATGCTGGTGTAGGTCAAGGGCAGGCAATAGACAATCGGTTTCAGCAGCGGCGGCAACTTGGCCGGGTCAAAAAACGTGGCCCCCAAAAAGGACATGGGCACAATCAGAAAATTGTTGTACAGCCCCACCATTTCCAGGGACTGCACCGAAAGGCCCACAATCACCCCCAAGCCCGCAAACACAGCACAGTTGAGCACCAGCAACAGCAAAAAGAGCGGATTTAAAAAGCTCCAAACCTTGCCCGTAAACAACACCGCCACCAAAATCACCGAGCCAGCCGTCAGCAGGCCGCGCACAATGCCCGCCATCATCCGTCCCAGGTGCATGGCCAAGGGATGCACCGGCACAAGCAGCATTTCCTCAAAGGTCTTGGTAAACAGGCGATCGCCGCAAATTGAAAATGTTGTGCCCCCAAAGCTAATGGCCATGGAAGACAGGGCCACCATCCCCGGCAAGATAAATTCCAAATAGCTATCGCCTGCGGAAGGCTTGGCCACGGCATCAAGGGAGGTTCCCAACCCCAACCCGAAAGCCAGGATATAAATCAGCGGGGACACCAGCCCCGAAGCGGCCACCTGCCCAACCCGCACCCGCAGTTTCAGCCAGTCGCCCCAAAAAACGGATAGGGCATCGGCCCAAAAGGTTTTGAAAAGGGCGGGCTGGGGTCGATCGCCCTTGGGAGTCATGACAGGGCGATCGTTCGATCGGGCAGTAGCTTCGTACATAGGGTTTTGGCAAAGGATTTAGCAAAAGATTCAGACAGCGCTCAGAAAAAGCCCAACAGGCTCAGGGTTTGCGCAAGCTTGGCTGGGAATCAACTTGGGGATCAGCTTGGGAATCAACTCAAGACCAGTCCAGACCCGCGCAAAAAACTCAATTCAGAAAGATTGAACCATCAGAAAGATTGAACCAACAGGAGCGCGGGATTGAGCCAAGATTTCGCAGGCATTTCGCAGAGATTTTGCAGAAATTGAGTAGAAACCTGGCGGCCATGAGCTGGTAATCGCGATCGGGGTGAAATTCCATAGGGGTGAGATCCCATAGAATGATTATTAAGGATTTGTTACAAAAAGCAATCCACC
The DNA here is from genome assembly GCF_014698235.1 of Limnothrix sp. FACHB-406. Lineage (NCBI taxonomy): Bacteria > Bacillati > Cyanobacteriota > Cyanophyceae > Pseudanabaenales > Pseudanabaenaceae > Limnothrix > Limnothrix sp. FACHB-406. The sequence continues at coordinate 175,148 of NZ_JACJSP010000002.1, read as the reverse complement.
CATCAACGTACCTGGTCAACAAAGTTGCGCTCACTGCGGGTCTGCCCCAGTTCGCCCAAGGCTTGTGGTGGCGAGAGCGCCGGCCCCCAGCCACCGATCCCCGCCCCGGCTCTTGTCCAGACGGTGCATGAACTGGCCAGCAGAATCAACCTGGTATTGTTAGCCTCAGAAACCATGAAGAATATCCAACCGGTCGGGGAACTCTAGCTGCCCATGATGCGTCTAAACTCTGCTTCTACTGAGGTTGTGCCGAACGCCCCGACTGTCCAAGGGCCATCCAGACCGGCCAGCAGCACCGTCACCATGTCGATGGTGAGTGATTCGGTGCCAGGGACGGCGCGGGGGACGGTAATGCAGCTAGACGACCCGCTGAATACGGAACGCAATCTTTCCTCCAACAACGGCGATCGGGCAGATTCTCCCGGCGGACAGCAGTCCGCACCCCCAGCAGCGCCGGGGCCAACCCATCAAGCCACAACTCAAGCCCCGACTCACCCAACCCAGGATTGCCAAACCCCGACTCACCCAACCTCAACTCACCCAACCTCGACCCATCAAGCCACGACTCATCAAGCCATGGATCATGTGGTTGATTCTGGGTCGATTCGCTCCTGTGTGTTGCCTTGGCTCGCGCGGGTGCTCTATCCCCTGGCCCGACGGGTTGTGTTGCCAACCTATTTTGGTTCCGTGACGATCGAGGGCTTGGAAAATTTGCCCCAAAACGCCCGATCGCTCTTATTTGCCCCCACCCATCGATCGCGCTGGGATGCCTTGGTGGTTCCCTGCGCCATTGGCCGGCCCATCTGCCCCGCCGATTTGCACTTCATGGTTTCGGCCAACGAAGCTTCCCGAGGCCTCCAAGGCTGGTTTATTCAGCGCATGGGTGGATTTCCCGTAGACACCACCAACCCCAGCATTGCCAGCGTTCGCCATGGCATCAAAGTGCTGGAAACGGGCAAGGCCCTGGTGATTTTCCCGGAAGGCGACATTTTCCGCGATGGCCACCTGCACCCCCTCAAGCCCGGTTTGGCGCGGATGGCAATCCAGGCGGAACGCAGCCATTCGGGTGTGCATATCGTGCCGATTCATGTGGAATATGGTTCGCCGGAGGTGGGTTGGCGCTGTGGTGTGCGGGTGATGATTGGGCGATCGCTCCCGTTGGCACAATATCTCGATCGCCCGGCCAAGGTGGCCGCCCCCACCCTGACCCAAGATTTAGCTGATGCCTTGAATCAACTGGCACAGTCTCCTACGGAGCCACTGAACGGCAGTGATTTGCCCCGCTAGTCTCGCTAGTTTGCCCTCCGAATTAAGGGCTTGACCCTGACCGGCAAAGATCCCCGCGCTCTCTTAAAATCAAAGCTTGAACCAGCAATCCAATCACCCGGATTTTGGCCATACTCCTGGCCATGTCATTGGCGGCCCAAAAGCTGACCAAAGTGTGACAATCGCGACGGGGCCGCATCGGAACAGCCTCTCAAAATTTGAGCCAAGTTCAACCTCGATGCGCCGCCAGTACATGTCAAAACATACATGTCAGAAAATACACGTCAAAATGGGTACTCTTGCACAGCCCAGTTCGATGAGTAAAAGCTTGTCACGCCATATTGAAACCACACCGGGGATTCGGGGCGGTCGTCCGCGGCTGGCCGGAACCCGGATTACCGTGACCGATGTGGCCCTGATGCATCTACGACTTGGCCAATCGATCGAGGAAATCGCTGGGCGCTATCAACTGCCCCTGGCGGCCCTCTATGCAGCCATGGCCTATTACTTTGACCACCGCAGTGAAATGGACTTGGCCATTCACGAAGACCTGGCCTTCGTTGCCGGATTTCAGCGAAGCCAAGTCTCCGTCCTTCAGGAGCGCCTCAGTGAGCTACGCGGAGATTAGGGCTGAGTGCGTCCTTAACTGAGCGTTTTTCGGTCAATTGATTGAGCGCCGATCGAGCCGGTAGCCCACCTCATCCCTGAGCGTTGTGGCGATCGCTCCGGAGCGGCTGCGAAAGGGTGCGGAAAGTTTCAGGAAATTGCAATCGATCGCGCTTCAGGCTATATCCAATCCTGAGATGCTCTTGACACCCCCGCAACCCGTGAGCCAACCACGCTTGGGATTTTACCTAGACGACAGCCTTGATCCCGCCGTCAGCGCAGCCCTGCGCGGCTATGGGGTGCGGGCCACCCGGCCCACAGAGGTGAAGCTCCAGAACCAGAGCGATGCTACCCAGCTTTTGTTTGCCTATCGCCACCAATTGGTTTTCGTGACAGCGGAAGTGACGCTGGTGAAGTTTGCCGGATCGCAAAAAGATCATGGGGGCGTGGTTTATAGTCCGCTGGCCCTCCCGATCGGGCGGATAGTGCGTCAATTGCTGTTGCTCTATGAGACCTTTCAGCCGACGGAATTAGCTGGCAAAATCGAAATTTTGAGCTAATTCTTCAGCAATCAGCGATTCATGCGGCACGGTTCACCAATTGTCAGAAATTCACCATGGGATCAAGGGCAATTAATCAGGGCAATTGATTAGGAATCCGTAGCCGTGGCTTGCCAGGGCGATCGCCAAATTTCACCCCGCACCCGCAACACCAAGCGCTCAATGCCAAGCTGACAGGCCGCTTGATTCAGTTGGGCCCGCTGTTCCCAAAGCTTGTGGGCCGCACTCTGGGCCCGGCAATCAATGGCCAAGACCGATCGCCCCTCCAACACATCCAAATACATGGCATACCCCGCAACGGGTCGGCAGCGGGCCAACTGCCAAAACCGCATCACCAAAGCTCTTTGAAAGTCGATCGGCATTGGATCGCCTCCTCTGCTGGCCGGTAAATCCTGAACTTTGGCCATTGTGGCTTGTGGAGAATTCAGCGGTCGAGGCGATCGTTACAGCTTGATGATCATTGCAATAATTAACCTACGCATAAAGACCAGAAACCCATTGTCCATAGCCGTTGTAGGGACGGGTGGGAACCGTTTTCCAGGCGAGCGGCGGGCCCGATCCCAATAACCGCTCCGTGGCCTGCGACCAGCGGGGATGGGGAACCAGGGGATCCACATTGGCCTCAAAACCGTATTCATCAGGAGCCAGAGTGTTCCAAAAGGTCAGGGGCTGCCGGGGCAAAAACTCAATTTTGACGATCGACTTAGCCCCTTTAAAGCCATATTTCCAAGGCAGGACAGCCCGAATCGGTGCGCCATGCTGCTTCGGCAAAATTTGCCCATAGTTACCCACCGCAAAAAAGGCGAGGTCGTTAGCCATTTCCGCCAGCGTGAGGCCTTCGGTGTAGGGCCAAGGGAGGTCGCGATAGGCCCAGGCCGGCCCGATCGCGATGTCTTTGTTGTAATAGGAGGTGAAGCGGACAAATTTGGCATCGGGCAAAGGATCGACGGCTTCGATCAGTTTGCGCATCGGAAACCCGAGCCAAGGCACAACCATCGCCCAAGCTTCGACGCAGCGAAACCGATAGATGCGTTCTTCAATCTCAAAGGCTTTGATTAAATCCTCGATCGCCCAAGTTTTAGGCTGCTTGACCAATCCAGACACTTCCACGGTCCAGGGATTGGTGGGCAACCGTTGGGCCCGCTGGGCAATGTCCTTTGTGCCGCCAAATTCATAGAAGTTGTTGTAGCGGCCGGCCAAGTCTTGGGGCGTGACGGCTCGCTGCGGATCGGCAAATTGGGAATTGCGCTGCACCCCAACGAAGGGCGATCGCATAGTGGTGGGGCCGGGGGGTGGGGCCGCTTCCAGCTCGCCAGTCGGTGTATTTTGGCAACCCGTCAGCGACAGAACACCACCGGCAATGCTGAACCCGGCGAGGGATTGCAAAAATCGGCGGCGATTGAGAAACAGGGCTGGATCCGTTGCTTCGCGATCGCGCAATTGCCAGTCGGGGCGCAGATTAAAGAAGGTCATGGGATAGACAGGGCGGGCAGTCAGCGCGGTGAGTCGAGCACAGTCGATCGGGTGCGATCGCTAGGATTACAGCTTTTCAGGAAAACACCCAAGCCAAAATTATATTCTTCCTCAAGAATACCTAGTAGCACGGCTGCCTTAATTCACTGGGTTAAATGATATGGCTGTTACTGTCACCTGATCGTTAAGCAGCAAGGGGCTTAAGCCCCTTGTTACCACGACTGGCTCCGCAATTTTGACCCAATATTTCAAGGATGTCGCGCTACTAGAACCCTTTGTAGTCTAGCGGTTACATTTACCAAGCGCAGACAAGTTTTAGAAGTTAATAGACCCTATTGAAAATTCTGGTACAGCGAGTTGCTAGATTTTGCTGCTTTGCACCACAGTAATGACAACATTCCCTTTCTTCAATCCCTGTTCAACATACCTGTGCGCTTCGGCAGTCTGTTCCAGTGAATAACGCCTGTCGATGACTGATTTCATCCTGCCCATTTCAATTAACTCTTTCAAAAAAATCAGATCTGCTTTACGCTCGATCGCTACCCCACCTATGACTTTCTTGCTGCTGGTAATTGAAGTCCACAGCCCTCGGAGTACCGGCAATAGATTGATATGAACAGCTCTAAGATAGATGCCATTATTTTTTAGCGAGCTGAGACAGCCTGAAAATGAACTTTTGCCGCTTGTGTCAAAAATAATATCGTAGGTTTTACCGTTTTGAGTGAAATCCTCTTTCGTATAGTCAATAACGCTGTCAGATCCGAGAGATTTCACCAATTCTAACTTCGCTGTACTACACACTCCGGTCACTTGTGCGCCAAAGAATTTGGCAAGCTGTACGGCAGCCATCCCTACTGCTCCAGAAGCGCCATAGATCAAAACTTCCTGCCCGCTCTGAATCTTTCCCTTATCTCTCAGGAAGATCAATGCAGTTGTTGCCCCAAAAGGAATAGCAGCAGCTTCCTCATAGGTCATATTGGTAGGCTTGATCGCCACCGCTCCTGCTTCAGGCAGACAAATATACTCAGCATTTGCACCAAGACTGGTTCCTGCACCAGCAAATACTTGGTCACCTGCTTTGAATTGTTTTACATTTTCACCAACAGCTTCAATTTCTCCGGCCAGTTCTGACCCGAGTATGGTGTTGTTTTTAGGTCTTGCGAAACCATAGAAAAATCTTACGGGGAATGGGTCAGCCTTTCGGATGCGAATGTCTGCTGACGTTACTGTTGTTGCATAGATTTTAATTAGCACCTCGTTTGCTTTAGGAGTTGGTTTCTCTACTTCTTTAAGCTGCATAGCATCAGGAGATCCATACTTTACACATACAATTGCTTTCATGAATTTTCCTCAAAGATAGCTTTAGTTTGCCATATTTTTTATTCATTGACTTTGCGAAACCCAACGTTTCTGGTCAGCGACTTTAATCCTCGTCACGTTTCTTATAAATCAGTTTTCGACAGCCCGCCGCACTAGAATTCCTAGATCATGCCGCTTCGTCAATAACTTGAGAACAATCATCTTATTAGGAGGTACTACTGAAAAACGCCCTCATTTGATTGACGAATTTTGTTGATAACTTTTAAAATAGCTTCTCGGTTTTTAGCTGATTGAATCCATCTCGGCAAGCGTGAAAATAAGCTGCGATTCGACCAAAGACCATTTTCGTCACGTTGGCTTTCTCGCAATCTTGCGCTGACAAATACTTCAATAAAATCTAAATGTTCGAAATTGTAAGCCCAAAGTGTTTGGCCACAACAAGGCGCTTGCAACCATAAAGGGTAATGAAAATAGTCATCTACTGGTGGCTCATTTTTCCAAGTTCTTGAAATTGTGCTTTCAGCCCAATCCTTGTAGGAGCCACAGGCTTTGCAGGAAAACCTGCGAGGAGAAAACCGAAAATTTTCAGGAGTGGTGCAACGCACAACAGCACATGAACCACAATGAGGACAGCGCACAAGAACCTGATCTTGAAATGATTGAACTGTCTCTCCTGTGTCCTGAAATCTTTCCATCATTTAAGTTGAAATACTTCATTTCCTAGCCCAGAGTCTAGCGGACTAACTCCGACACTACGGACGTTATCCTGTCACTGCGGAATATGCCCTCATTTACGGAACTTTGACCGCAACTCGTAGGACGTGGGTCAACGTTGCGGAGTCAGTCGTGATGATCAGGAGATTAATACCTTCGCTGCCTACCGATCGGGTAGCGGCAACAGTCATTTGACCTGACCGATCGAGCTAAAACAGCCGCGCTACTAGGCTCAGCGATCGCCGCAGGGTTTTGGGAGTTCGCTAGGATTAACTCTGAAAGCAAAGTCCAAAGCAAATTCCAGTCCCCTCGTTGATCGCCCGGACGATCGCCCTTACCGATGAACCTCTGGGAAAGCCTCAAAATGGCGATCGCCACCTTGGCCGCCAACAAATTGCGCAGCAGCCTCACCATGCTGGGGATTGTGATTGGTAATGCTTCGGTGATTGCCACGATCGGGGTGGGCGAGGGGGCCCAACGGTTTGTGACCGCCGAGGTGCAATCCTTGGGCCCCAATACATTGTTTATTCGCCCCGGCAGCCCGGAGGCCGATCGCCGGCCCCTTTGGCCCCCACAAACCCTGGTGCTGGAAGATGCGGAGGCCATTTCTACAGAAGTGCCCACCGTGGTGGCTGTGGCTCCGGAGCTGACCGGGAACGAGGTGGTGAGCTACCGGGGCCGCAACGCCAGCGTCACCGTCATTGGCACCACGCCGGACTATACCGAAGTGCGAGATTTCCAGGTCGATCGGGGCCGGTTCATTTCCAAGCTCGATGGTCAACGGGTGCAACGGGTGGTGGTGTTGGGGTCTGAGGTGGCGCGGCAATTGTTCAACGGCCAAGACCCGATCGGGCAGTCTGTGCGCGTTCGCAACCTGCGGGCAGAGGTGATTGGGGTGATGCAGCCCAAAGGATCCAGCTTCGGCATGGATATGGACATGACCGTGTTTTTGCCGCTACGCACCATGGCGAACCGGTTGGTGGGTCGTCGATCGCCCTATGGAACCAGTGTTAGTTATATTTCCCTGTCGGCGCGGGATGAAACGGTGATGCGGGCCGCCCAATTCCAGATTGAAAACCTGCTGCGCCGACGACACAAAATTGTGGGCGAGGATGATTTCACCGTTCGTAACCAGCAGGATTTGCAAAACACCCTGGGGGCGATCACCGGCACGTTGCAGGTGATGTTGGTGGCGATCGCCAGTATTTCCCTGCTGGTGGGCGGCATTGGCATCACAAACATCATGCTGGTGTCGGTGGCGGAACGCACCCAAGAAATTGGGCTGCGCAAGGCGATCGGGGCTTCCCAACGGGATATTTTGATGCAGTTTGTGATTGAAGCGACGATTTTGGCCAGTTTGGGCGGGGCGATCGGCACGGCCGTTGGCGTGGGCGGCTTGGCCTTGGTGAGCGCGGCCACGGACTTGGAAGCGGCCCCCTCCAGCACCGCGATCGGGGTGGCTGTGGGTGTCTCGGGCGGGATTGGTCTCTTTTTTGGCGTAATTCCAGCCCAACAGGCGGCCAAGCTGGATCCGATCGTGGCCCTTCGCAGTGCTTAGGTAGCACCTAGATCATGGCCACGGAAGCCACCGAACCCGAAACCAGCAGCACAGAAACCAGCAGCACCGAGGACAACAGCACCGAGGACAACCACCGGCCGCGGGTGTCGATCGTGCTGCCGGTGTTCAATGGGGCAGACACCCTGGCGGATACGGTGGCCTCGATTTTGGCCCAAACGGAACCCGATTGGGAACTGTTGATTATTGACGACGGCAGCCACGATCGCTCCCGGGCCTTGGCTGAGTCGATGGCGGCCGCCGATGGCCGAATTCGGGTTTATGCCTTTGCCAATGGGGGACAGGCGATCGCCCGGAATCGTGGGATCGATCGGGCGCGGGGGAACTGGATTGGGTTCATTGATGCGGACGATCGCTGGCATCCCGACAAGCTGCGGGCCCAACTGGCGGCCCTGACGGCTAACCCCGCCGCCGGTTGGGTTTACAGTTGGACCCAACTCACCGATGATTCGGGCCGGGCGATCGGGCAGCCGGTCACCAGCCCCTTCAGCGGTTGGATCTATGGGCCCCTGTTGGTCACGGATTTTGTTTCCAGCGGGTCTAATGTGCTGGTGAGTCGATCGGCCTTGAACCAAGTGGGCGGTTTTCAGCCAGACTTGGTTCCCTCAGAAGATTGGGATTTGTGGCTGCGATTGGCTTGGCAGTTTCCAGCGGCCCAAGTGCCCGAATGCCACGTGTTCTATCGCCAACGGCCCACCTCCTCATCGGAAAACGTGTGGCGACAGGAGCGCGTCAGTCGGCAAATTTTGCAAACGGCGATCGCCCGATCGCCCAACCAGCTCACTCCCCATCGGGCAATCATTTGGGGCAACCGCTACAAATATCTGCTCTTTAAGGCGTTGGACGGCCCCGCCCAGCCGCGCCGCGCCAAAACCGCCGCCCGCTTTGCCTGGCAAGTGTTGCAGTGTCATCGCGGGGTCTTGAAGCAATGGCCCTTGGTGGCGCAAATCTTGCTCAAGATGGGGCTGATGGGGCTACCGGGGGCGATCGGGCAAAGGGCGATCGAGCAACTAGGGCTACAGCGCATCCAGGATCGAATCTTGGCCCTGACCCTCGTGCCCCGCTTTCAGGAGCCAATTCATTGCCAGCTCGATCGGTTCGATCGCCCCAAAGGCTGATCGCTCCTTGGCGTTTGTCTATCCGGCTGTCAATACCCCTTCCGTAGGTCAAAGCAACCGATTTGACGCACCGTGGGTAAAAAATTTGACTCCTGACTTTGCCCGAGGTTAATGCTAGGTGGGAGTATTTCGCCAAAGTGCCCATTACTTCAATTTTTTCCAATTGAAGCCAACAATCTGATCTGACTTCAAGGTCTCAAAAGCCACCTAAGTTACTGATCGAATTGAATTGAATTCACGGAACTTTTTCTGATTAGGTATTTTATTTTTCATAATCCATTCTCATCAAAACATATGCTTCTTTAATTGAAAAGCGTTTTTATGAGTGCGATTTAGCACTTTTTCTTTACAAAACAAAACTATCTTTTAGATCCGGTTTTAATTCTAAATTTCTGAAGAAAAAATTATATTCCCTAAAAATCAGCCACGACTGACGGAGTTTTCCCATGAACTTTAACGAGTTTGGTGTGGCAAATTTTGCTTGTCGAGAATCAAATTCTGGGGCGCAAACGTTTGAAATCAGCCGCTCCTCGAACCCAAGTTTCCCAAAATTCAGCTTCTGGCACTTGGCATCCAACAATTTCCCCGTCAACCCGGTTTCTAGAAGCGAAAACCCTGTTTCCGAAACGGTTTCAGCAGCGGCTTCAACAGCAGATTTCTTGCTCAATGCGACAGCGAACAATTTAGTCGCCAATTCTGCAATTCTGGCCACCACGCCTGTCTCCCCATCCAACGGTGAATTAATCCCCCCGATCGCCCCAGGAACCCGGGAACGCCGCAGCGCCAATGATGGTTTTTATCGTGTGGAGCTAACCACCGAAAACGCCGATTTGGTTCTTGGGGGCATTGGCCGGGACTGGATTCAAGGCTGGGGTGGTGATGACGAATTACACGGCTTGGATGGGGACGATCGCCTGCTGGGCAACCAAGGCCGCGATCAGCTATGGGGCGATGATGGCCATGATTGGATCCAAGGGGGACAAGGGGCAGATAGCCTGTGGGGCGGCAGCGGCAACGATCAGTTACTGGGGGATTTGGGAGACGATTGGCTCGCGGGCGAATTGGGTCTGGATACGATGACTGGCGGCTTGGGGGCCGATCGCTTTTTGATTGGGATGGCGACGGATGGGGGCGCGATCGACCAAGCGGATTTGATTTTGGATTTCCGAACCAGCGAGGCAGATCAGTTGGTGCTGCCCAGCGGTCAACGGTTTGAAGATTTGGACTTCATCGCCGGAACAGGAAACAACAGCGGCGATACGATCGTGCGCGATCGGGCGACGGGCCGAAACTGGGTGATCCTGAAAGGAATCAGCCCCAGCAGCTTCAACGCTAGCAATGTGGTGTCCCAAGACAGCTTGCCTCCAACTCCGGCCGTGATTCGGTTCAGCAAGGGTAATTTTCTGGGCGTTGAGCTGGACGGCAAGGCGACCATTACCCTAGAGCGATCGGTGAACACGACAACGGACGTGAGCGTGAGCTTCAGCACCAGCGGCGGCACGGCCACCCCTAACCAAGACTTCACTCCCATCACCGGCTCGATCGCCTTTGGGGCCGACGAAACCCGCAAAACAATCACCATCCCATTAACAGACGATCGGCGCACGGAACCCAACGAAACCGTGATGCTGCTGCTGTCCAATCCCGTTGGAGCTGAGCTGGATTTGGCAACTGCTACCCTCACCATCAGTGATCATGGTCTTTGAGCAGCGTTGAAGTGGGCCGAGTGGTTGCCCATCGTCAATTTCGCATTTGAATCTAGAGCGATCGGGCATGTCGATCGGCGTGCCCCTGCTCCATTAAGGTTGGTCAAAAATTGATTGATCAGAAAATTGATTGATCAGAAATGGGTCAACGATGCTTCAAAAACATCTCGAAAAAGCGATAGAATCTCAACCCATTTTCGTTATTGATCGATGAAATTAATGATGAAATTTGCAAGTAGCCATCTTAGTTTTCTAGACATTCTTGATAAATTCTCTTTGGAATCATTTTTGCAGTTCTTTTGATTTCCAAAAGGCTCACCTAGTTTGGCTTCGGAGCGCAATTCCGGTTTCTCAGGAAAACTTTTGAAAAGAAACGTTAGGGTCTGTCATCAAATCCTCGCAATCCTGATCCTGTCCTGATCCGAGGGCAGGAGGCCAGGAACTGGAGCCTTAGTGAAAAACCGGTTTCAGCGGTCAGGGCCCACGGTCGATCGCACCGGCATCAGGGATTCAGTGAATGCGATGACAGCTCCTACCCTTCCCTGCGAATCAGTTTTGCTAGACGGAGCCGATCTATGGATTTCACCGGTTTTGAGGTGGCGAGTTTTGCCTATCGTGAAGCGGATTATTTAGCCCGAAATCCCGATGTGAACCTTGCGGTGAGCGGTAATTTGCTGCGATCGGGCTTTGCGCATTTTTCACAGCATGGTTTCAGCGAAGGCCGCAGCCCCAGCGGCGATTATGAAATTTTGCAAGCGGTGTTGCCGCTTTACAACGAAGCAAACTATTTAGCCCAAAATCCCGATGTGCAAGGGGCGATCGGGCGGGGTCAACTCACTTCGGGTCTGGAACATTTTGCGCGATCGGGATTTCGGGAACGGCGCGAACCGGGCGGCGGGTTCAACCGCTTCAACTTTGGCAGCGAGTCCGCCGATTCGCTCACGGGGGGCGCTGGTCGCGACTTGCTGTTGGGTTGGAGTGGTGATGATCAAATCCAGGGGCTAGCGGGCGATGACCAATTGGCTGGCAACCGTGGCCGCGATTTGATCTTTGGCAATGAGGGCAACGATCGACTGCGCGGCGGCAAGGAAGCCGATACCCTCTGGGGCGGTGCGGGTGATGATCAACTGCTGGGCGACCTGGGTGATGATCTGCTGTCGGGGGATTTGGGAGCCGACACCCTGGCCGGTGGCGCTGGGGCCGATCTGTTTTTGATCAGTGCGGTGGCGGGTGGCAGCTCGATCGCCTCGGCCGATGTGATTTTGGATTTTTTGCAGGAAGGAGCCGATCGGCTGGTCGTGCCCAGCGGTCAACGGTTTGAAGATTTGGACTTCACGGCCGGCATCGGCGTTAACAGCGGCGACACGATCGTCCGCGATCGGGCGACGGGCCGCTATCTGGCCGTTCTCAAGGGCATCAACCCCAATAGCTTTAGCGCCAGCAACGTGATTTCCCAAGAAAGTCTGAACGCCAACACCGCGATCCTGCGCTTCCTGGGCAGCGGCTTTGTGGGCAACGAGCAAGATCGCAGCGCCGTGATTACCATTGAGCGTTCCGGCAACCTGCAAACCGCCGCCCAGGCCACCTTCAGCACCGGTAGCGGCACGGCCACCCCCAACCAAGACTTCACCCCCGTGAACAGCGCGATCGCCTTTGCTCCCGGCGAAACCCGCAAAACCATCTCAATTCCCCTAACAGACGATCGCCTCACGGAAACCGATGAAACCGTGGCCCTGCTGTTGTCGAATCCCGTGGGGGCCCAGCTCGATCGAGCCACCGCCACCCTCATCATCCGCGACGGCAGCGGCGGCGGCAGCAGCACGACCCCCACCGGCCCCACCGTTTCCCTGGATGGCAACAGCTACAGCATCAACGAAACCGGCGGCTCCCTCGCCATCCCCGTACGACGGACTGGCGACCTGTCCCAACCCCTGTCGGTGACCTACGCCACCAGCAACGGAACCGCCCTGGCCGGCCTCGACTACAGCGCCATCAACGGCCAGCTCACCTTCGCCGCCGGCCAGAGCGTCGCCAGCCTCACGATCCCGATCCTGAACGACAGCCTGGCCGAGCCAACGGAAACTTTCCAACTCAACCTCAGCAATCCCACGGGCGGACAACTGGGCAGCATCAACGCCACCACTATCAGCATCATCGACAGCGCCGCCAGCGGCTCCAGCGCGACCACAACACCCACCAGTGGCCCGGTGCAATCCTCCGTGGCCAGCGCCGTTGCCTTCAGCCCCAGTGATTCGGAAGCCGCGATCGCCGCTAAAAATGGCCCCAAAATCACCCTCGGCAACACCAACATCTACATCGGCTATCAACAGGTGTCGGCCCTCAATCAAGATCCGATCTTGGTCAGCTTCACCAACGGCGTGCGCAATTGGGTACGCACCGACTACGAAACCACGGTTGATGATGGAACAGGCACGGGCTTGGCTTGGGATGGCTCCAATCTCTATGCCGTCTTCACCTCCACCGGCAACCAACCGGGGAATAACCTCAGTCGCTTCACGGGCAGTGGCTGGCTCACGGGCTACACAGACGGCAGCCCCAGCGGCGGCGGCGGCGGCAAAGTGGGAATTTTGGCCAAGGTTGACCCCACCACGGGCAACATCCAAAACGCCACTTACCTGACGGCTCGCAATGACAAGGGAACCGCCCCCCTCGGTGACGACACCACCAACTCCCTGTTTGTGCGGGGTCTCAGTTTCACGGGCGGCAATGTGCTGGTGCAAGCGGATTCGGCCTATGCGCCGCGCCGTCCCGACAAAACAGCCATGACCCAAAGTGTTGGCAATGGTGCGCTGCCCGCCAGCACGGGCTACAACTACGAAGTGGTACTCTCAGCCAATTTGGGATCTGCCCTGTCCACGCGGGCCAAAGATTTCATTTGAGGCCTAGGATGCCAGGGCCCGCTCACGATCGTCTGGAGTTCTTGATGGCATCTACTGATTTTGAGGGAGGAAGCTTGGCCAATTCGGCAACGGCTGTTCTGGGCCAAGGCATTGAGCCACGTTGGACGATGGGTTCCAGTTGGGTTGCATCCTACTTTCCGCCCACCCATGCTCACAATTCCGGAGGCGGTTTCAGCACCCATCACGCGATCGAGACCCAAGATTCTGAGATCAAAAACTCTGAGATTAAAAACATTGATCACGTTTCCGAATTTCTCAGTACAAAGCAGCTTCTTTCTGGAGTTGATTGGCCTGAACATTCTTCGGTTGATGCTGGAGTGAATGATCAGGTTAATTTGGGTCAGATCAGTGATGATTTTTGGTTGAATTCCTGGGGACAAAATCGCAACCTGAGGCGCGGTGGAACGGGTGGCGATTTCAATCAGGATTTGGATCATTTTGGTCGTCTTGATCGCCGATCGGGAACCGATGCCCCCGATCGCCCGCTGGATCCCCTGACCGGAGCGCCTCAGGAGGAGGCCGCCGCAATCGCCCCAGATCTGCCCCGATCAGTCAATGTGCCTCGCAACGGTGTGCAATCTTCGGTGAAAAACGCCGTTACCTTCGGAATCAACGACTCGGAAGCCGCAATCGCCGCGAAAAACGGCCCCAAAGTCACGATCGGCACCACCACCGTCTACATCGGCTATCGCCAAGTGACCTCCGCCAACAAGGATCCGATCCTGGTGAGCTTTAATAACGGGGTCAGACGATGGGTACGCACGGACTACGAAACCACCAATGATGACGGCACGGGCACGGGCTTGGCTTGGGATGGTTCCAACCTCTACGCCGTCTTTACCTCCACGGGCACTCAGCCGGGCAATGGCTACAGCCGATTCACGGGCAGTGGTTGGCTGCGCGGCTACACGGATGGCAGTCCCGGCGGTGGCGGTGGCAGCCGGGTCAGCATTCTGGCCAAGGTTGACCTGGCCACGGGCAACATCCAAAACGCCACCTACCTGACGGCTCGCAACGATCGGCGCACGGTCAGTGTTGCGGACGATCGGACCAATTCCTTAACGGTCAAGGGGTTGCGGTTCTCGGGTGGGACTGTGATTGTTCAGGCCGATTCCACCTATGCCCCTCGCCGGCCCGACAAAACCTCCATGACCCAACGGGTAGGCGGTGGCGCGTTGTCGGCCAACAGCAGCTACAACTACGAGGTGGTGTTGGCGGGCAATTTGGGATCTGCCCTTTCCACCAAGGCGAAGGATTTTGTTTAATCGCCAATCCAGCGCTAGAGTGCTGAGGGGCAAGGGTTTTGACCTTTTCCCTCAGCATTTCGACCCGAATCAGAACCCATGAAGTCGATCGCAGTTTTAGGAACCTCCTCCAACGCGGGCAAAAGTTGGGTAACCACGGCCCTCTGCGCTTGGTTGCGGCGGCAAGGTCTGCGGGTTGCACCGTTCAAGGCCCAAAACATGTCCAATAATTCCTTCGTGACCCTGGAAGGAGGCGAAATTGGGCGGGCCCAGGCGGCCCAGGCGGAGGCTTGCGGGTTGCGGCCCGTGGCGGAGATGAATCCCATTTTGTTGAAGCCTTCGGGCAATAGCCGATCGCAGTTGGTGCTGTTGGGTCAGGCCGGGGAACATATTGCGGCGGCGGACTATTACCAACATATCGATCGCCTGTGGGAGGTGGTGGCGCAAACCCTGGCGGACTGGCGCGATCGCTGTGATGTGTTGGTTCTGGAAGGGGCGGGCAGCCCGGTGGAATTGAACTTGATGCACCGGGATTTGGTGAATTTGCGCCCGATCGAGCATCTCCAAGGGCGCTGGCTGTTGGTGGGCGACATTGAACGAGGCGGCATTTTCGCCCAAGCGGTGGGAACCTACCAACTGATGCCCCGATCGGCTCAGGCCTTGGGATTGGGCTTAGTGGTGAATAAGTTTCGGGGCGATTTGCGGCTATTTGCCGATGCCGATCGCTATTTTCAGCAGCATTTGCCCCACCTGCCCTACTTGGGAACCTTGCCCTACGCGGCGGAGTTGCAACCGGAAAGCGAAGATAGCCTCTGTCGATCGGCCGAAGAGGCCCCCATGGAATGCGATCACCCTGTGATTGCCTGGGTTCGGTTTCCGTTTTTGTCCAATTCCCAAGACAGCCAACCTTGGTCGATCGATCAAGGGGTGGCGGTGCGCTGGGTGACGCGCCCGGCCGAGTTGGCCACCGCCCGGGCGATCGTATTGCCGGGCAGCAAAAACACCCTGCGGGATTTGGCTTGGCTCCAGGAAACGGGCCTGGCAGCGGCCATTCAACGGGCCGCCGCCCAGGGTGTGCCGGTGGTGGGCATTTGTGGGGGCTATCAAATGTTGGGCCGATCGCTGGTCGATCGCACCGGCATTGCGGGGGCCGCGGGCGAGATGGCGGGGTTGGGGCTGCTGCCGGTGGAAACGGATTATTTTCCACAAAAAACCGTGCGCCAAGTGACGGCCCATTGGCCCAGCCAGGCCGGTGCAACCTCACAGCACGACATTCCGCAACTCGATCGCTGGCAAGCCTATGAAATTCACATGGGCCAAACCCGCCCGATCGCCCCTTGCGATCCATTGTTGACCCTGGAGCCGATCGAGCAACCACCGGAACCGGAAGGGGCCCGATCGGCCCAAGGCTGCGTTTGGGGAACCTATGTCCATGGTCTGTTTGAGTCGGCGGCGGTGCGCCAAACCCTGACCCGCTTGGCCGGCATCACCACCCATCGCCCCAACCCCCAATCCTGGCAACAACATCGGCAACAGTTGTACGATCGAATGGCCGACCTTTTGGAAACATCCTTAACCCTGGATCGGCTGTGCGACTACCTGGAGGTTTGAGCCAATGGTGTTCGATCGACCGATGGTTTCTCAGTGGCAACTCGCGATCACCACCGTGATCACCAGGGGTGTAGGGGCGATCGGGCTGTTGGCCCTTGTGACCTTGGGCACGCCTACCGCCCAGGCCCAAAGTCCCGGCCTGTTGGACTGTATGCGCCGCGCGGGAAATGATCCCTATGCCCTGGCCCGTTGCCGCAACCCCAACGCCCAGGCTCCCAACCTTGAAGAACCGATTACGCCCTCGCCCGGCAGCGGCAACTCCGGCGGGCCGCCGCCCAGTCAACCCAATTCCGCCAGCGGCCCCAGCAGCAACCCCAATCGTGGCAGTGGCTCCGCCGCCACCAGCACCGGCGTTCCAGCCAGCCGCTACAACTCCGCCAATCGATCGAGGATCACGATCGACTGCATGAGTGCCTACAGCGACCAACCCAGCGCCCTCCTAACTGAATGTGGTGCTTGGGCCCCCAGACGCAACACCCCCACCCCTTCCGCAACGCCCCAATTCCCCACCTCTCCCAACCAAGGGCCACCCGCACAAACCATTCGCTAGTTGAGGTTAATCAACAGTTCACCGAAATTCACTGAGATCGCTGGCTCAGATTGGCTGTTAGTCCAGGTCTGCGGTCGGTTTGGGAGCTGCCGATTCCGCAACCTTACCCGATCGCGGACGGGTCGCCTTGGGGCGGGGACGGGTCAAAATTCCCTGGCTCGGGCTAAACAACAGGGCCATCAAAAACAACCCAAAAATCACCAGGGCGATCGCCGCGCCCGAGGGCAAATCCCAATAGAAACTGCTGTACATGCCCCCGATCGCGGCCAACACCCCTAAGCCAGCACCCACCAACATCATCATGTGCAACTCTTTGACCAACAAATAGGCCGTGATGGCCGGGCCCACCAACATTGCGATCGCCATAATCACCCCCACCACCTTCAAGCTCGTCACGATCGCTAGGGTCACTCCGGCCATCAGGCTGTAGTGAATCCAAGTGGTGGGTAATCCGGCCGCTTCGGCCCCCAAGGGGTCAAAGGTATAAAACAGTAATTCTTTATAGTGCAGCTTAATTAAAACTAATAAAATCACCGCCACAATTACCCCATGGAGCAAGTCTCCTTGGGTGACATTCAAAATATCGCCAAAGAGAAATCCTTCCAAATCGAGCTGCGTTTTGAGCAGTGAAATCAGGGCGATTCCTAAGCCAAAAAAGGTGGAGAAGGTTAGGGTCATGGCCGCATCAACCCGCACCCGCGATTGCTGTCGAATCCAGGCAATGACGAAGGTGCTGCACATGCCGGAAATGAACGCCCCGATCGATAAATCAATGCGCAGCGCGTTGGCGATCGCCAAACCGGGCATCACCGCATGGGCAATCACATCACCCAGCAGAGACATCCGCAGCACAATGAGATAACTGCCCACCACGGGACAAATTACGCCCACGATCATCCCGATCGCGATCGCATTGCGCACAAACTCATACTGCAAAGGATCAAGCAACCAGTCCAAAATTAGCCCTCAGCATTCGGGTGAATCAAATTTAGACCTCCAATCAGGATAGTCTCACGGGATTTGCTAACAGGCTAAAACCGATTCAAAGGGACTGTGGCGATCGGCAGTTTGCATATTTTCGCCATAGGCTCGCCGGATATTATCCAGGGTCATCACGGCCTGGGGCCGATCGTTCGCCAGGAGCGATCGATTCAGCAACAGCAGCCGATCGTATCGTTCCAGAGAGCTGCCCCACTCGTGAGAGCAAACTAACACCAAATGGCCTTGGGCGCGGAGTTCAGCAAACAGATTCAACAACACCAGTTCCGTTTGCTTGTCCACACCGGTAAAAGGTTCATCCAACAGAAAAAATTCTGCCTTTTGGGCCAGGGCCCGAGCCAAAAAAACCCGTTGCTGTTGCCCGCCGGAAAGGGAGCCGATCGGGCGATCGCGCAAGTCCCAAATATTCACTTGCTCCATGGCCGATCGAGCTGCGGCCCGGGCTGCTGGGCCGGGCGATCGCCACCAACCCGCCGCCTTGGCAAAGGCCATCATCACCACCCGTTGCACCGTGATCGGATAGTCCCAGTCGATTTGTGACCGTTGGGGCACGTAGGCCACACGATGGCGCAGTCGCCGCAAGGGCACACCCCGAAAGGTAATCATGCCCGATTCGATCGGCACGAGGCCCAACAGGGCCTTGATCAGGGTGCTTTTGCCCGCGCCGTTGGGGCCAATCAGCCCCACCAATTCACCGGGCGCGAGGTCAAGCGAAACATCGTCCAGAACCGAGAGTCCGCGATAGCGAACACACAGCGATCGAACTTGCAGCATGGAGGCGATGGGTTCCAACCTAAGGAAGGCCAACAAAACCGCCAGCCACCACCGCGCCTCAACAGCGCCGCACAATGGTGGTGGCTCACGGAGATGTCGGAGATTAGTTTGAGAATGGTTCTCAAAAAAATTCTAACACCCCCCTGAGTCCCCGTCGCCCCCGGAATTGCCAAGCTCGATCGATCCCTGGGCGATCGCTTGACCCTGCTGAATTACCGTCGAATTGCTGCTGAATTACCGCTGAATAACTACTGATTAGCCCCGATCGCGTCTTCTGCCGTCCCTCGGTTGGTTACCTGAGTTGGGCAATCGGAAGACCGCCAAATCGCCTAAACTGAATCTTTACTGGATTTTCTGCGCTGGGTTTTGTATGGCATCACTGCGCATTCTTCGCAGGTATTAGCCCTCATCCATTGCGTTAGCTTTCACGCATTTGCATTTTTTGCATTTCTATTGAGCAGCAAGCCTATGTCGGTATTGGTGGCGATCGGTGTATTGGCGTTGCTGGTGTTCGTTCACGAATTAGGACACTTCGCAGCGGCTCGGTTACAGGGCATTTACGCCAACAAGTTTTCCTTGGGGTTTGGGCCCGTCCTCTGGAAATATCAGGGGCCGCAAACGGAATACGCCATTCGTGCCATTCCCCTCGGGGGCTTTGTGGGCTTCCCGGATGACGACGAAGACAGCTCCATTCCTGCCGATGACCCCAACTTGATGCGCAATCGCCCGATCGCTGATCGAGCCATTGTGATTGCGGCCGGCGTGGTGGCTAATTTGATTTTCGCCTATGGAGTTTTGGCGGCTCAATATGGCTTCATGGGCGTGCCCGATGGCTTCCGCTATGAAGCAGGGGTGATTGTGCCCCAAGTGCTGGCTCCTGACAATCCGGCCGGGCGAGCCGGACTGAAGGCGGGAGACATTGTGCAGGCGATCGATGGGCAAACCCTCAGCGCCGAACAAGCAAGCGTGAAGGTGTTGATGGAGCAGATCAAGGCGAGTCCCGATCGCCCCTTGATCTTGGAAGTGCAACGGGGAGCCGATCGCCTCACCCTCCGGGTCACCCCCGAGCTGGATGAAGCGGGGCAAGGGCGCATCGGCGTGCAACTGGCCCCCAACGGCCGACCGGTTTATCGCCCCGCCCACAACCCGATCGAAGTGTTGACCCTGGCAGCCGATCGGTTCCAAAACATGGTGACCCAAACCGCTGGCGGCTTCTTGACCCTGGCGGCCAACTTCCGAGAAACTGCACCCCAAGTGTCTGGCCCCGTCAAAATCATTGAATGGGGAGCCAACATCGCCCAATCCGATGCCGGGAACCTCTTTCCCTTCATGGCGCTGATCAGCATTAACCTCGCCGTCATCAACATCTTGCCCCTGCCGGCCTTGGATGGTGGGCAGCTCTTTTTCCTGGCGATCGAGGCCCTGCGCGGCGGTCGGCCCTTGCCCCAGGAATTTCAAGAAAACGTCATGCAAACGGGTTTGGTGCTGCTGTTGGGCTTGGGCATTTTGTTAATTGTGCGCGACACCACCCAACTGGAATGGGTGCAACGGCTACTGCAACAACAATAGGCTAATAGGCTCGCCCATCAGCTTGCCAATCCAATCAGCTCGCCTAGGCAAATCAGCCAACCCAGCCCAAGGATGGGGCCCAGTCGGGCCCCAAAAGCCAAAGGCTAAAAACTCAGAAGCGAAAACTCAGAAGTGAAAACTCAGAAGTGAAAACAAAACGGGGCCAACCATCGTCGGCCCCGTTTCGTATGAGTTGGGCATTGCTACCCGAAGAAAGGCTTAGTACAGCTCTTCTTCCTTGTGGGTTTCGATCGTGCAGTCTGAAGTGGGGTAAGCAGCACAGGTCAGCACATAGCCCGCTTCGATTTGATCGTCATCCAAGAAAGACTGATCCGATTGATCCACCGAACCGGCAGTTACCTTACCAGCACAGGTCGAACAAGCGCCCGCACGGCAGGAGTAGGGCAGATCGAGGTTTGCCTCTTCAGCCGCATCGAGAATGAACTGATCGTCGGCGCAGTTGATGACCTTTTCGCCGTCGGGAGTAATGAGCGTTACCTTGAAGGTCGCCATGGTTGTGACTCTCTCTCTCGCGTAAAAACAGGGGCGGTATGGGGCTAACGCAACGGATTAACCGGGTCAATGGCGCAGCTTGCACGGGGTTGCCAACTTGCGACCATGGGATTTTGACTGCTGACACAACAGTCGCGATCGGGAGTCTCAGTCAACGCGATCGGCGGGATGCCCACTGAACCCTTAGTTACGTTTGAGGCCACCGACAACTGAAGCCATGGGGTTAAGACATGGTTCACTTCCGGCGTAGCCAACCTCGCCTTCTGATGTTACGAGAAATTTTTATTGCTACTACGGATGAGCACAGAGATCCGAGAACGTTATTCTTAATCGTTTTTCCAGATTCGATTCTAATTACTTATACTTATTGGATATTTTTGCGAGAATCGGCAGAGTTTTTGTGGGTTCTTGGCTTAGTCTAAAGTCTTGAAACCAATATTTTCAAGGCTTTCCAGGCTTATTGTTCTGAGACTGCTTCGATTTATAACCCTAGCTAAAGCTTTGTTTTAAAATAAGAAATTTTTATAAAAACACCCCGAATTGTCGGTTTTCCGGCCCTTCCGCCACCCGAAATCAGCGCTAGGAGACCGGGGCAAAAGGCTAAGATCGGGGGGCTATGTTGGTGATCTGTAGTCATGCTATTGGGTAATCCGGTGCGCGTCGGCCTGGTGGGCACGGGCTTTGTGGCAAAGTTGCGGGCAGAGGCCCTGTTGCCGGATGCACAGGGAGATTGGTTGGCGGCCAAGCTGGTGGCGGTGGCGGGTCGCACACCGGAGAAGGTGGCGGATTTTGCGGCAACTTACGGGGCGATTGCCCTGGACTCTTGGCGGGAGCTGGTCAGCCACTCGGATGTGGACTTGGTGATGGTTTGCAACACCAACGCCGAGCGGGGGGCGATCGTGCGGGCAGCCCTAGAGGCCGATCGCCATGTGGTGACGGAATATCCCCTGGCGCTGGATCCCAACGAAGCGGCGGAATTGGTGGAATTGGCCCGATCGCGCGATCGGCTGTTGCATGTGGAGCACATTGAGCTGTTGGGGGGCGTGCATCAATCCCTGCGAACTTGGCTGCCCAAAGTGGGCGAGGTGATCTCCGCTCGCTACAGCACCATCGCGCCGCAAATTCCCACCCCAGGCAAATGGACTTATAACCGATCGCTGTTTGGATTCCCGCTGGTGGGGGCCCTATCTCGGCTCCATCGTCTGGTGGATGTGTTTGAAAACGTCCGCCAGGTGGGAGCTGTGGCTCGCTACTGGCCAGCGGAGGTGGAGGATTATCACGCCTGTTGGTGCGAAGCAAGGCTG
This sequence comes from Limnothrix sp. FACHB-406, assembly GCF_014698235.1. NCBI lineage: Bacteria > Bacillati > Cyanobacteriota > Cyanophyceae > Pseudanabaenales > Pseudanabaenaceae > Limnothrix > Limnothrix sp. FACHB-406. Next base: position 153,324 of record NZ_JACJSP010000002.1, on the reverse strand, counting down.
ATCTTTAGCAGCGGCCCGATCGCCACGGTCACCTATGGCAAGGGCGATCGATTTCACGGTTCCCAGCGGCTGTTGGAAGTGCGCGGCAGTCAGGGCACGTTGATTTATGAGGGCGATCAGGGGCAACTAATCCAAGGCGATCAGGTGACACCGCTGGAGGTGGGCGGTCGGCGGGGGTTGTTTGCCCGCGACACCCACGCGGTGTTGGCCTACCTGCTGAATGGCACGCCGCTGTATGTGCGCCCGGAAGAGAGTTTATACACCCTGCGGGTGGCAGATGCGGCGGCGCGATCGGCCAATACGGGCCGCCCGATCGACCTGCTCTAGAACTTGCTTGAAGCGAGTTCGACGAAACCGGCGACTATCAGCAATGGTCTATGTCCTCTTGTCCTGAATCTTCTCGTCCTGAATCTGTGAGTTCTGAGCCTTTTAGCCCTGAATCCTCTAATCCTGGCTCCTGTGGCCCCGATCCAGACCAGCCCTATCCCATGCCAGGTCAGGGGCGCTTGGTTTATTTGAAGCCTTTAATTAAAAATCCTCAGATCATCGTGGGCGACTACACCTACTACGATGACCCCGCTGGGCCGGAACGCTTTGAAGCCAATGTGCTCTACCACTTTGACTTCATTGGCGACAAACTGCGGATCGGCAAATTTTGTTCGATCGCCGCCGAGTGCAAATTCATCATGAATGGTGGCAACCACCGCACCGATTGGTTCACGAACTATCCCTTTCCCGTGTTTGGCAACGGTTGGGAAACCGCCATGCCCGACGACTGGCCCCACAAGGGCGACACGGTGATCGGCAATGACGTATGGTTGGGCTATGGGGTGACGATTATGCCGGGGGTGCAAATTGGGGATGGGGCGATCGTGGCGACAGGGGCAGTGGTGACCCGATCGGTTGATCCTTACACGATCGTGGGTGGCAATCCGGCCCAACCCATTCGGAAGCGGTTTGATGAGGAGACGATCGCCGCGTTGCTAGAAATTCGCTGGTGGGATTGGGAGATTGCCAAAATCACCCGCAATTTGCCCGCCATCTGTGGTGGCGATTTGGCGGCGCTGCGATCGGCCCAATAGCACTAGCCCAACAACCACCCTCGATCGGCTCATGGCCATGGTTATCATGGGGCGATCGCCCAGGATGAAAACCAGAAGCTGAAAACCAGAAACCCCTAAAAAACCTCAAGGGAGTGCGTCTTTCAGGGCCGTGCGAGCCGCCAGGTGGTTGCGCGTTGAACTCAGAATTTCGGCTTCCCGTTGCAGGCGCACCGCCGTATCTTGCATTTCCAACAGGGCCTGTTGTTCCGCCGCCACGCCATAGAGCTTGGCCGCAACCCAGTAGGACAGTTCCGTGGGCAGGGTGGGAATTTCGTCCGGTAGCTCAATTTCCCGATCGGACAATTTGGCCGACAACCGCACCACGTCCTTCAGCAGGGTTTCCACTTCCCCGGCTAACCCATACAGATCATCGCTGGGTGGATCATCTTGGATCCATTCCACCAAGCCAACGCGGTAGGGCTTTTCGCGCACATATTCCAACAGCCGAAAGCGCTGTTGGCCGAGGGTCAACATCTTCAGCCGGCCATCGGGTAACCGTTGATAGCGCAGGACTTCCGCACAACAACCAATGGTGGCAATTTCGCCGCTTTGCTCATCGGACATCAACACCCCAAACCGTCGATCGGTTTCCAGGATGGTGTTCATCATGATCCGATAGCGATATTCAAAAATGTGCAGCGGCAGAGGTTGTCCTGGAAACAACACAAGGTCGTTAAGGGGGAACAACGGCAGTTCACGGACGGCGATCGAGGACGGAGAACCCATCGGCAAAAAGCTGGGAGAGTGAACAAAGCCGCCGCAAACCGCAATGGCGGGCGGATGCTGGCAGCCCCTAGTCTATCGCACTGGGCGGGTACTGGACGGTTTCGCCCCTAGGCCTTGGCTCGTTGATAGTGCCAGATCAACACAGCCAATGCATTGGTGGTGATGTGGGCAATGGTGGGAACCAGCAAATTGCTCGTCCACCAAGCACTGCCGCAGAGAATGGCCCCGGTGATGCCGGCCCAAGCGGCGTAGGGCCAGTGCTTGCGTCCTGCCAAATGCAGCCAACCAAAGCAAAGGCTAGATCCCAACAGGGCCAGCCAGTCAGCGCCCAAGCCGGGAAACATCACCCCCCGAAAGAACAGTTCTTCGCTGGCTCCGGGCAACAGGCCCACCCAAAGTGCATCCCAAGGCAAAAGGGAAGGCATCAACCAGTTGAGATAGGCTTGGGCGCTGCGACGATATCCGGGCCAAACTAGGGCGATCGCGCCGCTGAGGCCGGTGATGGCGAGGCCCAGCCCCAGCCCGATCGCCACCCCAGTCCAAGACCAAATCACAGGCCAGCGCTGCACTTGGCCCAACCAGAGCCACAGTTGCGCCCCTCCCCAAAAGGCCAGGGCAGTGAGGGCGATCGTCATCAAAAGCTGCGATCGCTCTAGGGGTTCTAGATCCAAATCCTCAAAATCATTCACAGGGCTTGACGGGGCGGAGCGGGGATGGAGCGAGGGCAGGGGTGCATGAAAAATGGCTCTGAAGGGCGAATCAACAGCGATGGGTGGCGATGGGTGGCGATGGGTGGTGCTTAATCCCCAGGCGAATCAACCGTTGGCAATAACGGCATGATTGGATCCGATCGCAAGGCATCGGGCCAGAGGCCAGCCCGGCGGGCCGTGAGCCAACCGATCGCCTCTAAGTATGATCGCACCCGTGTGGCTCGCAAATTCAGCGCTTCGGGGGGGACTTGCATCGTCGTGGCGTTGTCGTCCACCGCGAGGATATCGGCCCCGGCGGCGGCCCAATGCAAAACGGCCGCGCCGCCACAGGCACTCGTGGGCGTAATCACCACATCGATCGAGTTGCGGGTGATGTCTAGGGGTTGCCATTGGGCCCAATCGCGCAGGAATTGGGGTGATCGCCACAGGCCAGCCAGCACGCAGGGCAGGAAAGTATGGCCCAATTCTTCAGCGGCCGATCGCGGGGCCAAGTCTGCCACTGGGGGGCCGCTGACCAAGGCCGGCGCATGGGCACAGGGCACGGCAAATTCTCGCACCACCAAATGGCTGATCACCGCTTCGGCTCCGGCGATCGGATCCACGCCCCGGCCTTGACGATAGGCGGTGGTTAGGGGGGTGTCTTCGTCGGGAAAACGGGCCACCACGGCGATCGCCTCGGCTCCGGCTTCGATCGCCCGTTCCGCTGCCCTCAGCAGGCTGGCGGGTTGGGCAATGGTTCCCCAAGAGGCCCCGGAAGCGGAAATTTTGAGAGCCACTCCCAGGGGGCGATCGGTCACAATTGCCGCCATCACATCAATGCCCAAGGTGGCTCGGGCCGCGTCGGCCGCTTGCAGTTGTCGTCGCTGCAATTCCGGCTCAATGGCCCGATCCAAAATCAGAGCGATCCGGTTTTGGCGCACCGGCCGCAGCCCCCAGTCACCAGCCGCGAGGCGATCGAGCGCATAGCCTTCCACATACAGGGTGTTGGGCAACGGCCAATAGAGCATGGCCCCGTTCAACACATTGGGATGGGTGATTAAACAATCCACCGCCGAGGCCATGGCCCGCGCCACCGGTAGCCCATCGCCTGCGTAACCCCCGATCGTTGCACCAATGCCGGTGGGAATCAGCAAGACCGCCGTAAACGGGCGAGTTCGGTCAACGATCGCAGATTGCATCGGGCACAGCTTGCATCAGACGTAGGACATGGAACAACAACGGCTTGGCCCCCGGTCTCGCGCATCGGCCGGGTTTGATCCGGATATTTGCGGAATGAAGCCGGGAGCCAAACAAGCGCTTCCGGTCTGAAGTTTAAGGCCTGGAGTTTAAGGCCTGCGGTGCGCCATTAAACGTTCGACTCGATCGGTTCGCTGGTCACCAGGCCCGTGGTCACAATCGCCTCCACATTGGCCAAATCATCCTCCACCTGGGTCACTGCCCACCGCAACGGCTCACCCCGTTTATGCAATTCCGTTTCGATCGCCTGGGGCAGCGCCATCGGCGACTCGTTCAAGTCAATCTCAAACTCAATGAAATGGGTGGTCATAGAATTATCCAAATTGATGAGGAATCAGCAGCGGCCAAGGCGGCCACCTAGGGCATGTGAAGGAGGGACTTGGATTGATTGGCGCAAGGAATTTTGACCAGCAATCTCGGTCAAAAATCTTGGCCAGCAGTCCCAGCAGTTGCTATCTATCCTAGGCAGCTCTTGGCCCGCCTGGGTCAACTGAGATCAACCGAGGTCAACCTAGGCTGACTTGCTGGCGGCATACATGGACTCGCGCACCTGCACCATGGCATCCACCAACCGATCCATCTCGTCTTGGGTATGGAGCGCGTTGGCCGTGATCCGCACCCGAGGCTTGGCAATGAACCAAATCGGAGAAACCCAAATGCCATGCTCAGCCATCAGTTGGCGGGCAAAATATTTCGGGTTCATGTCCGGTGGCAGCAACACGGGCAACACATTGGTTTCGCCCATCACTTCAAAGTTGGCGGCCGTCAACCGCGATCGCAAGTAGCGAGTGTTGTCTTGCAGGCGCTTCACCAGCTCTGGATGTTGGCGCACTTGGCGAATACTCTCCAGGGCGGCGGCGGTCATTGGCGGCGGCAGGGAAATGGTTCCGATCGAGGTGGGCGACACATTCATCAGCGGCTTGAATTCCGCCACATGGGTGCTGATGGCCGCACCGGCCGAAGCCGCAAACTTCGAGAAGGTGGTCATGATCAGGGGCACAACACCTTTGGCGATCGCATCGCTGGGCAAAATCCCAAAATGCTCATAGATGCCGCGGCCCGTGGGCCCCAGAGCGCCGCTGGCGTGGGCTTCGTCCATCAACAGCACGGAGCCGGGATAGCGACTGAGCACCTCGATCATTTCCGGCAGAGGAGCCACATCCCCATCCATCGAAAACACCGCATCCGACACCACAAAAATGCGATCGCCTGGCCGCGCATGGCGTTCCAGTTTGCGAGCCAAATCTTGCGCATCGCAGTGGCGGTAAGCCTTCACCCGCACATGGGGGCTATAGCTAAAGGTTTTGCCCGATCGCGTCCGAGCGTGGGCCAAGGCCGAGATGATGCAGCCGTGGTTCAACACGTCCGACATGATCAGGGTTTCGCGATCGTGGGTAAAGCCCGGCACCTGAATGGCCAAATGGCAGAACCCATCAATCACGGCCTGCATGGCCATCCAGGCATTCATGAACAGTTGCGTGTGAGGCAAATGCTTGAAGCTGGAAATTTCATCTTCCAGTTGGCGGTGCAGATCAATCCGACCACTTAACACCGAGCAGGAACTATTCGAGGTGCCGTATTGCAAAATTGAGTCGATGGCAGCCTGGCGCACGGCCGGGTTCATCGTTAACCCCAGTACGTCATTCGTACAAAAGGTCAGCACCTCGAAGCGTTCCCCCGTTGTCGCCTCCTCAATTTCGACCCAGTTGCCCTGCTTCTGGTGGCAAATATATTCATCTGGATCGAGATCGCTCTCATACCAGCGCTGGACGTACTCTTTGACGACTTCCACAGGTTTCTCCTCGCCTCAAATTGCTGGTTGCGATCGATCCTTATCCGACCCAGGGTGCGATCGCGTCGTTGCAGTCACTGCCGCAGATTTCCCGCCAAAACAGCTTAGGAGGGGTTAGGAGTCGGGGGGTAATGATCCGAGTCTCCTTCCCAGTCACTGGGCAGGGTGTGGGATTGCGATGGTTTCGGTGTATTGCGATTTGTTGCGCTCGCAAATTGCTCTTAACTGTATCTCAGTTCGCGCCTGCTCTTGCAAGGGGCAATGGATTGGTCATGCAACTGGGCCCCTATTCAGACCCCGCGCGATCGCGTGCAACCCCCTTGGGACTAATTCTAAAGATTTGTATTCCGTAACTCTTGATACAGAAATTGGCAGAAATTTTTCATCTGCGCTACTCTCAGGAATAGGACAACGGCCTGAAACCGACCTTGATTTCTGGCCCAGTAGAGCCAGTAACCAAGGCCCGATCGGGCCAGGGATTGCCGCCCACCCGGCGCAATGCCTGCATCGCCCTCCAACAGTCCGGGAGTTAATCAACGGTTGTTGTCGCTATAACCCTCAATCAGTTTTTCCTCGGAGGTTGCTCCCATGTCTAGTCTCGACCGCGCTCGTGCCCTGATGACCCAACGTCACCATTCCGTTAAGCACCGTCATCAATCCCTGCTAGGCCGCGCTAGCGTCACCATGGGTCTGACCGCCGATGCGGCCAACCGCCTGACCCACATTCAAGGCAAGTTGGTTAGCGATAGCTATGATCGCAGCCCAGCCACCATGAGCTAGGCAAGCATCACGGGGCCAGGCGATTGCTCGATTGATCAAGCAATCGAGCAATCGAGCAATCGATTCAGTCGATCGCCTGATTGCCCAGTTGATCACCCAGTTAATTGCCCAGTCCTGATCCAGACCCCACCCACCGGCCCCCTGCTCCACAACAGGGGCCACTGAGGGAACCACCGGGTCAAGCACAAAACCAAACCCAAAATCAGCAGCGGGGCCGGATGTTTAAATCTGGCCCCGCTGCGCTTGGGGGCTTGGCTCAGAAATCAGCTTGGGGACGGTGTCCTTGGGTGATGATCGAAAGCGATCGATCAAATCAGCGAAATCGATTGGGCGGTCGCTGAGGCGTGTAGAATGCTCTATTGGGACGCTTGGCTTGGTATATCCAGCGATCGTTGGGATTGATTGAGATTGATTGTTTTCTCAATTAACCCCAAAATTCGGATGCCTAGTGGCGTGGTGTTGCGCTGTAGATCGCTTGCTCAAGCGGATTCTTCGGGTGATTTCACGCGGGCCATCTAGAAAACCTTGGACAGCGGGCTTGGGTTTAGTAACTGCCCGATCGGGTAGCCTGCTTGCCCCTTACGGTCGTAACCCCTCGCCGATCGCTGCCACGAGACTTGTCCCAGTCTTCTTCTAATATTCCTTGAGACCTTAGCAAGACTTTAGAGATTGAGGTTCACCATGCGATACAAAGCTTTGATCGCCGCGCTTCTGGCCCTGTGCCTGAGTGTGCTAACGGCGGCCTGCGGCGATGCCTCAATGGCCAGCGATCGCCCCCTGACCTACGAAGAAATTCGGAACACCGGTCTGGCGAATAACTGCCCTGATGTCGATACCGTCACGCGCGGTTCGATCGCCCTTGAAGCAGGTAAAAATTACAGCATTCAAGCCCTGTGCTTACAGCCCCTTAATTACTACGTAAAAGAAGAAGGCCTTAACAAGCGCAGAGAAGCGGAATTTGTGGAAGGCCGTTTGCTGACCCGCAAAACCAGCTCCCTCGACCAAATTCAAGGCTCCCTGGCCGTGAACAGCGATGGCTCGCTGACCTTCACCGAAGAAGATGGCTTTGACTTCCAACCTTCAACCGTGCTGCTGCCCGGTGGCGAAGAAGTGCCCTTCCTGTTCACGATCAAGCAACTGGTGGCCACCAGCCAAGCCGGTCAAGCGGCCATCACCTCTTCCACCGACCTGAAGGGCCAATTCCGCGTTCCCTCCTATCGTGGTTCCACCTTCTTGGATCCGAAGGGTCGTGGTTTGGCCAGCGGCTATGACAATGCCGTGGCGCTGCCCGCTGATGCTGACAGCGACGAACTGGTGAAAGAAAACGTCAAGAAATACGACATCGGCACGGGCAACATCTCGCTGCAAGTGTCGAAGGTGGACGCTGACACCAACGAAATTGCCGGCACTTTCGTTAGCTACCAACCCTCGGATACCGACATGGGTTCCAAGAAGCCGAGCGACATGAAGATTGTCGGTCGCTTCTATGCCCGTGTGGACAGCGATGCCTAGGCCATAAACAAGGGACAAGGGGGACATGCAGGGCCAGCGCTGGGCAGGGGAAACCGAATCCCTATGACAAGGCAGCCCTCACATCATGCCCCCTAGGTTCTTTGGTTGAGAACTTTTTGGTTGAGAACTCTTCGCCTAGAAACTCTTTGCCTAAGAACTCTTTGCTTGGGAGCCATGCCTAATCGGCGTGGCTTCCTTGTTTTTGCACGTTGTTTTTGGTGGAGATGGCTCCACTGCTTGAGGTTCCCGAGTTGGCTGAAGTCCCTGAGCTTACTGAAGGGGATGCTGAAGCGGAAGTGGAATTAGCGGAAGTGGCTGAGCTTAAGGAGTGGGCTTCGGGGGCAAAAAAGGGCGTGTATTGCTGGTGTTCGACCCGGAAGACGTTGGCATAGAGGTTGGCGGCAATTTGCTTGCCGGTTTGGGTTAGCTCCAACAGGCCGAGGGCTGGCTCAATGTACCGGTAAACCACATTCCAATAGAAGCTGGGATATTTGGCGCGCAAGTCATCAGGGCTGTGGTAGCCCAATTGTTGATTGGTGCCAATTTCCTCGAATTCGTAATAGAGGGCAGGAATTTTTTGTAAGTAGCGCGGGTCGGAGAGTTGGCCGATCAAGTCGGCGGCTCGCACCAGGCCGGGATAGCCTACGGTGTCGGCGTGGTCGTTGTCTTGAGGAACGGGGAAGCGGGTGAGTTCAATGTTGTCTTGTACGGCCTGGGTGTCGATGAGGCGGTGCTTTTTGAAGCGGTCTTTGATGAAACGTTTGCCCCGATCGACGTGGTAGGGAGCCATGCTAGCATCGGTGGCTCCGGTGGGGAGGGCGATGGTTTCGTCGTCAATGCCGGTAGCGTAGATCCGCTGCTGGGGGCGATCGCGGTGACAAACGCCGCGTACATAGCCAATGTCGTGACACAGCAGCGAGACGTGAAAGAGCAGCCAATCTTCGCAGGTCACGCCGCCTTGGCGAATATGCTTGCCTTTCAAAATTTCTTGGCCCACCAGGGTGACGTACATGGTGTGCTCAACGTTGTGGTAGAGCGCGTCACTGTTGGCGATGTTTTCTAGGGCCATGTTGGCAACCCACCCGAGAATTTCCGCATAGTCCGGTTTCATACCGCCGTAGGTTTGGCGGTAACCGTCTGCTAGTTCTCGGGTGAGTTCGTCCACGATCGACTTTGTGGGGTTGAGCACGATCGCTACCTCCGCATGAGTCGGCTGAGTTGAGAGGGCAAGGCACTCAAGGGGTTCAAGGCAGTTGCTGAGAAATCGACTGGTGCGAAGTTAACTGGCGCAAAATTAACCTGCATGATGTTTCTATCCTAGCGAGTGGCCGGCGGGATACGGTGACAGGGGCTGGGATGGGTGGTGATGACGGCGGGGGCCCGGGGCGATCGTATCTTGGTTGTTGCTGCGATCGAACTCGCGATCGTTGGTGACCCATGCCCCACGCCTCAATTCACACATCCGCTCAACCACAACTGCACTTCCCTATGGCGATCGATGAGTTTTCTAGCTCCATGCCTCATCAGCCTTCATCTTTCCCATCACAGCCCGATCGGGATCAGTTTGCCCAGGCGGCGATCGCCCAAATTCCCAAAATTTTGACCCTGTGCGATCGCAACCCCCATAGCCCCACCTACGGTTGCTTCGATCGCAACTACTGGCAATACAAAATCGTGGACTTTCCCAGCGGCATGAGCCAGGAATTTGTGCTGCCCCTGGCGTTGGTTTGGGCCCTGCCTTTGCCGAACAATCCTTTTTATCAGCAGCCTAACCTCCGGCGCTGGGTTGAGGCCGGCATTCGCTACGGGGCCCAAAGCTCTCATCCCGATGGCTCCTGTGATGATTATTTTCCCTTTGAGCGGGCCGGAGGGGCGGCGGCCTTTTCTTTGCTGGCCTGCATTGATGCCTGTGAGCTAATTGGGCTGGATGATCCGCAAATTTGGCAATTTTTGAGTCGGCGGGCCGATTGGTTGGCCCATCACCAAGAAAGCGGCCGGCTCACCAATCACCAGGCCTTGATTGTGCTGTGTTTGGAGTTGCTGGGGCAACGGCTCCAGACCGATCGATGGCAACGGGCCAAGGTCGATCGCCTCAATCAGGTTTTGTCTTGGCAGAGCACCGAAGGCTGGTTTCAAGAATATGAAGGGTGCGATCCGGGCTACCACACCCTCACCATTTCCTGTTTGGCGCGGTTGCTGACTTTGCAGGGCGACAAGGCGGATCCAAGATTGCAGCCCGCCTTAGCCCAAGCGGTGGAGTTGGTGCAGTGGTTTGTGCATCCCGATGGCTCTTTTGGAGGGGAATATACAAGCCGAAATACCTATAATTTCTTTCCCCATGGCTTTGAATTGGTGGGGCGGTGGATGCCGTCGGCCCTGGCGATTAATGACCAAGTTTTGCAAGGACTCGCACGGGGATTGGGAGCCTGTTATGCGGATGACCATATTGTGGGTCATCACACTTGGAATTATTTGTTAGCTTGGCGGGATTTTGTGCCCGATCGCCCGTCCATTCCAGATCCCAAGCCCCTACGAGTTTGGCTGCCAGAAGCCAGAATTTTGATCGATCGTCGCCAAAACCATGAAGGTCACTGGCTGACCTTACTGTTAGCCCTCAACAAAGGGGGCACTTTCAAAATTTTCCGAAATCAACATCTCTTGGCATCCGATACGCAATTTTCACTACAAGTGCAACAGGGCAAAAAACTGAAAAATGCTGTGGGTCATCTGGTGGATCAATATGATCTGCAAGTGGAACCCGATCGCATTGGCATTTGTGGGCAACTGGGCTGGGCAAAACAAACCCTCATGACCCCTAGCAAGTTAATGATTTTGCGGTTGGTGATGTTGAGTGTGGGGCGATTTTTTCCGAACCTGATTCGGCGCATTTTGCAGCAGATTTTGATCGTGGGCAAGCGATCGACCCCCTATCGTTTTATTCGTCGTTTGGAATGGGTGGGGCAAGGCTGGCGGGTGCAAGATGAGTTGCTGGCTCCTGATTGGCAACCCGTGCAAGAAGTGGAGATCGGTACTGATCAAACTTCGATTTATGTGGTGATGAGCCGCACTTACCAAGCGGGTCAGCTCCAAAAAAGCTGGGATTTGACGAATCAGGTTCAGCATCTCCAGCCCGGTGAACCCCTGAAGGTCGATCGCCTGTTTTCCTAAAGCCGCCAACCTATCCCCATCATTCTTCCCGCCTGAGATTTTCTATGAAGCGTTGGGTTTCAATTGCCGTTAGCTTGCTGATTTTGATTGTGATTTACACCCGCATCGACTTTGCCGGGTTGGTGCAAGTGTTTCAGCAATGCGATCCGGTATGGATGGCCATCAGCTTGGGCATGGTTGTGCCCTTAACCTTGCTGACGGCCTGGCGGTTGCAGCAGTTAATGCCCCGGGTCAGGCCCCAGGGGGCTATGCCGCGCGGGATTCCGTTGCCCAACCCAGCAAGCTCGGAGGATTCAGACCGGGCAGCATCCCCGGCGATCGAGTCGGCGGCGGTTTCCGCTGCAACCTTGAGCTTTGGAGAAGCCAATCGGCTGATTTTGGCGGCCAGTGTGCTGAATATGGTGTTGCCGTCCAAAATGGGCGACCTGGCCAAGTCCTATTTCATGCGCGATCGGGGACATTTGGATGGTTCCCTGGCCTTTTCGTTGGTGGTGTTTGAAAAGGCTTGCGATATGTTGTCGTTGCTGGTGTGGTGCGGGTTTGGCCTGCTGCTCTATCCCAGCAAGGATCCACTGTTTTGGATCATGACGTTGGCCACGATCGGGGGGTTAGTTTCCGGGGTGGCACTGTTGAGCTGGCCCGCCTTTGCGCGATCGGTCTTTGCCGCCAGTCAGCGAATCGCCCCCGGCAAGATGCGCCGCAAGCTCGATCGGCTCAGCGACTCCTGGCAACTGATGCACGACTACTTTTGGAGCGATCGCCGCCAACTCGCGATCGTCACCCTCACCTCGATCGTGATTTGGTTTCTGCATCTTTTGCAAATCTGGTTTTTCATCTTGGCCCTGCGTGCCTTTGCGCCCTTCCTGGCTAACTTAGCCCTCTCGCCGCTGGCCATTCTGGCCGGCCTGTTGCCCTTAACCTTCGCGGGCGTGGGCACTCGGGACGCAGCCCTCATTTTGTTTTACCAACCCTACTTTGCCGCCCCGATCGGGGCCGCCCTTGGGCTGTTGTGTACCTCCCGCTACCTGCTCCCCGCGATCGGAGGGCTACCGTTTTTGGGGCAATACCTACTTCAGCTCAAACGCTGGCAGCAGCCCACAGCCGGCTCCGACCAATAAACTTTTCTCGGTTCGCCAGGGATTCCGCAAACCCATTTGCCATCCCATCCTTGCCATCTCGCCCACAAGGAGGTTGATCAACAGGGGGGTTACCAACAGGGATTTACCAACAGGGATTTACCAATAAGGGTTACCAACTCAGCAAATCTCGCATAGGAGCCATGCAAAGTTTGCGAATCCGATCGCCAGAGGATGCCAACCGCCAAAACCGAGATCCATCGGGCATTTTCGCGGACTGACCTCGCCCATTGACCGATTTGCTAGCCTTTATTCAGGGATCTCACAGCCAGCAGCCAACATCGATTTTTGTTAAAGGTTTTGACCTTTTCTAAAGGAAACATTAAGGATTTCTGACGAAATTCTAGACAATTACCGTTTTTGATCGGGGCGATTTCAGTTCCTGATTCTTCGGACTAAGTTTTTATACCTAACCTTTGCAAAAAAGCACAAAACTCAGTAAATCCCCACACCACAAAACCTTGAGTTCCCAACAGCCCAGAAATCTACCTCCATCGCCCTCAGCCTTTAGCAACATGGGAGTTTCTTTAATCCTTCGTTGCTCATGCCGAACATCCCTGAAGAAACTTAACAACTTGTAATGACCAAACCCCTTTCTGCGTTGTATAAAGAAATAGCCGAGAGGTGTTTAACAAGCAAACGTTAGTCAACGCGCTACTGCTAGGGATTTTTTTCGGTTCTCATAAAACTTGAAAAGTCTCTCAGATTTTGAGCCATGACTGCGGTTAATTTAACCGGCAGATTTGCCATGGCTACCTATTGAGATCCCCAATTTAAGCAAAGCGTTGCTGAACTAAGACGGAGCTGAAAAACCTTCTCGCACTGCGCTAGCAGGTGAAGGCAGCGAACTGAGTTGTCTACAGCGCAAAACCACAACCAACCTCGACAAACACCTATTCCTTAGGAGATCGATTCCATGTTCGACGCATTTGCGAAGGTTGTTTCTCAAGCCGACGCTCGTGGTGCTTATCTGAGCAACGAGCAACTGGATGCTCTGAGCGCCCTCGTTGCTAGCGGCAACAAGCGTCTCGACGTTGTTAACCGCTTGACCAGCAACGCTTCGACTATCGTCGCCAACGCTGCTCGCGCTCTGTTCGCTGAGCAACCCCAACTGATCGCTCCCGGTGGTAACGCTTACACCAACCGTCGCATGGCTGCTTGCTTGCGCGACATGGAAATCATCCTGCGTTATGTGACCTACGCAACCTTGGCTGGCGATGCTAGCGTTCTGGATGATCGTTGCCTGAACGGTCTGCGCGAAACCTACGTTGCTCTGGGCGTGCCCGGCGCTTCGGTTTCTGCTGGCGTTGCCAAGATGAAGGATGCTGCGATCGCGATCGCTAACGATCCTGCTGGTATCACCCCCGGCGATTGCTCTTCGTTGATTGCTGAAGTGGCTGGCTACTTCGATCGCGCTGCTGGTGCAGTTGCCTAATCGAAGCTGCCGTGAAGTCACTTAGGATTTCAATCTTCTTTTGACTTCAATCTCGTCTCGATTTATCGGAAAACAGGGTTTAAAGCCCCGCCCTTCAGGGCGTTTTAGTCGATGAATGGCCGCTAGGCTAGCGGTTTCAGTCTGCGGAACAACTGTAAGACCAAACATCCTTCGAGGTGGAGGCAGGTGGTGTGAAGCAGAAACCCAAACTGTGAAGTTTGGGAATCCCTGTCCGCTTGCGGTAGGGAAGATGTCAACAACGCTAACTTTAGAGACACCTAACACGGGACTATGAAGACTCCGATCACCGAAGCTATCGCAGCTGCTGATTCGCAAGGTCGTTTCCTGAGCAACGCTGAACTGCAATCGGCTCGCGGTCGCTTCGAGCGCGCTCAAGCCAGCATGGAAGCTGCTCGCGCCCTGACCACCAAGGCTGACAGCCTGGTGAGCGCTGCTGTGCAAGCTGTGTACGGCAAGTTCCCCTACACGACCCAAATGAACGGCGCTAACTACGCCTCGACCCAAACCGGCAAGGACAAGTGCGCTCGTGACGTGGGCTACTACCTGCGCATGATCACCTACTGCTTGGTTGCTGGTGGCACCGGCCCCATGGATGACTACCTCATCGCTGGTTTGGCTGAAATCAACAGCACCTTCGAACTGTCCCCCAGCTGGTACGTTGAAGCTCTCAAGAGCATCAAGGCTAACCACGGTCTGAGCGGTCAAGCTGCTAACGAAGCAAACACCTACATCGACTACGCTATCCAAGCCCTGAGCTAGTTGATGCAATCCCGGAAGAGTGTCCGAGCCGGTTGTGGCTGGTTTGCCCAGCAACGGTAACCTGGTTCAATTGGTTGGCTCCTCTTCCGGGAGCTTTTTTGTAAGCCGTGCTTGCTGTGATTTTTGGGAGATTTGTTCATGGCCGTTACTGTTGCTGCTTCGCGCCTGGGGACGGCAGCCTATGCAGATGCTGCACCCGTTGAGCTGCGGGCCTATGCTTCGGCAGATGATGTTGAACTGGTGATCCGGGCGGTTTACCGTCAGGTACTGGGCAACGATTATGTGATGCAGTCCCAGCGCTTGATTAGCTCTGAATCGCTGCTGCGTAATCGTTCGATCACGGTTCAGGAATTTGTCCGCTCCGTGGCGAAGTCCGATCTATACAAAGAGAAGTTTTTGTATAACAACTTCCAAACTCGGACGATCGAGTTGAATCTGAAGCATCTGTTGGGTCGCGCGCCCTACGATGAGTCGGAAGTGATTGAACACCTCGATCGCTACCAAAACGAAGGCTTTGATGCTGACATCGATTCCTACATCGATTCCGCAGAATATCAAAACGCTTTTGGCGAAAATATTGTTCCCTACTACCGCGGTTTCGCGACCCAAACGGGTCAGAAGACCGTGGGCTTTACGCGTATGTTCCACCTGTACCGGGGCTATGCCAATAGCGATCGGGCACAGATTGAAGGAATCAGCCCGCGTCTAGCCACGGAGTTGGGACGCAATTCTGCTTCGGCCGTTGTGGGTCCCTCGGGCAGCAACATTGGCTGGGCCTTCCGTAATTCGCAAGACCTGGGCCAAGGCAGCCTCACCCCCACCTCTTTTGGCCAAAGCCAAAGCGATCGCCTGTATCGCGTGGAAGCAACGGGCCTGTTGGGCGCTGGCTATCCGGCCGTGCGTCGTAGCAGCCGCACCTTCACGGTTCCCTACTCGCGGTTGTCGGATCAAATGCAAAAGATCCAACGTCAAGGCGGCAAAATCGCCAGCGTTACCCCTGTTTAGGGTCTTGGCTTGAAATAAATGGAATGATGACTCAGCCCCATTGGAAGGTTGTGTTGCTTGGTCACCCTGCCCTGTACCCAGCTCGATCGGCTTGGATTGTCGGATGGCAACGGCTGCTGACTGGGCTGATGCAGCACAGCGGTGACACGCCGCAACAGGGCCAAACCATGAATGGCTGGGACTTGTTTGCTTGCTCCTGTTTGCTTGTAGTGGTTGCGATTGACGAGGTGCAATGATCATGATTCATTCATGCGTTGTACCTCGTTTTCTATCGTCTTGAAAGAGACAGTATTCCACAGTTAAACTGCGACATTTAACTGCGAAGTTTTTTAACAGTTTGAGGGAGAGTTTATGCTCGGTCAAGCGCTTGCGGGTTCGTCGGCCAACACCACTGCTGGGGCCCGTGTGTTCCGTTATGAAGTGACGGGTTTGGCTCAAAATGACCAAACCGATCGCCAGTCCTATTCTGTGCGCAATAGCGGCAGTATCTTCATTAACGTTCCCTATAGCCGCATGAACCAAGAAATGCAACGGATTCTGCGGTTGGGCGGCAAAATCGTCAACATCACTCCTGTGGTTGTGGGCGACGAAGGCGCGGCTGAATAGTTACGGTTCCATCCCCAGGTTCTTGGATCGATTCTCGAATCTGTAGGGGTTAGTTCCGGTGGGAATTAGCCCAAGGATCAGGCTCCGTGACTTGCTTGCCAGTTTCGTGCCTCTTCGGCATTCCTTTCAATCGCTAAGATCCATCACTAAGATCCGTCTCGCCAGCGGGAGTCCAGCTTCAAGATCTGAAGTGGCTCCCGCTTTTTGCATAACGAACCGCATTCCCTAGGCAGCTCCTAACCAACCGGTGAGGAGTTGTTCTTGCAGCGGGCTGATGTCTTTGAGAAGGGCAACTTCGTAGCGACTGGGCTTGGGATCAGCCAGTTCTACGGTGGTGGATTGGAGTTGATCTTGATGGAAATAGGTGATGGTGAGTCGATCGCCCGGTTGATAGTCTCGGAGGCGATCGGGCAATTGTCCCGCTGCTAACCGAATGCCATCCAGAGCCAGGATTTCATCACCAGGATCGATGCCCGCATGATAGGCGGGTGATTGAGCTTCGGTGAATTTCACCATTTCGCGGCCCTGCTCGGTAGCCAGACGCAAGCCCAAGTGGGGAACTGCGCGATCGACAATTCCCCTTAGCTCTAAGCCAAAGGGTTGCAGATAGGTTTGGAGTGGCAATTCTTCAGTGGTGTGCAAATAGCGCTGGAAGAAATCACTCAGGTTTTCTTCAGCCACTTCAGCAATAATGGACTCTAATTGTTGAGCGGTAAAGCCCACTTCTGGTTGGCCAAATGCTTGCCACAGGCGTTGCAAAACATCATCGAGCGATCGAGCATTGTCAAACTTAGCCCGAATTTTTAAATCCAATAGCAAGGAAACCATTTCTCCCTTCAGGTAATAGGAGATTTGGTTATTGCCACTGTGGGCTTCAGCCCGATAAAGCTTAATCCAAGCATCAAAGCTCGATTCGGCCAAAGGCTGAATTAACCGTCCCGGTGTATTCAGATAGCGAGTAATTTCCTTGCTCAATTGTGTTAGGAAATCTGCTCGGCTATAAATACCCGCACGGCAGGGAATTTGCAAATCATAGTAGCTGGTGGTTCCTTCGCAAAACCACAGGGACGGCGTGTAGTTTTCTGCATCATAATCAAAGGTTTCTAGCTCTTTGGGCCGGATCCGCTTCACGTTCCAAAGATGGAAAAACTCATGGGCCACCAGTTGCATGAACTGATGGCGTTTTTCCGTTTGCTGGAATCCATAGCGGTTATAAATCAGCGAGCAGGAGTTTTTATGCTCTAGGCCGCCATAGCCCTGACCGGTGAGATGCAAAATAAATAGGTAGCGATCGTAGGGCAGGCCGCCAAATAGGTTAGCTTCAACTTTGATGATTTTTTCAAAGTCCTCAAGGATCGATTGGGGTTCCAGGTTGCCATTACCCCAAATTGCTAATTCATGGGATTTGCCCAGCACTTCAAAGCGATGCAGTTGATGGGTTCCAATTTCAAAGGGACTATCAACCAGTTGATCGAAATCGGCCGCTTGAAAGGTTTTGTGGGTTCCTTGATCGTTGACCAAGGGCAGAGCAGTGGCCACTTGCCAGTCTGATCGGGGCAGGGCAATGGTCACTTGCAACGGAATTTCTAACCCCCCAACGGGATAGAGGAACGTGGCTGCCCCGTTGAAGTAGGCATGGGTGCGATCGAGATGGTTCGTGCGCACGGTCAATTCGTTAGCAAACAGCCGATAGCGAATGGTGACCGTTTCTAACTGCCCGATCGCCACTTGCCAGTGATTTTTGGCCAGCTTTCGCCACAGCAGTTGCTGTTGGTTTGCCCCCCAAGCACTGAAGTCTTGCAGATGCCGTTCATACTCCCGAATCAGATAGGAACCGGGAGTCCAAACGGGAAACTTGAGATCTAAGGTGGTGCTTTGCCAACCCTTCAACACCAGTTCAATTTCAAAAAGGTGGGTTTGTGGCTCGGGCATGGCCACTTGATAAGTTAACCGTGGCAACTGGGCTGCTCGACGATCGGGCGGGGTAGCAATTGCTTGGGTCATGGGTCGGAGAAAGAGAAAACGTCATCAACAGAATGCAATCACAACAGAGGAAATGGTCAGCAACAAACTGACCATGCCATCTGACCATGCCGCTCCATAGCCTCTCACTAACCTTGGCTTGCCAGTTGTCGTAACTGTGGCAAAAAGGGCAAGTGCATAATTTTTTCGTGCGGATCGATCTTCACCCAACCTTTTTCTTGCAGTTTCGCCATAATTTTGGCGGTTTCTTCGAGGGTAATGTCACTGACTTCTGCCAAATCCTTGATCGGGATATTCAGAATGTCGCGTCCCCGATCGGCCGGTTGTCCGTAGTCATCGGCCAAAGAAGCCAAGGTGTTTGCTAATTTGACGGCGCTCGGTTTTCGGCGCAACTGCAAGCGGGTGTTGGCATTCCGAACCCGGCGCACCATGAGTTGCAGCAGTCGGTGGTGTAGCTGGGAATCTTTAAACAGGGTTTGGACAAATCGTTGAGCGGAGATGCTAAATAGTTCCACTTCGCTCAGGGCCAACACATCGGTCGATCGAGGCGATTCGTCCAAGATGGCCATTTCTCCAAAAAAGTCACCCTGACCCAAAATGGCCAAGGTCATGTCTTTGTCCCCCGAGAGCCGACGGACTTTCACCCATCCGGAGGCAATGAAATAGACCGCATTTCCCCAAGAGTCTTCCATTAAAACGGCGCGTCCTGCGGGGTAATCATGCTCGACTGCGGCCGCCAACAGCCAATCGAGCGTTTCTTGACTGGCCGCATTGAACAATGGAAAAAGCTCTGTAAAGGTTTCAGTTTGCATTGCCGGAGAGTTAGTTGGCATGGTTCTTTGAGCCTAGCAAGATTCTGTCCTAGATGGCAGATGAAACACCCAGAGTCTTGACGAATTGCGGTTGGGTTTCGGCGGTTCGGGACGGGGCGATCGCCCCATTCTCCTACGCTCAGTTACGGGTCTTAATGGTGACTCTAAATGCCTGGCCCCATGACTTCGCTCAGTGGCTGGCCACAACGGGCCGCCGTCAACCATCGGTTGAATTTAGCTGAATTTAGCGCCCCATGGCCATCTTCTGGTCACGGGTTGAATGGTCTGGTTGAATGGTCTGGTTGAATCATCTTCGATGACGTTCTGAAGCAACATTCCGGCCAGCCCGAATTAACCCTAGTTGTTTATGGTTAATTCCCGTTAATCGTCCCCTCCTTAGGATCTTCGTCGGCTGATGGGGACAATCCTCCCAAAACCAAACGAAATTCCGGTCTTTTAGGCTCAGCACCGATCCACAATTTCCAGAACATCTTGGGGCTGACCATGCTTGCGCGATCGCCCCCATCGTGATGCACTAAAGGGTGTCGTTGCGTTCTGTAAAGAAATCTGTTCTGTGAAGATTTCTGTATTTCATACCCCGGAGTTAACCCCCCAATTTTCGGGGAGCGAGTCGCCGACGACCCCAGCGCCGGACTGTGCGATCGCCATTGATGTGTTGCGGGCCACGACCACGATCGCCACAGCGCTGGCCGCCGGAGCGGAATCGGTTCAGGCCTTTTGCACCCTTGAAGAATTGATGACCACCAGCGAGGCTTGGCCGGCCGATCGTCGCATTCGGATTGGCGAGCGGGGCGGCAAAACCGTGGAAGGCTGTGATTTGGGCAACTCTCCCCTAGACTGTACCCCCGATCGGGTGGCGGGCAAACGCCTGTTCATGAGCACCACCAACGGCACTCGGGCCCTGCAAACCATCCAAAACGCCCCGGTTGTTTTGGCGGCGGCCCTGGTGAATCGACGGGCGATCGTGGACTTTGTGTTGGCCCAACAACCCGCCACCCTCTGGATGACCGCTTCCGGCTGGGAAGGCAGCTTTTCCCTGGAAGATACGGTCTGCGCTGGTGCGATTATTTCTGCCCTGTTGGAAAAACTAGGTCAGGACTCAGATTGGTTCGGCAACGATGAGGCCGTGGCGGCGTTGGCGCTCTATGACCAATGGCGCGATCGACTGCTGCAACTGTTTCACCAGGCAAGCCACGGCCAACGCTTGCTGCGGCTGGGTTTGCTGGAGGATTTGGAATATTGCGCCAGTCAGGATCGCCTAGATGTGGTGCCCATCCAAACGGCCCCGGCAGTGTTGACCCGCGCTTAGTTTGCACTTAATTGGCATTTAATTTGGCGTTGAATTCGTGCTGAGTTCTTGCTGCGTTCTTGCTCAACTTGCATCATTCGCACTGAGTGAGCCAAACCTGAGCCAAAACCTAAGCCAAAACCAACGCCCAGTCAGCTATCGGCCCCGGCTGATGGCTGGCTGCACCATGGACAGGGCTAATTCACTAAAGATCTCATCCACATTGCTGCCACTTTTGGCGGAAGTCCAATAGAGCGAGTAGGTCACGCCGGCCAGAAGGGTTTCCACCTGAAGCTGTAGATGGTGCTTATGGGACTCGTCCATCAAATCGACTTTGTTGATGGCCAAAATCACGACACTGGTGGGCGAGACCGATCGCACTAAATTGGCATGGTCGCGCAGATGACTAACCGTGTCGGGGCGGGTGGCATCGGCCACGACGATCGCCCCAGAGGATCCTTGAAGATAGCTGGGGGCAATCCGCTGAAACTTGGTTTGGCCCTCCACATCCCAAATCAGCAACTGCAATTCCATCGGCTCCGGCCGCTCAGAGGCCCGATCGAGAGACGGATCTGGCAGCGGCACGGGCACAATCTTCCGAGAGATTTTTACCCCAATGGTGGACAAGTAGCGATCGCTAAATTGCCGATCCACAAATCGACGAATCAGGCTGGTTTTGCCAACTGCATAATCACCGACCAAACAAATTTTTTTTGAAAGGGTTTGCATGGCTTTAGGGGGTTGGCAAACGCACCGGCGACTGGGCCGATTGTAGAAGACAGGATGGAAACTGGCCGAAATTCAACGGCAAAACTCCCGATTTTCGGGCCCCCTGGCGATCGCGGATGGGCAATTCAGGACATGATTCAAAGCAAGGGAATTGCTCAGGAGCCTGGTTCCAGCGGGTTAATGATGCAAATCAAGCTGGTCGAACATAGCAGGCAAATCCAGCAAACCGAAGCGATGGCTCATTCATGGGCAAGCCAGGGAGGAACATCGTGAATCGAGTCGTGAATCGATTGGCTTCACGATCGATGGGGAATGGATCAGGAATTTAAGGCGCTGGGATTGCTTCAAAGCGCACGCAACGACTCATCCATTCCCCATCGCCTTGGGTCACATCCGGCGGGGGCCCAACCTGGGCACTGGGCACTAGCCGCTGGGCCGAAATGCCTCGGCTAATGAGGGCCGATCGCACCAATTGCGCTCGCTGCAAGGCCAGGGCCGACGCATTCGGTTCGGTGGGGGCGCTGTGGCCCACCACGCGCAGGTTCAGATCCGGATAACTTTGCAGGAATTGGCGAATGGGATCGATTTTGCCGGCAATATCGACATCAACGAATCGATCGGCTCCTAACTCAAAGTACAACCGAACGGTCAGACTCGGAATCACAATTTGCAACGAATTGACGACACGGTTAGTGCCGGGAACCCGCTCAAAGGCCGCCGCGATCGCGCTGGCTTCGGCTCGGCTGCGGGCGGAGCCGGTGACGGTGACCGTTCCGCCAGATTGCGCATCGATGCTGTAGCTAGCGTTGACCACGTTGCCATCCCGGTTCAAGGTTTTGGCAATCCGCTGCACCTCGGCAGCAGCCAGAATGGGATCCGTGGGCAACTGCACGGCAATGATTTGATTTTTGGGGGGTGTGGCTTGCTGAAACCGTTTTGGGTCGATCGCCCGATAGGTGTCGGTGGCTGTGCGTTCCGCCTGGAATCGCAGCCAAGGATAGGGAACCTTGCCCCGCAATCGCAACTGATCGCCTTGTAAATCAACGGATAGATTATACACCGCCAATTGGGGAGAGGTATTCAGGGCCCCTTGCACGGCCGCCAACAGGCCTCGGTTGCGCTGGTTTTGATAGTTCCACCAAATCCAAGGGGCCGCGATCGCCGCGCTCAGCACCAAAATTAGCCCCGTCAGGGCCCAAGGAAACCCACCCCGCCGATTTAGGTTCAGGTACGAACGCCGTTGGATGGGTCGCACCAAGCCGGTCACGGCCGTGTGAACGGGGGCCGGCAGGGTGCGGGAGTCGCCATCAAAGGATTGCAGGGGGCGATCGTACCGTTCCACCAACCGCTCCAGGGTCGATCGCAACTGACGGTAGAAGCCCTTGGACGGTTGACCTTTCACAATCACCGCCAAATAGCAGTAACCGGCCACCTCCATGGCAATTTGCGAATCGTTGTACTGAATTTCGTGCAATTCGGACACGTTGCCATCTTGCACCATGCAATCATTCACGAAGCTGCGAATGGCCGTGAGCATTCCCGCCAGCATGTCCCCTTCGAGGGGATCTTGGTCAGCGGATTGACATTCGCTCATCACCAGACCCGAGGCCTTGTGGATCAAAAAAGCAGCCTGTACCCGATAGGGCATGGCTTCCCGCAAAATCAGCTCCGCTTCGGAGACCCCTTGCATTTTGGCTCGCATCTTGCGGCCCACCCCTTCCATACTCAGGGTGTTATGCACCTTTTCGTTGATGGAGTCGATCGCGTCTTTCATGTACTTGGCGATCGTGTTGCCAATGACGGGATAGAGCGCATCCACCATGGCATCCCGTTCTAGGGCAATTTGCTCTTTGATTGAAGCCCCCATCATGGGCCCAAGGGCTTGAATCATCGAGTCCGCATCAAGCTGGTACTGCTCCCGCATGGCGGAGGCGGTTTCGGGCGCAATGGCATGGGCGATCGCCAGGGCCAAATCAGCGGGAGCATCTTGCATTCGCTGGACGATCGCCGCATCCAGCACGGGGGCGATCGCCTCGGCCATGGCTTGTCGATCCTGAAGCGATCGCTCGTAAATCAGGCGATCGATCGTGGGCAACAGGGCTTGGCAAATTTCTTCGCGGGCATCCAGCACCCGCCGTTCAATCAACCGCGCAATCAGGGGCGATAGGTGCGCCACCAGTTGATCGGCATTTTGCAGCAGGGACTCAATCGCATCCACCTGCTGCTGAACCCGTTGCATTTTGCCGCGCAGGGCTTCCACCCGATCTTCCACGCGGACAAAGTTGTCACCAATCAGCAGCGATTGCAACTGCTCCCAGGCATCTTCCCCTGAGCTACCGTTGCCTTCGGAGGGTGCGCCGTTGCCGTTGGCCCCGTTCCCTGCTTTGGTGGTTGTATCTTGCCCCGATCGCCCCGTTGCGGGCGAAGGCGGGGTCAACAAATCCGGATCGGCCCCAAATGGATTGATCGGTAACTCATCACGATCTGCTGAGTTTTCTGCCAGGTTTCCTGCCAGGCTTTCTGCCAAATCGGCTGTTAAGTCGGCGGCCAAATCGGCTTCTACCAAGGTCGAGCGAGATCCTGTTAAGTCGGATCCCGCTCGGCCTTGCAGTGTTTCATCAGGAACTGCGAGACGGCTCGCCACCGAACCTTGGGGTTGCGGGGCGATCGAACTGGGTGGCCGCTCCGTGGGCGACTGAGACGATCGGCCCAACTGACTCAGCAGATCTAGCCAATCCTCCACCGGCTCCGACTCGGAATGATTGCGATCGGGCATAGGGCCAGCACTCCAACCAACTCAATCCAACAGTGACAACGGGTTCCATCCAGTCTAGGAAATCTTCCTGAGAAAAACCCACCGTTGGCCCAATGCCCGATCGGCCAGGATTGGCGAACCGGCCCGCATGATTGTTGCGCCCCAGTCCGGTTAACCGTTGACTAACCCTCTGATTAACCCTCCGGCGACACCAACTCCACCGACAGGGCACTTGGCGGATCGATCGCCGCTTGCAACGCCGGAACCACATCCTGACCCTTCAGGCGCATTCCCAGCTCAAACATCAACTCCGCCAAAGTCTCGCGCTCCACTTTGTTATCGCGCAAGGACGAGAACCGCGTATCCAGCTCCTCAAAAATTTGAGTACGCAGGGTGCGGATGTCCTCTTGCAGCTTGTCGCGGCTTTCGTTCAAACGGCCATCAATCGCCGTGGTTTTTTCCTCAAAGGCTCGATCCAACTCCTCAAAGATGGCCTGAACCCGCCGACCCAGGCGATCGTTCTGTTGCTGCAAGTCCGTGGTTTCCTCCTGCATCTTGGTGGTGAACCCCTTCAACCGCTTATCCAGCGCCTCCAGGGACGCTTGCAATTGGGTTGAGAGGGAAACCTTCACCTCCTCAATCCGATCCTGCAAATCCTGATGCAACAGATTGAGTTCCGACTCCATTTGCGCAAAGCGATTTTCATAGTCGCGAAGCTGGGAGCCGACCAAGATGTCGCGGATTTGATCAATGTTGCCTAACCGTTCCCGAATGTCTTGGCGATCCATGGCTTGCCTCGCTGTTGCTGATACCTAAAAACAAACGACAGAGCTTGTCAGAAAAAGAGGGTGGGTGTGGTTCGGTAGGAGCGCGCTGCAAAAGCCGATCTGTGATGGCACAGGGTGCAATGGCACAGAAATAGCCCCGAACGGCCTGATTGTATCTCGATCGCCCCCTAGGGTCGGCCTCGAATCCGTGAACCACAGATTCAAAACCACCGGTTCAAAATTTGATCCGGATTTGATCTGGATTTGATCTGGGCTGCTGCATAGGCTCAGACAGCACTTCAGACAGCACTAAGGCGAATCAAGGGGCGATCGACTGAACCGGCTTAAACACTCAGCTTCAGGGCCGCCACGGGCACATCATCCCAAGAATCCACGGTGCGCATAGTCACCACCCAACCCTCCTGGCGCTGTTCATCGGTCAGATTTTCTTGGAAAGACTCATAGCAGGCCTGGGCCTGTTCTTCGCTGGTAGAAGCAATGCAAGCGTGGGAAATGCCTGCGGGATCCATTTGTTCGTTTACCCAGATGGTCATGACGACTGATTCTCAATGGCTGCAAGGAGTAGCAATGGATAGATTGCAATCTCCGTCTCCAGTCTATCCATTCCCACCCAGCGCCCTGGGAAATGTGTCGGGTCGGCAATGCAAGGGTTAGGGCGATCGGGGCGCTGCCCCAGAAAATCAACCGAAAATCTACTATCCGGAAATTTTGACAAAAATTTGAGTTGGGGACTAGAAAAATAACGAACGTTCGATTTAAAATAAATCCGAGTTCAGAACCCCAACCCTCAACTCATCAACCGGCAGCCTGAGACCCCATGCAGAGGGTTTGAGTCCTGAAGATGCAAATTAGCAAATTAAATGCAAATCTTTTGGTCTTGAATCTTTCGGCTGAGGATTCGTCCCAAGTTGCCACCATTTCGGTTACAAAATTCAGTCATCCAAGCCTGAAAACAATGACCAACCATTCTTGATCACCGTTCTTGATCACCGTTTCTGAAAACAACCCCCAAGAGAATTGCTCTAGGGAACTAATCGAGAGTCTTCCTCAATAAGTTGCTAGTGATTTCACTGATGAACTCCTTGATTCAGCATTGCTCAGGCATCGATTCGGCATGAATACGACATTCATTAGGCATCGATCGACCCCTGATCATGCATTACACAATGTCGATTTCAAGGCCAATTTCAGTGCCAATTCTGCGCAGGTGAGGTAGTGTGGCCGCACAAAAACCGATTAAAAACACTTGCGTATTGAGCCAATGCCCAAAATTGTTGATCACGAGAGCTATCGCCAAGAACTCCTGAGTCGTTGCTTTGCTTTGTTTGCCGAACGGGGCTACCACGCACTCACGATTCGGGAAATTGCCAAGGGACTCGGTGTTTCCACTGGAACCCTTTACCACTATTTCGAGAGCAAAGAAGACCTTTTCATCCAACTCATGGACTACCTGAGCTTGGAGGATACGGGAGAACAAGTGCTCAGTCAGTTGAGCCATCCGCTGACCCTGACCGAACGAATTGTGGTGGTGATGAATTGCGTGATTGACAACGAGGAATATTTTCGCCAGCAGGATCTGTTAATTGCGGAGTTTTGCCGCCATCAGGGGGAAGTGGTGCGCAAACATCCCTTGATTCAGGGGGCCCACGATCGCTATGTTCAGGCGCTGGCAGACTTTTTGGGAATTCACGATCGTCCGGTTTTGGAGTGTTTTTTGGCTTGGGTGAGTGGCTTGCTGTACCGCCGAATGCTTTTGGGTGAGCAGTTGGACTTGGCGGAACAGGCAGTTTTGATGTCCAAGATGCTAGCGGGCTACTGGGAGCAAACCAATCGTGATTGTAAAGTTCAGGAATTTCAACACGCTGGCTCTGGCGGCTAGCGCGGCGGCGGCAAGCATTGCCCTGGGGGCGATCGGGCTGTCGCAGTGGAACCGGGCAACGGCAGAGCAACAGGCCCAAAGCTCAACCCCGGGCCCGGTGGTGCGATCGGGCGTGACGGCCCTGGGGCGACTGGAGCCGGAGTCGGAGGTGGTGCGGTTGGCGGCTCCCTTGGCGCTGGATGGCGATCGGGTCAGTGAGTTGCGCGTGCGGGAAGGCGATCAGGTGCGGGCGGGGCAAGTGGTGGCCTTGTTGGCTTCGGAAACCGTGTTGGCCGCCGAATATAACGAAGCGAACCGCCAAGTGCAGGTGGCCGAAGCGCGCCTAGCCCAAGTGAGGGCCGGGGCCAAAACCGGTGACATCAACAGCCAGCGGGCCGCCGTGAACCGAGTGCAAGCAGAATGGCAAGGGAACACCGACGCTCAACGGGCCCAGCTCAGCCGGTTGCGGGCCCAGTGGCAAGGGCAGTTAGCCCAACAGTCGGCCGCCGTCCGTCGCCTGGAAGCGGAGTTAGCCAATGCCCAATCAGAATATCGGCGCTATGAGGCGCTTTATCAGGAAGGGGCGGAATCTGCCTCCCGGTACGATTCCAAGCGGCTGTCGGTGGAAACTTTGTTTCGGCAGCTTCAGGAAGCCCGGGCGGAACTGAACCGGCTCGATCGCACCGGTCGCCAGGAAGTGCAAGAGGCCACGGCGGTGCTGAGTCGGGTTGAGCGGGCGGGCCAACAACAATGGCAAGAGGCCAAGTCCACCCTCAGCAGCGTGGCGGAAGTGCGGACGGTGGATGTGCGCACGGCCTTGGCGGAAGTGGCGGCGGCCCGGGCCGCGCGCGATCGGGCGGCGGCGGCCCTGGAACGGGCTTATTTGCGGGCCCCCAGCGATGGGCAAATTTTGAAGATCCATGCCCGGGCAGGCGAAAAGATTGGTGATAGCGGCCTGCTTGACCTGGCCCAGACCGATCGAATGGTGGCCGTGGCGGAGGTTTACCAAACCGATGTGGGGCTGGTGCGCGTTGGCCAACCGGCAACTATTGTGGGCCAAGCTGTTCAGGGCAGCTTGCGCGGCACGGTGACCCAAGTGGGACTGCAAGTGTTGCAACAAAACGTGTTTAGCAATCAGCCGGGCGAAAACCTCGATCGGCGGGTGGTGGAAGTGCGCATTTTGCTCGATCCGGCCAGCACGGCCCGCGTGCGATCGCTCACCAATTTGCAAGTGGAAGTGAGCATCGAAACCGACACGGGCAACGCTCGCTAACTCGCTAATTGGCGGTTACTTGATTAATAGTCATTTGATTAATAGTCACTTGATTAGCAGTCATTTGATTGTTATTGAATCAATTCTTTTGCCAGCACGCTCGCTAGCGTTGCAACCGACCCCATGCCCAAAAAAACTCCCCTTTCTTGGCTATTATTGGTGCGCCAGAAAAGCCGCCTAATTGTGGCCACCGCTGGCATTGCTTTTGCAGATATTTTGATGTTCATGCAGTTGGGGTTCCAAAGTGGTCTATACGACGCAGCCATCAAACCCCACCTCAACCTTGATGCGGATTTAATCCTGATTAATCCTCAGTTTCGGACGCTTTTTTCTGTTAAGAGTTTCCAACGCGAACGGCTCTATCAAGCTCGCGCACTGCCCGAGGTGAAAGAGGTGAGTTCTATTTACATCAACACCGGCCAATGGCGCAATCCAGAAACCCGTGAAAGTCGCGCCATTTTGGTTTGGGGTGTGGAACCGGGAAAGCCCAGTTTCAAGCTGCCGGAAGTGGAACAGCAACTCAATCAAATCACCCTGCTGAAAACAGTTTTGTTTGACCAAGCGGGACGACCAGAATATGGCACGGTAGCCGATTGGTTAGCCCGATCGCCCCATGGTTTAGAAGTGGAGTTGAGTGATCGGCTCTTGAACGTCAGCGGTACTTTCACCCTGGGGGCCTCTTTTGCGGCAGATGGCAACACGATCGTCAGTGATTCCACCTTTTTGCATTTGTTTCCCGATCGCTCCGCCAGCAACATTGAAGTGGGGTTAATTCAACTGCAACCGGGTAGCGATCCGGTGGTGATGCAACAGAAACTGTCTGCCTTTTTGCCCAAAGATGTGCGAGTTTTGACCGTTGAAGAATTTGCCAACGTTGAAAAACAATATTGGGCTGAAGGAACCGGCATTGGTTTCATTTTTGGTCTTGGGGCCATCATGGGCTTCATTGTGGGCATCGTGATTGTTTATCAGATTCTCTATTCCGATGTGTCCGATCACCTATCGGAATTTGCCACCATGAAAGCCATGGGCTACAGCAACGCCTTCCTGGTGCGCGTTTTGATCACTGAAGCCTTGATTTTGGCAGTGATTGGCTTTTTGCCCAGCATGGTTTTGGCAATGGGTTTATATCAAATCACCTATTCCGCCACCCTCCTGCCAATTTTCATGCGGCTCGATCGCGCCATCACCGTTTTTGTGTTGACCATTGCCATGTGTAGCGCCTCCAGCGTGATTGCCATGCAAAAGCTTTATCAAGCGGATCCAGCGGATATTTTCTAAGGATTTTTGCCCACGTTTGGAGAGATCAATCTAGCAGAGGGTTAGGTTATGGATCAGGTCATGGATCAGGTTACGAATCAAGTCCTTGGGCAACCATCTAGCCAAACCGGTGCCATTACGATTCAGAATTTGAATCACTATTTTGGCAATGGTGATCTCAAAAAACAGGTGCTTCATGACATTAACCTGATCATTCAAGCGGGTGAAATTGTGCTGCTGACGGGGCCATCTGGCTCTGGAAAAACCACCCTATTGACCTTGTTGGGAGGGTTGCGATCGGCCCATGAAGGAAGCTTGAAAATTTTGGGCCAAGAAATGTGTGGAGCCAGCAAAGAACAGCTCTTAAAAACTCGCTGCAACATTGGCTATATTTTCCAGGCCCACAATCTTTTGAGCTTTCTAACAGCTCGCCAAAATGTCCGCTTGTCCTTGGAATTACATGACCATTACACCGATGCGGAGTGCGATCAGCTGGTGGATGAAATGTTGACGGCGGTGGGCTTAGGCGAGCGATTGGACTATTATCCCGAGCAGCTTTCGGGGGGACAAAAACAGCGGGTGGCGATCGCCCGGGCCCTGGTGAGTTCTCCCAAAATTGTGTTGGCCGATGAGCCAACGGCTGCGCTCGATCGCAAGTCGGGGCGGGATGTGGTGGAAATTTTGCAACGCTTGGCCAAGGAGCGAGATTGCACCATTTTGTTGGTCACTCACGATAACCGAATTTTGGATATTGCCGATCGACTGCTGTATATGGAAGATGGGCGATTGGTGAAGGATAAGACTGAATAAACTCGCAAGGGATCAAACTTGGCGATCGTGCTCTAGGTTGTGCAAAATTTGACGGAAATCCGCTGCGATTTTTCCTTGGTTTTCAAGGGTCACAACTGGCACATGGATAAACAGAGCCTTGGCTAATTGGCGGTGGAGCAACAGCCATTGCAAGACTCGGTAATAGAGCGCATTACAAACAAAATTTCCCGCATCAAAGCTAATTTCAGAACACTCAGTGCCCGCCAACAGTTGCGGCAAATGAAAACCCGTTGCTAACCGACTGCCCCCTTGGCTAGCTTGAGCTTCGAGGGAGAGGTGTGATCGCCCCTCAGCCACGCCACACAACAGGATTTTCCGAGGACGATGTTGCTCGATCGCCCCAATCACCCGCTCAGGAGCCAGATCAAAATCAACGGGTAATTGCCGCAAGCAAATCACCTGCGGGGGCAGTTGCCGTTGTTCGATCAGCAAAGCCAGCAAATCATCGGAGGCGTTGGATTTCTGATGGGGTAACCAAGTTTGAAAGGAGGTGATCAGCCAGGGAGATTGCGCCATTTCAAACCTATAATTTCAGTGGTTTCGATCTTTTGAATGATTTGTGATGATTGAGATCGCTTTCGATCGCCCGTCATCCAAATCACAGTTTCAGTCAATACAATTGCAGCAATTGCAGGGGTTTGGTGTCCTATGACAACGATTGCCGTGGTCGATTACGATATGGGCAACTTGCATTCCGCCTGCAAGGGGCTAACCCAGGCGGGAGTTGAGCCGATCGTGACTGACTCGGCAACGGTGATCGATCGCGCCGATGCGATCGTCCTGCCGGGAGTCGGGTCTTTTGATCCGGCGGTGCAGCAACTGCGCGATCGGGGATTGGAAGCGCCCATTCGCCAGGCGATCGCCCAAGGAAAGCCCTTCTTGGGCATTTGTTTGGGTTTGCAAATGCTGTTTGAAACCAGCAGCGAGGGCCGGGAACCGGGTCTGGGCATCGTGCCCGGCTCCGTGCGGGCTTTTCAGCCAGAACCAGGAATCACCATCCCCCACATGGGTTGGAATCAATTGACCCTCACCCAACCCACATCCCTTCTGTGGCAAGGGCTGGAGCCGTTGCCCTGGGCCTATTTTGTCCATTCCTACTATGTGGATCCGGCGGATCCAGGGGCGATCGCCGCCACGACCACCCACGGCAGCCAAACGGTGACGGCCGCCATTCACTGCGAAGCGCTCGGTTCCGGTCGGCCCAATGTGATGGCGGTGCAGTTTCACCCGGAAAAGTCAGCGGCGGCGGGCCTGCGGATTTTGGCGAACTTTGCCACCACGGTTCGATCGATGGTTCCCTGCTAGGGTTAATCGACCGGTTTGGCAACGCTTAAAAATGCCTAAAAACGCTTAAAGCTGAACAGAGCGCAGGTGCGATCGGGGATCGGTCGATCGCGCCGCCCGCACCTGTTCATAGGCGGCCCGCTCGGCCGCCGTGGGTGAACTGGGCAAAGTCACCGCCACCCGCACCAACAAATCCCCTCGCTTGCCGCTGGGTTCAACCCAACCCTTGCCCCGCAACCGCAGGGTTTGACCCGACTTGATGCCCGCTGGCACATTCATGGTCACCAACCCATCGGGGGTGGGCACATCAGCCTTGGTTCCCAACACCGCCTCATCTGGGGCGATCGGGATTTCGCAAACCAAGGTGTCGCCCTCAAATTGAAAAAAGTTGTGGCTATTGAGGCTGACCTTCAGGTACAGATCTCCCCGTTGACGGCTGTAGGGGTCGTATTGCCCCTTGCCCTTGAGGCGAATTTTGCTGCCCGGTTTGGCCCCGGGAGGAATGCGCACGGTGATGGTTTCGGCTCCCAGGCTCAGGCGCTTTTGCGTGCCATTAAACGCTTCCCCAAAGGACAGGGCCAAAGTGGCTTCCCGATCGCCCGCGGCCGATTGGGGGCCAAAGCCGCCCACATCCCCAAAGCCGGAGAAGCCACCCCCAAAATTGCTGCTGTTGTAATTGCCGCTGTAGTTGCTGCCTGTGCCGCTGCGATAGTTGTAGCTGCTCGATCGCGTCCCGGCGGCCCCTGGCCCGCCAAACCGTCCCAGCAGCTCATTAATAAATTCATCAAAGCTGCCGTAGCGGCCAAACTCAAAATCATCAAACCCGGCTCCCCCGGCCCCGGTTCCTCCCCAGGCTTGACCGGCGCGATCGGCCTGTTGCCAATATTGACCAAAGCGATCGTACTTTTGGCGCTTGTCCGCATCGGACAGGACTTCATAGGCCTCGTTCACTTCCTTGAACCGCGCCTCCGCCTGTTTGTCGCCTGGGTTCAAGTCCGGGTGGTATTTGCGCGCCAACCGTCGATAGGTTTTCTTGATTTCCTCGGCACTGGCGGTTTTGGTCAGACCCAGCACCGCATAGTAATCCTTAAAATCTGTCGCGGCCATGCGCTATCACCTTATTTTGCTGCGGTCGATCGGGATGGATTTAGCCTAACGAAGTCTAGCGCTGGCTGGAGATCGGGTGCGATCGCGCTGATTGGTGCAATTCCCGAACCTAACCAGATTTTGGCTGTCACCTGGATCCTGATCCTCAGCGGTTTCCGCCCCCTTTCCGGCCATGGGAAAGGGGTTGGGAAAACCAAGATTGATCGACCATTTCGGGAGCAAGCTTCGGGAGCAAGCCTAGGGATAGAACGCCAACTGGGGCAACCCGATCGTTTCATCCAAGCCCAACATCAGGTTCATGCACTGCACCGCCTGACCCGATTGGCCCTTCATCAGGTTATCGATCGCCGACAACACAATCACCCGATCGGTGCGTGGATCCACCTCCACACCCAAATAGCAAAGGTTGGTTCCTAGGGCCCACTTGGTTTGGGGATAGACCCCACTGGGCAACACCTTCACCCAAGGACTGTTGCGATAGAAGGCGTTGTAGATGGTCAGCAGGTCTTCGCGCACCAGGCCCGGATCGCGGAGGGTGGCATAGACGGTGGACAAAATGCCGCGCGGCATCGGTATCAGGTGGGGCGTGAATTGAATCCGCACTTCATGGCCCGCCAAATCCGTGCAAATTTGTTCAATTTCCGGCGTGTGGCGATGGCGACCGACCCCATAGGCAGAAAAGGAACCGCCCGCTTCTGCCAACAGCATGTTGGTTTTGGCCTGGCGGCCGCCGCCGGACGTGCCGGACTTGGCATCAATGATCGCCGTTTCCGGAATGATAATCCCCTGTTTCAGCAGGGGCAGCAGGGCCAACAGGCTGGCCGTGGGATAGCAGCCGGGACAACCAATCAGGTTCGCCTCCGCGATCGCCTCGCGATTCAGTTCCGGCAGCCCATAGACCGCCATGGCCGCCACTTCCTGATCGCTGCGACTCTTGCCATACCAGTCTTCATAGGTGTTCAGATCCCGGAACCGGTAATCCGCCGACAGATCCAGCACCTTGCAGCCCCGATCGACCAGTTGAGGGGCCAAGTCACAGGCAATCCCGTTGGGCAGCCCCAAAAACACCACCCGACAGCGCCGGGCAATCTCATCCAGGTCGATCGACTCCACCTTCAGGGAAATGCGGTGGGCCAGGTGAGGATAAACTTGCCCATAGCTTTGGCCGGCACTGCTTTCGCCGCCCAAATAGGTCAGTTCCACATGGGGATGATCTAACAGAATTCTGACCAGTTGCACGCCGCCGTAGCCCGATGCGCCAACGATGCCAACTGGAATCTTGTCTGTATTACTCATAATCCGGCTTCTGATTCCCTTTGCTTGTGTGGGTGCCTGTGTCTGTGGACGGGCGCGGTGCTGCTGGGTGCGGGCCAGCCGGCGGGTGCGCGCGGCTTGTTGCCATGCATTCTAGTACCGTTTGCCGGTGTTCCTGCGTTCGGTTGCAGGGGGTCTCACCCCTAGGGGATACAGGGCGATCGCACAGGATCAGAAAAGCCGCAATTCACCGCCGGGTGAAACTGCTACAGGAGATACAATGGAGACCATAAGTTAAGAACTGTAACTGTTTATTAGCGTCCGTCCTAGCCTCTAGCCGACAGACGCGCTGTTCGCCTTTGGTTGCTGCCGCAATGACCCACCACACTGTCCCCCAGTCTGTTCCCGCGTTTGTGTTTGACACGATTCCCGCCATCCTGGCAGACCTGAAGGCCGGGCGGCCTGTGGTGATTGTGGATGACGAAAACCGCGAAAACGAAGGGGACATCATCTACGCCGCTGAAAAGGTGACGGCGGACGCGGTGAACTTCATGGCCACGGAAGCGCGGGGGCTAATTTGTTTGGCCATGACGGGCGATCGGCTCGATGCATTGGAGTTGCCCTTGATGGTGACCAACAACACGGACAGCAACCAAACGGCCTTCACCGTCAGCATTGATGCCTCGCCGGCCTTGGGGGTGAGCACGGGCATTTCAGCGGAAGACCGCGCCAAAACAATCCAAGTGGCGATCGACCCACGAACCCGGCCGGAAGATCTGCGGCGACCGGGGCACATTTTCCCCCTGCGATCGCGTGAAGGGGGGGTGCTGAAGCGGGCAGGGCACACGGAGGCGGCCGTGGACTTGGCTCGCCTGGCGGGGCTTTATCCAGCGGGCGTGATTTGCGAAATTCAAAATCCCGATGGTTCCATGGCCCGGTTACCGCAACTGATTGACTATGCCCAGCACTACGACCTGAAAATCGCCACAATCGCGGACTTAATTAGCTATCGGCTGCAACATGAGCGGTTTGTGATCCGGGAAACGGTCACCAAACTGCCCACGGAGTTTGGCCTGTTTGAGATCTATGGCTATCGCAACGAAATTGACGGTTCCGACCATGTGGCGATCGTCAAGGGCGACCCGGCCACCTTCCACGATCGCCCGGTGTTGGTGCGGGTGCATTCGGAATGTCTGACAGGGGATGCGCTGGGATCCTTGCGCTGTGACTGTCGAGCGCAACTGATCGCGGCCCTGAAAATGATTGAGCAGGCCGATGAAGGGGTGGTGGTTTACCTGCGCCAGGAAGGTCGCGGCATTGGCCTGATTAATAAGCTCAAGGCCTATTCCTTGCAAGATTTGGGCTTTGACACGGTGGAAGCCAACGAAAAGCTCGGTTTTCCAGCGGATTTGCGCGATTACGGTGTGGGCGCACAAATTTTGAACGATTTGGGCATTAACCAAGTGCGGCTGATTACCAATAACCCGCGCAAAATTGCCGGTGTTCGTGGCTATGGGTTGGAAGTGGTCGATCGCGTGCCCTTGTTGATTGAGGCCAACTCCTTCAACACGCGCTATCTGACCACCAAGGCGGCCAAGCTGGGGCATCTGCTGCTGCAAACCTATCTGGTGACGATCGCCCTCCATTGGACGGATCACCCCACCACTAGCGAAGCCTACGAACGGTTAGCCCAGTTGCGACAATTGGTGAGCGATCGGGATTTGCGATTGCGGGAAGAGGCGCGGCCGGTGGCGGTGGCCCTGTTTGGCAATCCGGCGCTGATTGTGCATTTGGGCTTTGACCAATCCAATTTGGCCATGGCCGGTTGGTATCGCGAACCGGGCCATCCTTACCTGGAGGCGATCGCCCAACTCCTGGATCAGTTGGCAGACTGGCAAGCGGTGCAGCGGCTGGAATTTTTGGTCAGTGAAGGGGGCGACCCCATGGCCGGGCTACAGGTGAAGCTCGATCGCCTGACCTACAAGCTGTCAAGCGGGCATCGACCATCCACCATTTGCCAAGATGTGGAAAGCCAGCAAATTTATAGCTTCCTGCGCTAGCGGCCTGCGTTAGGGCTGTCGGGGCGATCGTCCTGCGCTAAAGTGCCTTTGTTGCAAACTGCGGGCCGCCGATCGGGAAATGTCCCCTAGCTAGCGGTTCCCCGGCGGTTTGGCAACGGTTTTTCAGGGCAGGACAGCGCGTGCAACAGGAACCGGGCCATCACCCCCCTCAGGCCATTCAGGCATTTTGGGCACAAGTTTGGAGCGTTCTTTTTCAGCCGATCGCCCATGGGCGCGATCGACGGCTCTGGTTTTGGGGCGGCCTCTGCGGAGCCGTGGCCCTGGCCTATGGCGGGTTGGCCCTGCAACAGGCCCTGGCGGGCCCCTATGTGATCCAAGATGATGCCCGACAGCATGTGTTTTGGATGCGACGCTTTTGGGATCCAGAAGCCTTTCCCCAAGATCTGATTGCCGACTATTTCCAGTCCGTGGCCCCGGCGGGTTACCAATGGCTCTATGGCTTGGTGGCCAAGCTGGGGCTAGATCCTTTGCTGTTTAACAAATTTGTGCCCTTGGGGTTAAGTCTGCTGGCGGCGGTGGGAGCCTATGGCTTGGCGGTGACCCTCTGGCCGATTCCATTGGCGGCGGGGTTGAGTGGGCTGCTGGCGGTGCAGGCCCTGTGGCTGCGGGATGATTTGGTTTCCGGCACACCAGCGGCCTTTGCGGGGCCCCTGTTGCTGTGGGGGTTGTGGGCGATCGCCCGTCGGTGGTTGGGGGTGACGGTAGGGGCGATCGGACTGCTGGCTTTGTTTTATCCGCAAGTGGCCCTGGTGCTGGGCGGCGCGTTAGGACTGCAATTGCTGCGATCGGGGCGATCGGTTGCTTGGCGCTGGCGGGCGGCCTGGGAACGCCCGGAGGTGCGGGTGGCCTTGGCGGGTTTGGGGGCGCTGGTGGTGACCATGGTTCCCTACCTGCTGCGCGATTCTCCCTTTGGGCCGGTGCTGTCCGTGGACGTGGCGCGATCGATGCCCACCTTGGCTGATAAGGGTTGGTCTGCCTTTTTCACGCGGGATCCTTGGAACTATTGGGCCTGTGGCCAACGCAGTGGCTTTTTGCCCACCGAATGGTGTCGGATCATGGCCTTCCATTCGGTGCTGGTGTTGCCTTTGGGCGTTTGGTTTGGCCTGTTGTGGCCCCTGCTGTGGTGGCAGCGTGATCGCTTCCCCCTGGTGCGATCGGCCCAAGAAGCCTTGCCCCTGTTGGGCGATCTGTTGCTGTCCTCCGCGATCGGGTTTGGGGCGGCCCATGGGTTGCTCTTTAAATTGCACCTGCCCAATCGGTATGGGGAGCATTCGGTGCGGCTGGTGGCGGCGCTGGTGGCGGGTTTGGCGATCGCGGCGGTGCTGGAGCGGGCGGTGCAATGGCTGCGGCGGGGTGGATCCCGGGCGATCGGGGCCGGGCTGGGGGCGGGCCTGTTGGTGCTGTGGTTTGTGGCCTATCCAGTGGCTCTGACGGCTCAAAATTACGCCTTTCCGGTCACCAACTACGTGCCAGGCAATGCTCCGGGGCTTTACGCTTTTTTGCAACAACAACCGCGTGATACCTTGGTCGCTTCCTTGGCCCGCGAGGGGGATAATTTGCCCGCCTTTGCGGGGCGATCAATCTACGTGGGTGGCCAAGGCTATCTGCTGCCCTATCATCTGGGGTTTTATCAAGAACTGGTGCGGCGGCTCGATCGACTCGTGAGCGCCCAATTTGCCCCCAGTTGGGCCCCCATTCGCCGGTTTTTGGCGGAAACGGGCGTGGATTTTTGGTTAGTGGAGCGATCGAGCTTTCAGCGAGACTTTTTGGATAGTCGTCGGTTTCGCCAATTCAACATTGGTGCAGCCCCATTAGCCCAGCTCGATCGGGGCGAACAACCGGTTTTACCTAGCGCGATCGACCGTTGCGCCCAGTGGCAAGCGGGCGATTTGGCACTGTTGGAGGCGAAATGCTTAATGGCTGGCTCCGCGCCCTAGACCCAACCAGCCCTAGGGGCGATCGCGCGGGCCGCTGGGCCTTGGCGCTCAGTTTGGCCGTGGCGATCGGTTGTGCCCTGCCCGCCCTCTTTCAGGCCTTCAGCGGCCCCTACGTGGTGCAAGACGATGCTCGCCAACATGTGTTTTGGATGCAACGGTGGCTCCATCCCGATCGCTTCCCCAATGACCTGATGGCGGACTATTTCCAATCCGTGGCTCCCTGGGGATATCAAGGCCTCTATCGGTTGGGCAGCATCCTCGGCTTAGATCCGATGGTTTTCAATAAATTGCTGCCGATCGGCCTAGGAACCCTGACCACATTTCTGTGTTTTCAAGTGGTTTGGCAACTGTTGCCCGTGCCCTTGGCGGCCTTCAGCGCCTGCGTATTTTTAAATCAAAATTTATGGATTGCTGACGATCTCGTTTCCGGTGTGCCCGTTGCCTTTATTTATCCCCTTTTATTTCTGTTTCTAAAGGGTTGGTTAGGGCGATCGCCCTGGCAACTCTTCAGCGCTATTGGGCTTTTGGCCGGCTTCTATCCCCATGGCGTTTTATTGGGATCTTCCCTGATTGGTCTAGATTTAATTTGGCAAACTTGGCTAATTGCTCAGCGATCACCGTTCCAGGTGCGATCACTACTGAAAACCCTATGGAATCAGCGCCGATTAGAACTCAGTTTGTTGATATTTTCAGGCTTAGTTCTATTGCCCTTCCTCGGCAAATCAAGTCAATATGGCCCAGTGCTAACTGCCGCTGAAGCCAAAACCTTTTGGGCCCAATTTTTTCAGGTGGAACCGGCTTGGGCCTATTGGTTCAAGCATCGACGCACGGGACTGATTCCGATCGATTGGTGGGAAATTGACTTCGCCTTCCCGCAAATTATTTTGACCTTACTCTTTCCGATTTTGTGGTGGCAGCGCGATCGGTTTCCCCTGGCCCAGGCCACGCGATCGAGCTTGGTCTTTGTGCCGCAATTATTAATCGTCTCCGGGGCTTGGTTTACCGTTGCCCATCTCTTGCTCTTTCGGTTGCATTTGCCCAACCGCTACTCAGAACATTCCCTGCGCATTATTGTAGCCATTTTGGGTGCGATCGCCCTGAGCTGGCTAGTGCAAAAGGCTTGGCAATGGGCAAAATCACGCCCGCCCAATGCAAAATTGAGCAATTCAAAAGCCAAAGGCTTAGTGTTGCTCATCACCGGTTTTTTGCTGATTTATCCCTTCACCTTTCCTGGTTTTCCCGCCACGCAATACGAAATTGGCAACCATCCCCAACTCTATGAATTTTTTCAGAACCAACCGGTTACCATTCGGATTGCTTCCACCACCCGTGAAACGGATAACTTGCCCAGTTTTGCCCAACGCTCCATTGTGGTCGGCCCCGGGTTCACCATGCGCTACCATCGTCGTTATGCCACGGAGCTATTGCAGCGGGCAACGGATTTAATTGTGGGGCAATATACCCCGAACCCCGATCGCCTACGGGAGATTTTGAACCGCTATTCAGTGGATTTTTGGTTGCTCGATCGGGCAGATTTTGACCCCAATCAGCTCCAAAAAATGGGCTGGGTTCGTTGGTTCCGCGCCAGCCCCCAAGAACCCCTAGCGATCGCCCATCGCCAAGCGATCGAACAATTACGGCGGGGCGAAGTGCCCGTGATGCAAACGCTGCTCGATCGTTGTCAGCAATTCACCGATCAATCGTTGGTTGTTCTGAATGGCAATTGCTTAAGATCGTCCCTTTAATCCCATGCATTCAGCCTGTCTGATCACGGCTTACTGATGGATTTCATTCATTAATTTGATTCACGCCCTTTATTCCATTGCAGATCAACTTCCATCAAGATGATTAACCAAACAATTAGCCAAAAAATTCTGACCAGTTTGCAAAAGGGATTTCAAACCGGGTTCCAAAGTCCTCGCCAAGCTCCCCGCTGGACAATCTCCTTCCCCCTCTTGGGTTTGATTTTGTTAAGTGGCGCGATCGCCCTCTATGGCATTAACTGGGGATTGCCAGACTGGAAAGGTTGGGCCGCCGATGAGCTAACGCCAGAACGGGTTTTAGAGGCGATCGATCAAAAATTTGCTAACGGTTGGCACTATAAATATCCACCCTTTCACTATTACTTACTGACCCTGCTCTATTCGCCCCTGTTGGTTCTGAAACAACTGGGCTGGGTTTCCTTTGAAGACCTGAAAACCTATAGCCTTTTGTTCTATCTCAATCGGCTGCTTTGCGTGATCATGGGCATGGGAACCATGGTCTTGATGGTGCGGTTGGGAGAAATGATTTTTGATCGCAAAACGGGCTGGCTAGCGGCCTTATCCATGGCCCTCACGCCCCTTTATGTCTACTACGCCAAAATCGCCAACTTAGATATTCCCGTTTTGTTTTGGTCGATCGCCTTTTTAATTGTCTATGTGGAAATTCTGAACCATCACCGCTTTCGCGACTACATCATCGGCGCAGTTTTAGCCGCGATCGCCGTTTGTACCAAAGATCAGTTCTATGGATTTTGCATCCTCACGCCGTTCTTTGTGATTTGGCACTATTGGCAAAAACAACGGCTGAGCAATCCTCAATTCACCCTTTGGCAAGCGGTGCGCGATCGACGGGTGGGCTATGGCCTTGGTGCAGGGGTTGGAGCATTTTTAATTCTGCAAAATGCCCTCTTTAACTTCCAAGGGTTTATCGATCGATTCAACTTAATTCTGTACGGAGGAGCCAGCATTCGACCTCGCTACGAAGAAAGTTTGCAAGGGCAGTGGGAAATGCTGGGGCAAAGTTTTGGTCATTTGCAATTTTCCTTTGGCTGGCCCCTTTGGTGGCTGGCTTGGGTCGGAATAGCGCTCTATGGCTGGCGATTGGTTCGATCGCTCCGAGGCCATTCCCAACCAAACCGCACCTCTCTTCATCCCACCGATCGGCAATGGTTGCCGCTCTATCTTTGGGTTCCCGGTATTTCCTATTACCTGTTTTATATCGCGCCTATTTTGTATAACGATGTGCGCTATTTAATGCCCTTAATGCCCCTCTTTGCCTTCTTCGCGGGTTCTGCCATGGCCCAGTTGAGCGATCGCCTGAAACCTTGGTTTTTTCCCGGTGCTTTCATCACCACCCTCGCCTTGAGTTATAGCCTGGGTTATAGCTGGACAGTCAACAGTTTAATGACCCATGATTCGCGCTATTTTGTTGAAGAATGGATGCGATCACAAATTCCCGCCAATCAATTAATTCTGGAAGTGGGCATTGAGAAATATTTGCCCCGTACCACAGGATTTCAGGCCAAATTGCTCGAAGAACCGGACTTGGGCCAGGTGAGCGCCCTCAAACCCCAATGGATTATTGTCAGCAGTGGCTATGACCAACGCCGCTTTTTGCAAAATTCTCCAGGTCACCAATTTTTTGAGCAGTTACAATCGGGAAAGTTGGGCTACGAACTGGCGCTGCAATACCAAACCAAGCCCAAGTGGTATTGGTTCGATCGCCCCACGGTGACCTATCGACTGTTGGATGACATGAAAATTTATTCCAACTTCGACAAAATCGACCCTGAAATCACAATTTATCGATCGAATAAATCGACTGAATAAACCGCCAACTTTTAATCATGATGCCCTTCCCCGCCCTGCCCCGCGCTTCCCGTCGCCCTCGGATCTTCGCGTCCCTCCTGGCTCGTTCTGGGGTGGTGGGCTGGGGGTGCTTGGCCTGCTTGCTGATCGGCTGTGGCAATGGGAACCGCAGCGACGCAGCAGTCACCACCGAAGCTCCGGCAGCCCCAGCGACCCAGCCTGTGGCCTTAAACAGCGAGACCCCATCGGCTCCGGGAGCAGGCCAGTCACCCACCGTAGATCGGGTGGCAGCGGTGGATGCCAATCGCGAAATTGCCAATGGTCGCCTGGGGCGGGTGCGGCTGGGCATGACCCTTGCCGAAGCCAAGCGGCTGATGGGGCCCAATGTGCGCTGGGAAAATGTGCCGAATCTGCTGGTGGACTTTGGCGGCATTGCGGCCAAGTCGGGATCTCAAACGCTGTTTTATGTCATTTACGAAGCAGCAGGCGGAGCACCACGAGATCGCGACCCGATTTCCATGCTGATGACGGAGAACGCCGCCTACAAAACCGCTGAAGGAATTGGCCCCGGCAGCTCGATCGCCCAAGCCGAAGCGGTCTATGGCAAAGCCACCCTCAGTTTCAATTGGGACGATGAAGCGCGGGAATATGTCAAATTTGCCAGCCAGCCGGTGGGTCTGATTTTTCGCACCCAAGGTCAGCCCAATGACTTCGATGGCAACTATCCCACCACCCAAGGCCAAAGCGACAGTTTTTACAGCACACAACGTTATCACCCCACCGCAGCCATCAAAGCCGTGTGGGTCGCTTCGCCCTAGTCGCGCGACAGGCTTAATGTATTGGGTCAAAGCGGCAAAGGCAGTCGTCGTAACAAGGGGCTTAAGCCCCTTGCTGCCTAACGGTTTGGTGGCGACAACAGTCAGTTGACTTGGCCTATCACGTTAAGGCAGCCGCGCCACTAGGATTCCACGCTGGCCGCCAACTCCGAAAACCGCTTTGCTCCAGCCGCCCGCAAGCGTTCCGCCCCCTCGGGCCAATCCATCAGCAATGCCTGATCGAGATGGGTGAAGTCGGGGCCATAGTCACCGATTCGGTTGGGGTCGGCTCCGGCGGCCAACAAGCGGCCGATCGCGCCGGCCTGTCGCCAAGCCACGGCAAACCCAAGGGGCGTTTCTGAATCATCCGTGACGGCGTTGGGGTCGGCTCCCCGTCGCAACAGCAAATCGATCATCGGCAAGTCCCCTTCAACAACGACGTTTAGCAGGGGAGTACAGCCAAAGTTACCGGGCGGGCCATCCACGGGCGCGCCCCGATCGAGCAGCCAAGTCACCATCGATCGGTTGTGCCAAATGGCGTAGTCCAGCAACCTGGCTTCGTTGGACTGGTAAAGCTCGGGATGTTTGCCCAACAACAATCGCAGCCGCCGCCGATTGCCGCGTTGAATGTAGCTGTGTGCTCGACGAATAAGACCACGACCCATGGGCGATCGACCTGCTTTAAAAAGGGCAAAAGGCAAAAGGCAAAAGGCGAAAGGGGAAAAGGCGAAAGGGAAAAGAGCACAAAATGAATTTGCTCTTGTGTCATCGCTTACTTTTGCCCTTTTACTTTTTACTTTTTACTTGAAGTAATAATTGCTCCGATGATTTTCATAATTTCTGCTGCTTCAGATTGAAGAGTCATGATGCGATTTTCAGGAAGAATGTCTGTGGCGCTGAGTAATTTCAGCCAGTAGTGGGTTTCGCGAGCTTCTTTGAGAGCGATCGAGTTTTTGCTAATGAAATCCGCCTTACTCTGTCCTGCCTGCGCTTCTTCCAAATTAGCACCAATAGAAGTTCCAGAGCGAAGCAGTTGCTTGCTCAGTGTCCTACTTACTCCTGGCTTTTCATCCAGAAACTGACAGACTTTCACAATCCGCACCGCAAACTCAAATGCCCTCTCCCGAATATCTTTCATAGCAAAAGGTAAAAAGTAAAAGGTGAAAGTAATAGTAGACGCTTTGTCTTAATAACTAAACATCATCAAGCATAGTTTCCCTCTCGTTTCTCTCCTCTTCACTTTTTACTTTTGCCTTTTTACTTTTTACTTAACTCCCGGTAAGCATTAAGGGCGGCTTCTTTGACTGGCTCGGGGACGATCGGGAAGGTGCTGAGAATATGGGTAAATTCTGCTTCGGTTAAGTCATACAGGTGGGCAATGATGCCATCGAGTTCGGCGCGAAGTTTACCCCGTTCTATTTCGTTTGTGATGCCGTTTTTGTGGGAGCCTAAGCCAACTTCTTTGGCTAAGTCGTCAAATTCGGGGGTGGTGCAGATGAGTTTGGCGGCACAGGTTACTATGACATCAAACCATGTGTCTCCTTTTTGGAGTCGTGGGACTGGGATTTGATAAAGATAAAAAGTATTAAGATTTGCCGTCATTCGAGATCGAAGTATATAATCTGCAGGAAAACTACTCAAGAACGAAACTAATACAAGTAATTCTTCACTTGTAAATCTTAACCTATTGTAATTATGGGAATTGTTTTCAAATGGGAAATGAACAGACAAAGAGTTCCCTGCTAGACAATTTTTAGGGATTAAACACGATATTAATGTTCTAGAGTCAGTATTTCTAGCAATTTTTCTTATCGCAATTCTATATGCTTCATAATCATTTTTAAGATCTTTTGGAATCTCATTTAATCCAGTTCTTTTTCGACGTTTCTCAAGAAAATCACTTCTCAAATCAGATTCTTCAATCCAATATCTAGGCTCATCATAGCAATGAGAGAAATGTAAAATCATTCCACCTTCATACAAAGGATATTCAGTTTTCTGAGTTTGAAAGAATTTAGCTCCACGATTCATGTGTAATTCTTCGCCATAAAGCTCTAAATTCCAACCAAGTTCAGAATCATATATAAGAGGAAATTGCATCATTTTCTTGGCAATTTGAATGTCAATCTCATTTTTGAACTCCGTGATTGACAAATAATCTGGCGATAACTTTCGGATGAGAGAGATATCTAAACGGATATCATTAGGTGCAGGAAAATTGGTTAATTCAGCGACATCGTGACGCATGAACCGCACGGGAAAAGCTTGTGTTTTTCCACCTTTCCCGAAGCTCAAGATTACAAACTTAAAGCGACTATCCACGCCCTCAAAAATTGCCTTGCGGTTCTCGAAGCAAAATAGTCCTGTTACTTCTGTTTGCGAAAAAAGCATTTCTCGGAGTTGCTTTGTTCCCAAATCGGTATAGATACCACTAGGAATGACAATGCCACACTCACCACCATCCCGTAATAAATGATGACAGC
Organism: Limnothrix sp. FACHB-406; assembly: GCF_014698235.1. Taxonomy (NCBI): domain Bacteria; kingdom Bacillati; phylum Cyanobacteriota; class Cyanophyceae; order Pseudanabaenales; family Pseudanabaenaceae; genus Limnothrix; species Limnothrix sp. FACHB-406. Next base: position 109,204 of record NZ_JACJSP010000002.1, on the reverse strand, counting down.
GTTCTAAAAATAGTTTGTAAAGGTTTATATCAGTTCCAGCTTTTTTCCCATTCACGATCGAGATTTGGTTGATGTAATCTTCCGATGATCGAAAATAGGCACTAACGTGGGGGAATTGGCTCTGATACTCATTCCAAGCCTGGGCAATATCTGGATCTTGTAAAAGCCTCTTCTGCTCCTTTTCAAATGCCTTGATATCCATTTTCTTTTTAGCTACAAGGTCACTGTGATTAGCGAAAAATTCCTTAGCATTGGGTTTGAAAACTTCCCACGGCGGATTGGCAATAATCGCATCAAACCCACCCCGCGCAAACACCCGATCAAAATGGTAGCCCCAGTGAAACGGCTCCAGCGCATCGATATCCGCAATGGTCAATAGCCGCTTTTGGGGTTTGCCCACCAATTGCGCTTGCTCATACTTAATCCCCAACCGCTGGCTAAACTCATCCAACAACAATTGATTCAGCTTTGCTTGAGATTCCCGGTTGAGCTTGTCGATGTGGTCACGCAACTGCAACAGGCGAGTTTCCTGGGGCAATTCCGAGTCCGCCTGCTGGAAAGCGTGTTTTTTGTAGAGCGCAATGGTGCGATTTTTGTCCTCCAAAATTCGCTGATATTCCGAAGCCGCCAACCCTTGCAGCAAATTGCCCTGCACCGCCGTTGGCCCCAACAAATTAATTTGCGTCGAGTCAAACCCGCTGCCCCTTTGCCCTTTACCTTTTTCCTTTTGACTTAAGCGATCAAACCCTTCCCCATCGACTCGAATCAAACCAATCAGCGAATTGCCCGCCATAATATTGAAATCAATATTCGGCAACGGTTCCAAATCATTAACCGTTTTTGCCGAAGAAACCAACGCCAAAAATAGCCGCAACTTCGCAATTTCCGTCGCCTCCTCCATGATGTCCACACCATAGAGATTGTCCGTAATGATCCGTTTTTTGATGTAGTAGTCAAGGGATGGATGCTTGGCAGCTTCCTGCAACCATTGAGTAATGCTTGCCCTCACCCCCAGCCCCTCTCCCAGGGAGGGAAAGGGGGGTAAGAATTCAGCGCGAATCTGTGATAGAACTGTGGGCAAATCTCGTTCTACAGAGTTGCTGTTAACACGAACAAATCGTAATCCCAAGGACTCAAGTAACTGTTGACGCTGTTGATCCGCTTCTTGCTGATTTTGATGCACACCACCGTCAACTTCTACCACTAAGCGCTCTTGAGCACAGAAAAAATCAACAATAAAAGCGCCTATTGGTTGCTGACGTTTAAACTTACGTCCATCTAATTTACGTCCGCGTAATGCCTGCCATAAGATGGCTTCACTGGCTGTAGGTTCTTTACGAAATTGGCGAGCAACTTCCCTCATCCGTTGTCTCAATACTGAGGAAATTTCCCAGTACATTTCCGCCTCTTGTCCCCCTTCTCCCTCCTTGGGAGAAGGGGCTAGGGGATGAGGGTTAGTTTCCGCCATGAGACCCTCACCCCCAGCCCCTCTCCCAGGACGGGAGAGGGGAGCCGGAGCGCCGACGGCACGAACCTCTTGTCCCCCTTCTCCCCCCTTGGGAGAAGGGGCCAGGGGATGAGGGTCTTCTAACAACGACTTAGCCCTTGTAACGACCCGTTGATAAATCCCAATCAACGTTTTCATCGCCGCCACCAAAAAGGCCCCCGATCCACAGGCCGGATCGAGCAGCGTCAGAGTTGGCAAAATTTCATTTAGTAGGCGATCGCATTGGGTAGCATCTAATGTTTCAAGGAGCGATGAAAGGCCCTCTCCCCCAACCCCTCTCCCAGGGTGGGAGAGGGGAGCCGGAGCGCCGACGGCAATCGATTCTTGTCCCCCTTCTCCCGTTTTGGGAGAAGGGGCTAGGGGATGAGGGCTTTCTGTTGGGGCAAGGCGATCGAGCACCAATTTGTTGATCGTGCGATCGCAAAGATACTCGGTGATTTCCGGCCGGGTGTAGTACGCCCCAAATTCTTTTTGGTTAATGTATTTCTCGAAAATATAGCCCAACACATCCGGGTTAATTTCCAGCGGGTCTTTTTCAGGGCGATCGTCCAAATGCCAAGAATAGCGAGAAAACAGATCGAAAACCTGCGAAAAGGCACGATCATCAATCTGAATTTGAGCATATTTCTGCTCAATGGTATGGCGTAAAAACAAGCCCCCATTCAGATAACAAATCTTGCCTAACCGTTTCTGAATCTCTGGATCACGTAGATATTCTGGCTCCGCAAACCCAACAAAAAACAACTCCTTGAGAAACTCATAAAAATTTCTCCCTTCCCGCTGGCAAAGTTGCAGTTTATGTTGCAAATACAGCGCATCTTGATTATCTAGGAAGTAGCGCCGCTGCAAGAAATAGATGAACATTAACCGATTCAGCAAAACCGACGCATACCAACGGCGATCGCCCTCCGAATCGATTCCCTCGATCGCTAAACAAAACGTCTGGTGCAACCCCTCAAAATCCTGAAAGAATTGCTTCGTCACCCGCTCAACATCAAACCCCTGCTTCACCTTTTGGGCAACATCCACATGGGTCAGATTGCCTTCTTCCTTGAAATCGACAATCAGCGCCTCTAGCTTTTGCAGCAAGGTTTCCGGGTTTTGGCTCACCTTATAGGAATGCGATCGCACTGCCCTTGTCGATGTCACCGTCTCTGCACTTTTACCTTTTCCCTTTTTACTTTTGCCTTGCTTAATTTCTGGCTTCAGCCACAACCATTCCTGCTGCGTTTTGCTCTCATCCCCAAACACCAACAGGTGGGATTTACTATAGTCCGTTAATTGTCGATCGAGCTTGACCCGAATTGGACGCGCCGGAATTTCTGGCGTAATGCACTTAAAGACCGTAAAGCCGCGCTTTTGGGCAAGGGAAACCACCTCAAAATATTCGCCATCCACCTCAAAGGGAAGCATGACGCGATCGACCGTATCCCAGCCCAGTTCTTCAATGAACAGAGACTCAAAATCAAACGTTTGGAGATACTTTTGAGCGCGTTGGCGATGGAGCGGCATGGCCTTGTAACTCAGATCGGGTTTAAATCAACTGGAAAGTCAGGATCAAACAATTGCTCGGGGCTGTAGGGACAATTTTCGGGTAAATCTGCGTAATCTAAAGGGGTTTCCTTAACCACCAAGTCTAACCCAGAAAAGATTAGAGGGCATCTTTGTTTTATTCGGATTCTTCAGATTCTTCGGGTGCTTCTAGCCACATATCATGATTTAACATTGGCTCGATCGAGCGATCGTAGGGCCATTCTGCTGGGAAAGAAGTTTTTGGATATTCCTTCCGCGTATTTTTCAGGGCAATTTGCCAAGCCTTATCAAAGCTGAGTTCCCATCGACCACTGAGGCTAGGAACAGCATCCAGCAAAACTTCTAGCTCTCCTCGCTGCGTCCGAATTGTTCGCTCCCATCCGTTATAGTCATGGGGCAAGTTGACATATAACCGCTTCAACAGATGTTCTAATAAAACAATCAGGCGGCTAATCAGCTCCTTTTTTTGCGAAATTCCCAATGCTTCTACCTCTTCAATCAAATGTTCAAGATCGAGGTGATCGAAGTCCCTCGCCCTCAGTTTGGCAACCGTATCTTCTGCCCACAGCAAAATATCTTGGTCGTAGAGAAGGTTGAGATTTTGAGTTGGAAACATTGGTGAATCTCCTTGAGAATATCCAACAATTTGATGCTCTTCAGCTTACCGGTCTTACTCTCAGCTAACCCCTAAATAATCCCATCGAGCAGATAATCCGTGCCCCGTCTCGACGTTCATCTAGGTTGATCACACAGAGCGCGTCATGCTCTCGCAGGAATATCACCAGTTTTGCCAACTGCTCATCACTAATTCCCGCCTTGAGTTCTCGATTCAGACGCGCGATCGCATTTTGCTTCAAGGGATATTGGTTAATTTCCTCGATCGCTCGTTCCAGACTTTCCCATTCTGTCCCCGTTGCCAGGATGGGTGCTGTTTCGCGGACATGCTGGGTATAGGCCATCAGGCGATCGTAAGTCCGAGATGCCGCGCTGCGCTTATTGCCCAGCGTTCCCGCCACAGTCTTGGTCTGCTCAGCAATCAGCTCCGATCCGCGTGTTACTAAATCATGGTGCTGAGGATGACGAGGCAAAGACGGCGTATCAATGCTGCACCGAGCCATCCGTAAAATTCGCATTTGCGACTGCGTGACGCTGTTGCCGTCTTTGTCCACCCACGCCAGCGCATCAGTACCGCTATCGGTGCGGAGGTAAAGCAAAACGCCCTCTGGGTCGGCTTCCGTTGGTTCATGCTCACGGGTGGCATAGGCCACGTCGGGCAGTTTTTCAATCATGCCCTTGAGCGCCGGGTTTGCCTCGATCGCACTTTGCCAAATCTGCAACGCCTCCGAGGTTAAATCCACCTCCCCTTCATCAACTTCATCCAACACGCCCGATCGCTCATTGTAGAGATTGAGCAGCATCTCCTGCGCTTTTTCATCCTCAAAAAACGCCTCATCCGTGCCCACAACTTCTTGGTTTTGATTGAGGCGATCGCGCAGCCGTCCCCGCAGGTTAATCAGCCGCTCCACGCCCTCCGCAGGCAAAAACGAATAGCAAAGAATTTCTTCCGCCTGTTGCCCAATCCGATCGACCCGCCCCGCCCTCTGAATCAGCCGAATAATTGCCCAAGGCAAATCGTAATTCAGAATGATGGCGCAATCTTGTAGGTTTTGCCCCTCACTCAACACATCTGTTGCTACCAATACCCGCAATTGCTCAGTTTCTGGAATCTCTTTTTGATTACTAATCGGACTAAATCGCCAAGCCAGAGCCGTCGGGTCAGCCGATTGTCCCGTTGCCAAGCCCACTTGCTGAATGCCCAAATCTGCGAGCGCCCTTGCCAAATATCGTGCCGTATCCGCAAACTGCGTGAAAATCAGCACTTTTTCAGTCGGATGTTGTTGCTGTAATAACGCCACCAGCGCCTTTAGCTTGCCATCCAACGCTGGGTTCCAATTCCCCGCCAGTTGCAAAATTCCGATCAAAGCGGTGGCATCTTGCTGCAGGTTTTGCCGCAACTGGGGACGAAACAGATCAGCACGAATCCACTTAAATCGACGGGAATATTGCTCTCGATATAAACGATAAATCTCTGCGGCTCGTTGAGTAAAGTTCTGCTGTGGATCAATATCTTCTTCATCCAAAGTGTCAGACAGATCCTCAGCGGTTTCCCAGTCCTGACTCAAGGGCAAATCTTCATCATCACCCACTTCATCCAGTAGTGCAGCATCCTGAGCACCAATGGGTAGGGGAAGATCGTGATTAATTGCATGGAGATACACATAATTTCGCAAAATATGCCGCTCTAACGACTGAATAAAAGCAGCCCCACTACTCTCCAATCGCTTAAACAAATTCGTGCGACAGAATCCCATTAATCGCTGACCCGCATGGGAAAGATTCGCCAATAGTTTTTGTTCTTCGTCCGTGGCTCGTTGTTTGGGTTTAGGGTCTTGATAAATACCCAGCCCATACCGAGGCAAACTTAGGTCATTAATCACATCCACCACGCGATCGCTATACAACCTTGCGTAGGGATCACGCTGCGGTTGGTCGATCGTAAATCGCACTGTCCGAGGACGACGGATTGGTAAATACGATCGCCGCCCATCGGCAAATTCCAGATAGAATCGTTCGCCATCCTGTTTGGCATAGGTATTTTTGATGAAACTGCGCGTCCGCCGCACCATGTAGCGACTCATCAACTGTTGCCAATCTTCGGGTTCTGGACTCTGCTCAAAGGCCAACAGCGATCGTACTGGACTAGCACTATGTTTGCGGCGAAACTGCATCTCACCGCCAATACTGCGAATATAGGCTTCCGGCTTAATTCCTAAATCCGCATCGGGTCGTAGGAATAACTGTAACTGCGCTGACAAGTCTAGATAGGTTTTGTTATAGGGCGTTGCTGTCAGCAAAATACAGCGACTACCACTCTGTTCGATATAGTCTTTAATGGCTTGATACCGCCTGCCATCCTTATTTCGCAGGTTGTGGCTTTCATCAATCAAAACCAACCGAAACCGCGCCGGAATATTGGGCAGTTCTTGAATCGCACGGCTAATTGGAACTACCTTGCCCCTCAAGCCATAACGATCAATATAACCCTGCCACATTCTTTCTAGATTCTTCGGGCAGATAATCAGCGTACTCGTACCATAATCTTCTTCACAAAGATGGGCGATCGCGGTTCCTACTAAGGTTTTGCCCAACCCGACCACATCGCCAATAATCACCCCATTTCGTTTGCTGACATGGTGTGCCGCAATTTGGACTGCCGCTTCTTGAAATGGCAGCAGTCCAAAACTGGCCGGAGCGCGGTATTGACTCAACCCATCCCGCGCCTCTTGGGACAGGTGATAGGCCATTTTTAGATAGACAAAATAGGGTTTGAGCGATCGTCCCGCCCAACTTTCGTCGATAATTTCCGCTAACTGCTTCGTAATATCGACACAAAAGCGATCATCCCAACGATCAACAAACCACCGCTCCAACTTACTCGTATCATCGCGATCAACCACTTCCACATTTAGCTCACCCTGAGATCTCAGCCCCGATAAAGTCAGGTTGCTACTGCCCACGTAGCTGATAATGGGCGTGGCGCGATCGTGGCGATAAATTAAATACAGTTTGGCATGGAGAGCATTTCGTAAAAATAGCTTGACCTGTAGTTTTCCAGTTAATAACTGTCGCCGTAATCGCTGTAAACCCTCCTCATCAGCCGCACTGGGCGCACCGTAGGTCAACTGCTGCCGAAACTCTTGCGCCATAAAGGTTTGTAGTCGAATTGTCTGCCCTTGGTCAATTCGCTCTGGCTCTACTCCGATCGCTAATGCTCGCCGTAGCTCTTCTTTCGGCAAACGGTACATCCCCACCAGCAATCGACAAGTTTTCCCTTCCCCTCCCTCAAATTGCTCAATATCAGAATCAATTTGTTGCCATCCCCGCAAGTTGAAATAACCCACACAAAAATCAGCACGGTAGGCTTGCTTCAGATAATGCTGCAACTCAGGTAGGATCGGTTGCTCGATATTGTCATAAATACTAGACATCGATTTTATACAAAGCAGTCTATTAGATTGCTAGGATTGAAATTACGCAACAGATGATCAAACTACAAAGCTCATTCTGTCCGCTGTTGGTTGGCTGAACCGATTAGTAGACATCATTTCGAAGCCCGGTATACGCTTTAGCCACCATAACTGACATGGCGTTCCTTAAACCCTACCTAAGAGAAATTATAAGGAGTCACACTGCCCCCAGCCACTTGCCAGCCTGTTTCGCCCCTGCGCCACACCCGCATATAGCGGAAATCTCCCGCAAAAGCATTTCCTAAATACGATCCACTCAAGAAAATATGCGCCGATGCAAGCGCAACATTTTCGCTCAAAACTCGGATTTCTAGCGCCTTAGACACCAACTCATGAAACTGAGTGCCTCCTGTGCGATGTAACTCCAAATCCATCGCCTTAGTCGCTAGCTCCCCAGTTGGGCCAGAAAAGAGCAAATCATCAGCAATGAGCGCGTCCAATTCAGACAGATTAGACGTGCTCATCGCGGCACGCAGTCGCGCTTCACACTCACAAATTTCGGTTTTGATCGCTGAATTCATGGCGGCTGATGACGTTTTGATGATGCTTCATTATGACTCATCATTTCATTCACCAGCCGCCACCGATTTTCCAAGGTGTTGATCGTGACTATTATGGTTGTCGATCGCCCTAACACACCATCAACCGATCGCAACCTAAGCACTCCCAAATACAGGATTTCAAGCCCGTATCAACTAAGCCTCACTCCCACTAATAAACGGGTTCTTCCTCATAATTACCCGGCGGACTATAGCGACAAACCAAAACTGCACTACCGCCCCCGATCGCGACACCACAGCCCACTTGCGTCGTGTTCCGCCAAACCACTTGGGTATAGTGCCCCACATCGGCCCAGTTGCCCGTGGTACTGACATCCGGGAAAATTCCGGGCTGAAAATATTGCTTTTCGCTACCCCAAAGATCAACCAATTTCGCAGCGCTATCGGCTCCCACCGTGCCCTTGGCGAGGTTCTCGCCTTCCCCGTGGGGATCGGTTGAGTGATCGAATTGGCCAGTGCTGGCTAACTGGTTAGCCCAGGCTTGGGCATGGGCCGCCAATGTGGGCGACCAAGTGAGGTCGGGCACGCCAACTTCCTTTCGATATTTGTTGTGGGCTGCCAGAATTTCTTGCTCCAAGGCCTTGGCTTGCTTGGCTTGGCCAGAAGCAATCGCGCGGCCAATATCGCGAGTCTTGGCAACAGCGAGATCCGGCAGACCACTAGCCGCGATCGCCCCAGCCAGCACAACGGAACCCAGTACCCAAGGCGATCGGCTCCCCCCAAACTTACCCAACACTGACTTGAACATAGATCACCTCTTAAGGATTTCAAGCATGAGCATGATGGAGCCGATCGCCCCTAGCCAATCGTGCCAAATAGCCCCTATCTTCTTCGCTGCTTTTTCTGGTTTCTTACAGCGATTCTAGCTATCGTTCCTCGCCACAAAATACTGAACATCACGCTCAACGATCGCCTTGATCGGCTGATGGAAAGGAATCACCTCAGAGGTGCTCAGTTCAGTTTTTCAATCTGCTTCTGAGCAACTCGGTTGACTAACCTTAATTGAGGCGATTTTGTGACCGCAGTTAGGAGCAGGTGCGTCCTACAAACGGCCTGCTGTCATTATTTTTAACTCTAGAAATTTGGTCTGGGGTGATCGCTTAACGATCCCTTCATACCCAAAATCGAGGGTTAACAAGGGGTTGAGACCCCCTGGCTGGGATGGGAACGATCGCTATTGCGGTTGCGGATCGCGCCAGAGAATTAGCCGATCGCTCATGGGTTGTAACTGCGTGCCGGGGTAATAGAACTGCAAAATTCGGCTGGCATTCCACCCGAGCTGAGCCAGCTTTTGCGATCCCGCTTGGCTCAGGCCCGCACCGTGACCCCAGCCGCCACCCACAAAGGCATAGCCCCGCAACGGTTGCGTGCCACCCCCGATCGGCTCCAGGTAAAACAACGTGCTGCGCGGAGCCATGAAGGCGCTGCGAACCGCGTCTTTTTCGAGCACCAGGGAGCCGCGATCGGTTGCGACGGTCAGCTTGCGTACTCGGCCGCCGGGCGATCGCTCTGTGACGGTCAGGCTTTGGACGGTTTTCAGGTTGGCGCAATCACTGTTTTGGGCCCGACAATAGCGCTGCAAGCCTTGGGCAATTTCCGGCAGGGTGCTGCTGCGTCGCCAGCGGAAGTCGCGCCAGCCCAGCTCGTTCCAGCCCTGGGCGATCGCTAGGAATTGCCGCAGGTTGCGCTCATCGGACAGGGGCCGCGCCGCCAAGTCCCAAATCGGTTGATGGGCATCGACTACGGGCCGCAGGTAGGGGCGATCGGGCCCGTCCCACACATCCGTGAAGTGGGCTGTTACGCCGCCGGAGGTAGAAAAGTAGAGCGCGTCGATCAGCTCGTTTTGATAGGTGAGCACCTGACCATTGGTGGCGGCGATCGCCCGATCGACCCGGGCCGTGGCCGCTTTCAGGCCGCGATAGACCTGGCAATGGGTATCAGCACAGAGTTGGTAGCCATCGATCGCAAACCGCCGCAAATTCCGCAGGGCATAGGTGCGCGCCAAAATCGCCTGGGCTTGCAGGGCGGATTCCGGTGCGCCGGCCCCAATTTCGTAGGGAACCACGCCGCGCAGATAGGTTTCCGTGGGTACGGCATTAACGATTGTGTAGCTGCCATAGGCGTTGCGCTGGAGCTTCAGGGAACCGGCAAATCGATCGCGCCCCACCTCGATCGCCCCTTTGCCCGCCGAAATCTCTAAACGCTCACTGGCAAAGGATTGCCCCCCGATCACCCCGCTCACCAACAGGTTGCGATCGCGCCGCTGACTAAACAAACTGGGCTGGCCACCGGTTGTGGCGGGCGGGTTGGCGCGAACACTATCCAGCAACAACCGCCGCAACAGGGGCTGGTGATAAATTTCCCGCTTGGCCCACACCTGCCAGCGCTCCGACGGTTGGGCCAACTCCACCTGAATCCCGCGCGATCGCCATTGGTTCGCGGCCGCCTCCGCCGTTTCAAAGCTGCGGTAAGTACCCAGCACCACCCGCTCATCCACAACGGGTTCCGGCAAGGGTTGGGCGATCGGCTGCAACACCAAGCGATCGCCCGTCAAGGTTTGGGTGCGATCGAGCGAATCCACCTTTACTGTTAGGCGATCGCCCGGCTGCGCCTTCAACTCCAAGGTTCCCGGCTGTTCCCCAAACCGCTGCACAATCCCAATTTGCAGCACCGGATTGGTCGCCGCGATCGCTTCCGGAGCCATCACCCACAGCAGCGCTCCCACCCAAAAAACTTGCCGCATTGTTCCCCTCAAAAACGAACCCATACTAAGTGATTTTACTGATCTCCATTTGCCACAGGTCAAGGGATCAGCAGGCTGTACCCACCCCCTGCAGTCAGGATAATTTGACGTATTGCAACTCGAAATCAATATGACTATGATAAAGACAACCCGATCGCGCCCCTCCGTTTCCCCAGCCCCTGTCTTAAAGTCGTTTCATCAAGTTGGGTAATTCACCATGGCTGTTTCTGCTCCCATCATTAATATCGGCATTCCCGAAGCCGATCGCGCCAACATCGCCGCCGGCCTCTCCCGCGTCCTGGCCGACACCTACACCCTTTATCTGAAAACCCACAACTTCCACTGGAATGTCACGGGCCCCATGTTCAACACGCTGCACCTGATGTTCGAGGCGCAGTACACCGAACTGGCTCTCGCGGTGGATTTGATTGCGGAACGGATTCGATCGCTCGGCTTCCCGGCTCCCGGCAGCTACAGCGAATATGCCAAGCTAACCTCCATTCCCGAGGCTGAGGGCGTTCCCAGCGCCGAGGTGATGATTGCCCAGTTGGTGGAAGGCCAAGAGGCCGTCGTGCGCACGGCACGGGCGGTGTTCCCCCTGGCCGATGCGGCGAACGATGAACCCACGGCCGATCTGTTGACCCAGCGCTTGCAAATTCACGAAAAGAACGCTTGGATGTTGCGGAGTTTGTTGCAATAGGTTCAGCCTTTCGCCCCTCCCGATCGCGCTGAGGGCGCTCGACCATCACGCGAGAACCCCGATCCTGCCAGCACTGGATCAGGGTTTTTCGCGTTAGTTTTGAACTAATCCACCTTGGCCCACCAGGGCGATCGCCCCTTCTCTGTCCCTCCGGAGATCCCCACCATGCTCCAAAGTCTCGAAATCGAAAACTTCCGCCAGTTTTCCCACTTCACCATCCCGAAACTGGGCCGCATCAACCTGCTCACCGGCAAAAACAACAGCGGCAAAACCTCAATCCTAGAAGCCATTTACTTGCTCATGACCCAGGAGCATCCCGCCCAGTCCATCGTTAACTTACACATCAATCGTGGCGAAGTTTCTCCTCTTGGTAACTCTGGAGAATATGTAAATTCTAGAGAATACATTGCAGAGATCACTCATCTATTCAATAATCGAAATGTGAATAATGGAGAAGTTGTAAGAATTTTGGGTTTACACCAAGAAGGAACGAAAGAAAGCATTTCTATTCAAATTGATACAAGTCAAAAGGGAGGCTTAAAACTTCATAGTCTTTCCGACATTCGCAAAGAAACTTGGCCAAAACTTCTTCTAGAAAAACAAGATCAAAACTTCGGTTCGCTGTCATATTCAGTTGATATATCTCCAGACTTCAAAATTCCTTTTGATCGATCTCTCTATTCTCAAGATTCTTCTCCATATGATCAGGATCTTGAATTTTTAGTATCAACTGATTTGAATTCTGAAAAAGTTGCAAAACTTTTTGATGAAATTGTTCTAACACCAGAAGAAGATCTGGTTATAGAGGCAATTCAGATTATTGAGCCAAGAATCAGAAGAATCGCACCTGATCACGGTAAATTTGAAAGAGTTAATCTGAGTTCTAGGCAAGGATTTCTAATTCAGTTTCGTGATGAAAACAACAGAAATCCTATGGGAAGTATGGGAGACGGAATTTGGCGACTACTTGGCATTGCGTTAACGATGGTTAATGCAAAAGGGCAAGTTCTATTAATTGATGAAATTGACACTGGCTTTCACTACAGTGTCATGGTTGATCTCTGGAAATTTATCTGGAAAAGTGCCAAAAAGCTAGATATCCAAGTTTTTGCAACAACCCATAGCCGCGATTGCTGGGAAGCTCTGGGAGAACTGATCGAAGCTGAAGAAATTTACGATGATGAAATCATGATTCATCGAATTGATGCGAAGCGCGATCATAGCACCAGCTACGACACAGATAAAATTGTCATCGCTGCTGAAGATAAGGTTGAGGTTCGATAAAGATGAGTTCAACGAGTCATCGATCGCGAGTTCTGTTCGTTGAAGGCAGTAGCGATAAAACAATTATCAAGGAAATTCTCAATATTTACTTACCGCACTGGAAAATCACTAGAAAACGATCAGGATCATCACAGCCACAAATTGATATTCAAGATCTTCAAGGAATTAAAAATATAACGCCAGACAAAATATTTAACCAGCTAGCTGATCCTAATGTGCCTGCTTTGGGAATTGTAATTGATGCTGATAGTAGTGCTTCAGATCAGTGGCAAGAAATTTGTCAAACTTGCCAATCTGTTGAGCAATTGCGTTCTATTTCATTCCCTAACCAAATTCCTGAAAATGGATTTATTTGCTCAGTTAGCGATGATCAAAAATTTGGTATCTGGATGATGCCAGACAACCGATCGCCTGGAATGCTGGAAACTTTGCTATCTCAGCTCATTCCTAATGATCGCGAAGATTTATGGACTCATCTACAAAACTCTGTTAGTCAGGCAAAACCATTAGGTGCAACATTCGACGATAAGCACCTAGATAAAGCACACATCTACACATGGTTGGCTTGGCATCATAAACCCGGTGCATGGCTCAAAACTGGAGAGCGGGCTGTTTTTAATTTTGATCATCCCCAAGTTCATGCCTTTGTGGACTGGCTAAAGACACTCTACGACTTATGAGCCGGTAATCTGTAGGGCGGGCTTGCACCCCAAAATTGATTCAACCAATTGATTCACAGGATGGATTGGCGCTGTGGCTGACCGGATGCGGATTTGTGTGACGATCGGGACTCGACCGGAAGCGATCAAGATGGCTCCGGTGGCGCGGGCGTTTTTGCAGGACGATCGCTTCGAGACCCAAATTCTGCTGACGGGCCAACACAAGGAAATGGTCGAGCAGGTGATGCGGCTGTTTGAGTTGCAGGGCGATCGCGACTTGGCGATTATGCAGCCCGGCCAGACCCTGACGGATATTACCTGTCGCAGCTTGACCGGGTTGGGGGAGCTGTTCGCGGAAATTCAGCCCCACTTGGTGTTGGTGCAGGGCGACACGACGACGGCCTTTGCGGCGGCCCTGGCGGCGTTTTATCAGCAAATTCCCGTGGGGCATGTGGAGGCGGGTTTGCGGACGGACAATCTCTACAGTCCGTTTCCTGAGGAGGCGAATCGGCGGCTGATTTCCCAGGTGACGCAGTTGCACTTTGCGCCGACGGATTTGGCGGTGGCGAATTTGCAAAAGTCGGGGGTGATGGGCGAAATTCACCAAACGGGCAACACGGTGATTGATGCGCTGTTGGCGGTGGCGGCGAAAAATCCGCCTTGCCCGATCGCCCCGTTGGCTGGAACCGCGACGGCCGAGCGATCGCTCGATTGGTCGGCGGGGCCGGTAATTTTGGCGACGGTGCATCGCCGGGAAAATTGGGGTGATCCGTTGACTGAGATTGCCGATGGGTTCCTGGGGCTGCTCGATCGCTTCCCGGATTTGTCGTTGGTGTTACCGCTGCACCGCAACCCGACCGTGCGCGAACCGCTGATCGGCAAGCTGGGGCCCCGCGATCGCGTGTTTTTGACCGAACCGCTGGACTATTCGGCGCTGATTGGGGCCATGCAGCGATCGACCCTGATCCTCACGGACTCCGGCGGGTTGCAAGAGGAAGCCCCGAGTTTGGGCAAGCCGGTGCTGGTGTTGCGCGACACGACGGAACGGCCCGAGGCGATCGCGGCGGGCACGGCCAAACTGATCGGCACGGCCACGGCGGACATTGTGCGAGAAGCGAGCCTTTTACTGAGCGATCGGGCTGCCTACGAGGCCATGGCCCACGCGGCTAATCCCTTTGGGGACGGTCAGGCGGCGGCACGAATTGTCCAAGCGGTGGCCGCCTGGTTGGCGCAACGATCGAGTTAGGTAGCGGACGACGCTGAGCAGTTCCATCGCTCGGGGACGGTTAGCGACCCCAGAGCGAGCGCACCACTGAAAATCACGGCAGATGGGAGCAAGCCAAGTGGCCGCCACGATGGTTTGCTCCCATTTTGCTTACGGAAGACCAGGTATGAATTAACACAGTTGTTTACGTTCTCCTGAGCCTAGCGTTGTCAGTTGCGTATTTTTTTTAACCAGTGAAAGGGACTCAGTAAACCTTGGTTGAGCACTAATTTTCTGGTGATGAAGCTGGGTAATTTTTTTGACCTCCAAAACTGCTTTTTCAATAGTTATTAAGATTTCCCGATCGCGCTGTGGGATCGGTCATTTTAATCGCGATATTTAGAGTATCCTCAAAAGCCCACAGTTCCTTGATCCCCGAGATCAGTCCTGAACTTCGCTGAATTTTGCAGTAATCAGGGCGGGTGGTACGGTTAATGACCGTTTGCCTCGGTTGCATCAGGAGCCTGGTTTCAAAGGCTGTTCCTCAGATCCTTGAGCGAATGGTTATGATTTGATCCCCGCGCTCCCGCACCGATCGCCCCTTGAGGATCAGCCTCAGATGCAGCACTGTGACTCCTAGTCCAGATCATGGGTTTGTTCATGATGAAATCCATGGGTTTTGGGTTGTGCAGATGTCGAGTTTGGGGTTGAGCCATCGTTGTGTATGGGGCATTTGGGATGGTTAATTTTCTTAAAAAAAGTCATAAAGACCATGGCTAATGCTGTGAATTTATCGGATGCAACCCTGATGGAAATTTACGCAGATGCGATGACTTCAGGGGTCATTACAGAGGATCAATGCGAGCGGCTCCATGAGGCGCTGGTGGACAGTGACTTGACGGAGCATGAGCAACAGGCGTTGAATCGAATTTTCCATTCGGTTTGGCGAGGATGGCTCCGTTATGGCGATCGCCCCTGAGCGCGCCCCCCGATCAACTCATGCAGCGCCGTTGTTGGGCAATCCATTTCGATCGCCCACCCAACGGTTAATGGGATGGATAATCCAATGGTTCACTCGATCGCGCCCTCGGTGGGTGGCGATCGGGTTGAGTTGGTTGTTGGGATGCCTGTTGGGATTGGGTTGGCTGTTGGGGTCAATTGACCTAGCCCGATCGCAGTCGTTGCCGGAGTTGCGCCAACAGCAACAGCAATTGGAGCAGCAACGGCAAACCGTCAAGGAACAGCGGCAAACCGTCCAGCAACAGCAACAGGCGACCCAGGAACAGATGAAAACCCTGGAGCAGTCGCTCGATCGCACCGAGGCGAAGTCGGATCGCACCCAAAGCCGTTTGGACGGGGCGGTGGATCAGTTGGCGATTTTGGAGCGCGATTTAGCCCTTGCGGAACAGAACTACCAGCGCAAGCGGTTGGCGATCGTGGCGCGGCTGCGGTTTTTGCAACAACAATCGCCTCAGTGGGGATTGGCAGCGCTGTTGCAAAGCAAGTCGATCGAGCAGTTTTTTGATCATCAACACCGGCTGCAAGCGGTCTATGGAGCCGATCGCCGACAACTGAAGGAACTCGATCGGGCGGCGGATCAGCTCAGTTTGCAGCGCAGTCAGTGGCAAGAACGCCGCCGGGAATTAGCCAGCCTCAGCCAAGATCTGAGCCTGGAGGAGTTGGAATTGCGCCGCCGCACCCAAGCGGAGCAGGCCCGGGCGGCCGCCTTGCGGGCCGACCAAGCCCGTTTGCAAACGGAACAGGCCCAGCTCGATCGGGACTCGGCCAACCTCACGCGCTTGATTCAGCAGCGCATTACCGAACAGCAACAGGCCGAGGCGATCGCCCGTTTAAATCGCATGGCCGCCTTTCGAGTGCCGGGCCAGTTTGGGAGTCTGAATGCCGGTGAACCCAAAATTTTGAAGTTACCGGGCGGCATTTTGGCCACGCCCGTGGACGCACTGATCACCAGTGGGTTTGGCTGGCGGGTGCATCCCATTTTGGGCTACGGCCGACAGCACAATGGGATTGATTTTGGGGCAGCCCATGGAACCACGGTGCGATCGGCCCATGGCGGAACCGTGGTGGTGGCCGGCTCGTTTGGGGGCTATGGCAACACGGTGGTGATCGATCGGGGCGATGGCCTATCCACCCTCTATGGTCACAACAGCGAACTATATGTGCGGGTTGGGCAAACGGTGCAGAAGGGCGAGGCGATCGCCGCCGTTGGTTCCACGGGGCTGTCCACGGGGCCCCACTTGCATTTTGAAGTGCGGGAAAATGGCGACCCGGTGGATCCAGTCCCCTACCTGCGATAGAGCTGTTGATTAACGCTGTTGATTAACGCTGTTGATTAACGCCGTTGATTAACCCGGATCGAGAGCTGGGGCCGCAGCCCGATCGGCTTTGTTCAGATCGCCCCCAGGGCCGCGAGGCGATCGAGCAACGGTTGGGCCGCCGTTTCCAGATCCTGACCAAAGGACAACACCCCATCCTCATGACCCGCCATTACCAAAATGCGGCATTCCGGTAAGGGGCTTGCGGTAAACAGCCGCGCCATTTCCCGCGCCATGGCCGGTGTGCCGTAGGGAACCGTTGCCCGAGTGGTGGGCAGGCGATCGCGCTCTTGATTCCAAAGGGCGGGACAGTGACCGTGAATAATCGCCCGAATGTTTGGATCCAGTTGGTAAATGGCCGCATGGGTCAGGGATTCCGAAGAGGCGCAGATCGGCCCCCAGCAGTGAAGCCAGTTGCGATCGATCTCCCAGCGATCGACCAGGGTGTAATGCTCGGGGCCGGTGCGGGTGAGGTGGCCCGTCTGCGTACCGGAGATCAAAAATCGATCAATCCCCAGACGAATGCTGAGGTTGCCGTAGCCAATGCCGTTGGGATACACCCCGATCGCCCCACACTGAAACAGTCGATCACGCCAGGTGATCAGTGCCTGCAACGCCATCGGATCAAGGGCGATCGGGGGAGCCTGCTGCCAATCGCAGGCAAATTTAATTACGCCCTCATCCATGGTTTTGGGCCCCCTGTTCGGGAAACAGACCCAGCAAGCCCGCTTCGGAGGCCGCGCAAAGGCCGCGCTCGGTAATCAACCCCGTGACCAGCCGGGCCGGGGTCACATCAAACCCATAGTTCGCAGCCGGAGAGGCTTCTGGGCAAATCAGCACAGAGGCGATCGCTCCCGATTCCGTGCGGCCATCCATATATTTCACTTCCCGATCGCTCCGCTGTTCGATCGGAATTTCCCGCACCCCGTCCCGCAATGTCCAGTCGATCGTGGAAGACGGCAGCGCCACATAGAATGGCAGATCATTATCTTTGGCGGCCAAGGCCTTCAGGTAAGTGCCGATTTTGTTGGCCACATCGCCACAGCGTGTGGTGCGATCGCTCCCCACAATCACCAAATCCACCAAACCATGCTGCATCAGGTGGCCGCCCGTGTTGTCCGCAATCAGGGTATGGGGCACGCCATGTTGGCCCAACTCCCAAGCGGTCAGCTTTGCACCCTGGTTGCGTGGGCGAGTTTCATCCACCCACACATGGAGCGGAATTCCCTGATCAAAGGCTTGATAGATGGGAGCGGTGGCGGTTCCCCAGTCCACGCAGGCCAGCCAGCCCGCATTGCAGTGCGTCAGCACATTCACAGGGCGGCCGGTGCGGGCATAGATGTCTGCAATCAGGCGTTGGCCGTGGTGACCAATTTGGGCGCATTGCTGCACATCGGCCTCGATGATTTCGGCGGCCCGCAGCCGCAGCCGATCGAACGCGGCCGCCCCAGACTGACAATCGGCCACTGCTGCCAACTGCTGAGCGATCGCCCAATGGAGATTGACGGCCGTGGGCCGCGTTTTCAGTAGCCGTTGGGCCGCCTCCGCGATCGCCCCCTGAAAGTCCGCAGTCGATCGCACCGCCATGCCCGCCAGGGCCATCCCCACCGCCGCCGTGGCTCCAATCAGCGGCGCACCGCGCACCACCATCTCCTCAATGGCCCAAGCCGCCGTTTCCAAATCCGGCAGCGGTTGCCAAACCAGTTGATGGGGCAATTGCCGTTGGTCAATCACCGCCACCGCTTCCGGGCGATCGGGATCAAACCGAATGGTTCGGGTCGCAACACCAGCAATTTTCATGAACCACCACCACAATCCAAAGGGCGATCGTCATCTTGGCATTGAGGGTTGGCCTTGCTCAAGCCAAGGGCGAATTCACAGCCGGGAGCACCCGTCGGCAACTATTTCACCTCCGGATGCGGAAACAGCGTCGTGGCAGGCTGAAATTGATTGATTTGGTGAATTAACTGGTGCAACCGACCCAAATCCCGTTGGTTAAACGTCATCACCAAGCGCGGCAACCCCACCGTAGGGCTGTTGCGTTCTGCGGGCAGAGCGGCGGACTTTTCGATCGCCCCACTGACCAAAATGTCACTGAAGGTTTCGTTCAGTTTTGCCAACCATTCATCCGACAGTTCCGTTCGCAATCGCAACACCAGCCGATCGCCCACATAGCGACTGGAATGATAAATCCGATAGAAGTCGGCGATATAGTCACAGGCGGCGGCCGGGCGATCGGTCATGAAATACAAATTCAAATCTTCGGGGCTGATCAGGCCACGGTGCAGCAGGTGGTCACGGTGGTAGGCTTCCCAGGTTTGCCAATAGTCTCCACCGGGGCGATCGAGCAGCACAATGGGAGCCGGGCCAAACTTACCCGTTTGCGACAGCGTGAGGCACTCAAACGCCTCATCCTGTGTGCCAAAGCCCCCGGGAAACAGCGCCACCGCATCGCTTTCGCGCAAGAAGAACAGTTTGCGCGTAAAGAAATACTTGAAGTTCACCAGCTTGGGATCCCCGTCAATGTGGGGATTAGAGGTTTGCTCAAAGGGCAATTGGATATTGAGGCCAAAGGATTTTTCCCGGCCGGCCCCCTCGTTGGCCGCCTGCATAATGCCTGGGCCGGCTCCCGTGATGGCCATGAAGCCCCGAGCCGTGATGCAACGGGCAAAAGTCAAGGCCGCCTCATATTCCGGCTCTTGTTCGGGTGTGCGGGCCGAGCCAAAGATGGCCACCTTCCGCACATGGCGATAGGGATAGAACACCTCGATCGCCCGTTGCATGTCGATCAGCGCACCGTTCAGAATTTTCCAATCCAGGCGATCGGCGTGGCTGTCGGCCAATTCCAAAACAGTTTCAAGGGCTAATTGCACCAGGCCGCTGTTGGGAAGGGTTTCCAGGCGATCGAGCAAATCCACCATCTGATGGCGTAACCGTTCTCCACTGTTTCGACGGTCTACGGATAATGACGAAAAGGCCACAGTCCCTCCCTGGCTTGCTTGGGCCAGCGCAATCTGTACTTTTCTTCAATATCTCACTTTACGATCCCCAGCGATCCCCCCTTAAATTGCCGTTAACGTTGCTTCCGCGCCCAGGAGTCACAATCGCCCCAAACAGCCTCCAAGAAATCGAAAACAGGGCAAAACGAGGCAAAACAGAACAAAGCAGCCCAAAACAAAAGAACCTGGCAAGGCCAGGCTCTTCAAACCGATGAATTTCAGTTCAGTTTCAGGGACTTTAAAAACGTCTGCTGACCTGAGCCAGAACTCGCCCCTTGGCTTTGCTCTAATCAACGTACTTGGCAAGTGTGCCGGCCAACGTGGTCTTCGGCACTGCGCCCACAACCATATCCACGCGATCGCCACCCTTGAAAATCATGAGGGTAGGAATGCTGCGGATACCGTACTGGCTTGCAATGCCAGGATTTTCATCGGTGTTCAGCTTCACAACCTTCACTTTTTTGTCAAATTCTTGGGCGATTTCATCAACCACCGGCGCTACCATCCGACAAGGCCCGCACCAGGGTGCCCAGAAATCTACCAATACTGGGACTGTGCTTTGGAGCACTTCTGCCTCGAAGTTTGCGTCGGTAACTGCCGTTGCTGCCGCCATGCTGACCTATCCTCTAAACCGTTACTAAATCAGTCTTTTGACTCAGACCAATCTTGACATCTTTCCTCGGCCAAAACATGGAAAATTTCCCAAAGCCAAGGTTAGTTCCTGAACCGCCGTTCCCCTGCCTAGACAAGTCCTTGAGGGATTTGGCACGCCATGCTTGATACGAGGCAAATCCAGATTACCACAAGCAAAACTCCAGCTCTGACGATTTGACCGATCGCTCAGAAACTTTACGAGATCGGGTACGAGATCGCGGCGGATCAAGGGAAATCACAGCGAAACCACCGGGGATCCGGGCTGTTTCGGGGTTGCGCTGGGGCGATCGCTGGCGGTGGCTCAGTTAGGGCGCGATCGGGTCGGAGAACCTAGGGATTGCTCCGATCCCGATCGGGCGATCAGCCTTGTTGTTGGCTCACTAGTTTTGCCTATGGCCCATATCAGCCACCTGCATTAGCTACCTGCATGAGACACCACAGCGAGACCAACCGCTAGCCGGCCTTGGGTTAGTCGGCCTTCTTGCCCTTGCCCTTCTTGGCCGCGCCCTTTTTACCGGCTGCGTCGGTGTCGTCGGTGTCAGTGTCGGCGGCGCTCTCAGCGGTCACATCGACCGTGGCTTCAGCGGCGGGGGTTTCCTCCGCTTCGGTTGCTTCTGACTCTTCCGCCTGGCTCAGGGAACCGGGTTCCAGCAGCTCAAAGCTGTTGTTTTCCTTCAACCAAGTCAGCACCTTGCCCCGGTACAGGTCTTCGTAAACCACGGATTCCAACCGAGCGCGATCGACCTTTTGGCCAGAAAGGGCCGCCTTCAGCTCCTTCGCGCGGGTTTGCACTTCCTCATCGCTGACCTCGATCGACTCTTTGCGACCCACAGCCCGCAGCACCAAATCCGTCTTCACTTGCCGAATGGCATCTGGGCGCGCCGTTTGCTGCATGTTGGCCATCAGTTCATCGTTCATGAACTTGCGCACATCAATGCCCTGGCTTTGCAGTTGATACATGGACTGGTTCACAATCCCGCGCACCTCTTGCTGCACCAGGCTTTCGGGCAAATCCACATCCACATTGTCAATCAAGGCGGCAATCAGGGCTGCTTCCTTGTTCTGCTCGGTTTGCTCGTCGGCTTCCTGTTGGTACTGGGACTCAAACTCAGCCCGCAGATCCGCCAGGGTTTCGTATTTGCTGATCGACTTGATGAATTCGTCGGTCAGCTCGGGCAGTTCGCGCTCTTTGATGTCATGCAGGGTGATCTCAAAGGTGACTTCGCGATCTTGCAGGTCTTCGCGGCCGTAATCCGCCGGGAAGCGCACGGTGATTGACTTGCTCTCACCGGCATTCATGCCCACGATCCCATCCACAAAGCCGGGGATGAATTTCTTCTGATCCAAATCCACTTGGAAATCCGTCGCTTCCAGACCGGAGAGATCTTCCGGATCGGTTTTGCCTTCTTCGGGGGTAAGGGTTCCTTTGTAGTCAATCACCACAGCATCGCCCAACTGGGCCGGGCGACCTTCCACGGGAATCAAGTCGGCGGAGGATTCCCGTTGCTGTTCCAGGATCCGATCGACCCGGCTGGGATCGGGATCAACGCGCTCGGCCTGAACGGTCAAGCCGCTGTAGGGGGGCAGGTCAATGTCGGGAACCACATCCAGCTTGACCGCAAAGGTCAGGGTTTGGCCCGGCTCAAACTTCGAGAACAATTCCTCTTCGGAGGAGGTGATTTGGGCCTGGCCGGCGGGTTCGATTTTTTCTTGCTTGATGGCGGCTTTCACGCCCGCTTCCACCAACTCATCCAGACTGGCGGCCTTGAGGGCGGCGGGGCCAATTTGCTGAATCAACACGGCGCGGGGCACTTTGCCCTTGCGGAACCCAGGAAGTTTGACGGCTTTGGCGTACTTACTGAGGGTGTCTTCGTAGACCTTGGCCGACAGTTCAGCGGGCACTTCGATCGTGAGGCTAACCTGACTGGCGGACAGTTTTTCCTGGGTGACTTTCATGGATGATCCAACAACTGACAAAACGAAACGGACTCAACGAAACTTGCAACACAAGCTGGCCATAGCCAGACCTATAACCGAGCGACGTGCGGCGCTGGCATAGTGCTGCGGCATCGTGCTGAAGCGAGGTGCGACGTTGACGGGCAAGCTACGCCAGATGAACCGCAATAGACTATCCTAGCTGAAATGCGCCCCTCTGCATGGGCGATCGAGTTGGCTAGTTTTTGGCGTTCCTGGGGAGAGAAGACCTTGGCTGGATATCGCGTCGCCATTTTGGGCGCTACGGGCGCTGTGGGTACGGAGCTGCTGCAATTGCTGGAAGAACGGCAGTTCCCGATCGCAGAACTGAAGTTGCTGGCTTCGGCGCGATCGGCCGGCCAGACCTGTACCTTTGGCGGCGAAACCCTGACCGTAGAAGCCACCACCGCCGAGGCGTTCAAGGACGTGGATATTGTCCTGGCCTCGGCCGGCGGCAGCACCTCCAAGGCTTGGATTGACACGATCGTGGCTGCTGGAGCCGTGACGATCGATAATTCCAGCGCCTTTCGGATGCGGCCCGATGTGCCCCTGGTGGTGCCCGAAGTGAACCCCGACGCAGCGGCCGACCACGAAGGGATCATCGCCAACCCCAACTGCACTACGATCCTGATGGCGGTGGCCACTTGGCCCTTGCATTTGGTGCAACCGATCCAGCGGATTGTGGCCGCCACCTACCAATCGGCCAGCGGCGCGGGCGCTCGGGCCATGGAAGAGGTAAAGGTGCAATCACGGGCGATTTTGGATGGGGGGGAGCCGGTGGCGGAAATTTTGCCCTATCCCTTGGCCTTTAACCTGTTCCCACACAATTCGCCCCTGGGAGCCAATGGCTACTGCGAAGAAGAAATGAAAATGGTGAACGAAACCCGCAAAATCTTTGGCACCGAAGCCCTACGGGTGACGGCCACTTGCGTGCGCGTGCCGGTGTTGCGGGCCCACTCGGAGGCGCTGAATTTGGAATTTGCGGAGCCGTTCCCGGTCGATCGCGCCCGCGAGATCCTGAAATCGGCGGCCGGTGTGACGCTGCTGGAAGATTGGGAGCGCAACTATTTCCCGATGCCGATCGATGCCAGCGGCAAAGACGACGTGTTGGTGGGTCGGATTCGCCAAGATATTTCCAACCCCAATGCGATCGACCTGTGGCTCTGTGGCGACCAAATTCGCAAGGGTGCGGCCCTGAATGCGGTGCAAATCGCGGAACTGCTGGTGGAAAAAGGCTGGGTGAAGCGCAAATCCGCCCGTTAAAGCAACAGGTAAATCAAGGGGCCGGTCAGGTGCAGACAAGGGGCTTCAGCCCCTTGCCCCCTCACGGTGCGATCGCGGTGGGGGTGTGATCGGTTTTCTGGGCGATCGCGCCTTGGCCACCGCGCTAAGATGATCCCGGCTGCGCCCCACTCGATGAAGGCTGAATCGGCCAACTCCCAAGCTGTTTCTGGTTTCCAGTGCTATGTTCACGATCGAAGTTGCTCTCAAGAGTTCGCCCGCCACGTTTTCGGTGCAGCGCAAGAATGCGGAAGATGCGGAAGCGCTCTATGCGGAAATTTTGGGTTTTGTGCAATCGGGTCAGGCCCAATGGCTTGATTTGACCTGTGAAAAAATGGTGGGCAAGAAAATTTCTATCCTGACCAGCGAAGTGGTGGCTGTGCAAATCAGCGATAAGTCTGGCGCAGCCCAAGCGGGTGGCCGGACGGCCGGTTTCTTGGCCGCCGCCACGGGCGCAACCAACTAAATCTGCCGTGATCGATCCAATCACCACTCAACCAGACAAGGGACTTAAGCCCCTTGCTCCTCAACGGATTTGATCACCATCATGCTGGTTCGTTGGGTTGAGGTTGCCCTGTGATTGGATCGGTCTTGCGGACGGTTCAACATCTCTATCGCGCACTGTTAAGGACGATCGCCCCCATGCAAGGCCAGCCCAAACCGGATGAGCGGGGATTGTTCCCAAACGATCGGGTGACGGAACCAGCGATCGCAGTGCGGCAGGTCTCGTTCCAGTGGGCAACTGATAAACCCGTCCTGAAAAACTGTTCCCTGAGCGTGCCCGCCGGGGAATTTTGGATGCTGCTGGGAACCAATGGCAGCGGCAAATCAACCCTGATGCAGCTCTTGGCGGGGTTAAACCAACCGAGCAGCGGCCAGGTGTTGTTGCGGCGGCCCGTGGGCTTTGTGTTCCAAAATCCCGATCGCCAATTGGTGATGCCTACGGTGGGGGCAGATGTGGCCTTTGGGTTAGCTGAAGAGAATTTGTCGGCGATCGAAACGCGCGATCGAATCCGCAGCGCCCTGGCTGAACTCAATATTTTGGACTTGGAGCGCCGCCCGATCTACGCCCTCAGTGGCGGCCAAAAGCAACGGGTGGCCATTGCCGGAGCGATCGCCACCCGTTGCGAAGTCTTGTTGCTCGATGAACCCACCGCCCTGCTCGACCCCGACAGTCAATTGGACTTGGTGCGCTGCGTGCGTCAGTTAGTGGACGATCGGGGAATCACGGCCCTTTGGGTGACCCATCGCCTCGAAGAACTGGACTATTGCGATGGGGCCTTTTTGCTGGAAAACGGGCAGGTTGTGGCCGCCGGCAAACCAGCGGCCATGCGCGATCGACTCCTGACCCCGTAAGCGCTCAGGGGCTATGGCACGGTCTCCGTTTCAATGTCCGCGATCGCCAGCAGCGTCTTCAAGACCGAATCCGGGTTCAAGCTGATGGAGTCAATCCCCTCCTGCACCAGGAATTGGGCAAATTCGGGGTAATCACTGGGCGCTTGACCACAAATCCCAATTTTGCGGCCGTTGGCCTTGGCGGTCTTAATCGCCATGCTAACCATCCGTTTCACCGCCGGGCAGCGTTCATCGAACAGGTGCGCCACCAAGGCGGAATCGCGATCGAGACCCAACGTGAGTTGCGTCAGGTCATTGGAGCCGATCGAGAACCCATCAAACACCTCGCTGAAGGCATCGCCCGCGATCACGTTGCTCGGCAGCTCGCACATCACATAGACCTGCAAGCCGTTTTCGCCCCGTTTCAGGCCGTTTTCCGCCATCACCTCCAACACCCGCATTCCCTCTTCCGGTGTGCGGCAGAACGGAATCATCGGAATCACATTGGTTAAGCCCATGTCGTCCCGCACCCGCTTCAGGGCCTGGCATTCCAACGCGAAGGCGGCCCGGAATTTCGGATCGTAGTAGCGAGATGCGCCGCGCCAGCCAATCATCGGGTTTTCTTCGATCGGCTCGAATTGCCGCCCACCCAGCAGGTTGGCATATTCATTGGTCTTGAAATCCGACATCCGCACAATCACCGGCTTGGGATAGAAGGCCGCCGCGATCGTGCCCACCCCTTGGGCCAGCTTCTCCACATAGTATTGCGGACGATTGGTCTTATACAGGTGCGTCAACTCGCCCACCTGCTTACGCACCGACTTATCCTCCAGCTTGTCGTACTGGATCAGAGCCATCGGGTGTACTTGGATGTGGTTGGCAATAATGAACTCCAACCGGGCCAAACCCACCCCATCACAGGGCAACGAGGCCAGACTGAACGCCTCTTCCGGGTTGCCCACATTCATCAAGATCTGGGTCTTGGGTCGGGGCAAATTATCCAGGCGAGTTTCCTTAATCTCAAAGGGCACTTCTCCGGCATAGACCTTGCCTTCGTCTCCTTCACAACAGGACACCGTGAGCATTTGGCCCGTTTCCACGGCACTGGTGGCGTTGCCGGCCCCCACGATCGCCGGGATGCCCATTTCGCGGGCAATGATCGCCGCGTGACAGGTGCGCCCGCCTTGGTTGGTGACGATCGCGCTGGCCTTCTTCATGATCGGTTCCCAGTCCGGATCCGTGCGGTTGGTCACCAGCACTTCACCCGCCTCGAACTCGTCAATGCGATGCACGTCCAAAATTACCCTTGCTCGACCGCGGCCCACCTTTTCACCGACGCTGCGACCGGTAATCACCACCGGTGGCCGTTGTTCGGGCGGCAGCGTAATCACGTAGTTTTGCAGCACATTCCCGCTGCGTTGGGACTGCACCGTTTCCGGGCGGGCTTGCACAATAAACAAATCGCCCGTTTGCCCATCTTTGGCCCACTCGATGTCCATCGGAGTCGGCACGCCACGCACTTCGGAATAGTGATCCTCAATGATCACCGCCCAGCGGGCCAGTTGCACAATGTCATCGTCCCCGATCGCATAGCGGTTGCGATCGGCCACGGCCACTGGCACATTCTTGGTGGGTTTAGTGCTGCCCGGCGCATAGATCATCTTGATCTCTTTCGTGCCCAGCCGCTTACTCAGAATGGGCCGCTTGCCCTGGGCCAAGGTGGGCTTAAAGACCACGTATTCATCGGGGTTCACCGCCCCTTGCACCACGTTTTCGCCCAAACCATAGGCCGCCGTCACCAGCACCACATCCCGGAAGCCGGTTTCCGTGTCCAGGGTGAAAATCACGCCCGAACTGTCCATGTCGGAGCGCACCATCTTTTGCACCCCCACGGACAGGGCCACTTCAAAGTGGTCAAAGCCCTTAATTTGGCGGTAGGAAATGGCGCGATCGGTGAAAATCGACGCAAAACAGCGCTTACAGGCTTCCAACACCGCCGCCATGCCATGGACGTTCAGATAGGTTTCCTGTTGCCCCGCAAAGCTGGCATCGGGCAAATCTTCCGCCGTGGCGCTCGATCGCACCGCCACATCCACATCCGCCCCGTATTGCGAACAGAGCGCCTGGTAAGCCCGGGTGATTTCCTCTTGCAAATTCATCGGAAATTCCGCGTGCAAAATCAAATTCCGAGCCTTTTGACCACACCGCCGCAAACTTTCGCCATTATCCACATCCAAGGTGGCAAAAATGTCCCGCAGCTTGGCTTCTAACCCCGATTCTTGAATAAACGACCGGTAGGCAAACGCCGTGGTGGCAAATCCGTTCGGAACGCGCACGCCCTTCGCGGTCAACTGACGAATCATTTCCCCCAAAGAGGCATTCTTACCGCCAACCAAGGGCAAATCGGCAATGCCCACTTGATCGAACCAAAGCACTAACGCCTGATCGCGATCGGCCGCAGGGCGGGCATGAGGCACTGACGTGGCATGTGTCATAACCAAAGACCTCAGAACAACCTTGAACAACCTTCTTGAACAACCTTCAAGAACGGCATCTGCAATCGGCAATTATTGTCAGGAATCCCTTGATTGATTCCCTCTTTAGCCAACAACGACCAGAGGCGATGGTTGCCATCCAACCCTCGCTAAAATTCGGTTAATTTGCCCTCTGACCGCTCGCAGAGCCAGCCCAATGACTCTCATCCTTCAGCAGCATTGCAGCAAAAAATCCGCATCACCGCTTATCGAAATTCACGGTTTAAGGCAAGTTAACGATCAAAACCCGACATTCATGGTCAGAAACGGTCAGATGATGCGAAACGATGGCACTCCGTTGAAATCAATCTTTTGAAGTCAATCTTGGTCAAGCCCATGCAACAATAATGGGGATCTCAGACCTTAACAGTTCGTAATCTTGAATGAAATGAGGGAATCGATCAAAATCTGAGGAGCCGCCACAGGGATCCACCGGATGACTCGATCGAATGATCGTGTTAAGAGAGTTTGTGAACCCATTGACAAAATAGTCCGATCATTTGCCGACTATTTTGGAATTTGCTGAACTTGACCTTTATAGGAGGAGATACTTCAATCGTTCCTCAAAGGACATGATTTAGGCAAGGTCATTTCCAAGTTGATTCTTGGAATCCGAAAGTAAAGAATTCAATCTGATTTGACGATTGAGGGCAATCTAAAGGAAAATAAAAATATCCGAAACGTCTTTGAGTCCTTGAGAACTCCCTGAGAAAGTTTGAAGTTTCCTGACTTTTAGTTCAGAGACTTTAAGTTTCCATGACTGTCGATTGGATTTCTATCAATTTTTAACCGCTGAAATCCCTTAACTCGGCGGTGATTTCAATCCAGTCAGTCAGTTCTTGGGTTGCTGCTTCTGGTCAGCCTTCACTGTGGACACCATCAGCCCCCAATTCCCAAAACCATGCACAGGAGCTGTGTTATCGCAATTTTTGGCTTGGGATGACGTAATTCAGTGCGTATGATGAGTAGATGGTTATCTTATCCAATCGTCATGGTGGTAATAGCAACCACTGCCGACGATGGATTAAGCATGGGCTATCGTGCCTTGAACGATCGTGCGTTAACGATGATGTGTCTACGGCCAGGTCATGGGCGGTGTTACGGCTAGTACGCCGCTGACTCACTAGTTGCCCCGCTGGCTCAGGCCCGCGCGCTGCAACCGGTGGGAATGACCGGTTATAGGGCTGGCTTGGAACAGGCCCAAGGGGCGATCGCCCTGCGCATCTGGCACTGCCCATCAATGGGCAGTCACAGCACCCAGTCAACGTCTAGACCGGCGATCTCAAAACTCTCATTCATTTCTCAATTCCTCATGTTTGAGGATCCACAAAGGGTGGAACTGGGAGGGGGAAATCAATCATTCCCAGTGTGTTTTAGGAGGCACAACCATGGGTAAACAACAGGGGTTGATGACGGCTGAGCAAACCTGCACCGATAGTGCTTGCCCAATCCAGGTCGTTTTGGAGGCGATCGGTCATAAATGGTCGATCTTGATTTTGCGGCTGCTGCGCGATCAACCACGGCGGCCCAGTGAGCTGATGATGCTGTTACCCGGCATTAGCAGCAAAACGCTCACTCAACGGCTGCGGGGTCTGGAACGCCACGGCTTAATTGTGCGGCGGGTTTATCCCGAGGTGCCGCCCCACGTGGAATATGCTTTGACGGCCAAGGGTCAGGAGGTGGAACCGGTGATGCAGGCGATGGCGCAGTTGGGTTTGAAATGGGTCGATAGCGACGATCCCTGTGGTTGCCACCCCAATGCTAAGTTGACGGTCGTTTAGGCTCGGCCGGGCTGGAGTTGTGCCGGGCTGGGACGGGACGGGACTGGGACAGCACCAGACGAGGACTGTACCGGCCTGGGACTGTTTGGAAACTAAAGTTCGGGATAAGCTGAAACCTGGTATTCCCGGTTGAAACGCCCCCAGTGGGGTTCATCAACCATCAACGGGAATCCTGGCTTAGCCCGAACAACCATTAACGCAGGCCCCACAACAGCCGGCCCCACAGGACGGAGCTTGAGACCCGTTTTTGCTGATGAGTGACAAGAGCCTATGCCCCCCGGTGTTGCATGAGCCGGCCAGTTCGTCCTTGGGGCTGGAGGCAACCCTGGCGGATTTACCAAGCTATGACTGCCTGGTGGATGTGGCGGTTTCGGGATTCGCGCTGGCGAGCTGGCTGGCCCGTTATCCCCGGGTTCCTGGGGCGATTGTGATCGATCGCGGCCGGCTGGAGGGGGTGATTACCCGCCAGCAATTATTGGAATTTGCCATTCGGCCTTCGGGGGCAGCCATTTTGGAGCAGCCGCTACAGGCCCTGTGGGGCTATTTGGAGCGAGATTGCCTAACTTTGCCGGTGGAGTTACCGATCGTCCAGGCCATGAAACGGGCCGTGAGCCGCACGATCGGGCTGTTGACGGATCCGATCGTGGTGCAATGTGCCGAAGGCCCTCGGCTGCTGGACACGCGCGCTTTGATTGTGGCGGATTGGCAAATTCGCGGCATTGAAACCCAGGCTCGCTATGAGCGAATGCAGCTTCAGGCGATTCAAAACGACAAGCTGGCCAGCCTGGGGCGGTTGGTGGATGGGGTGGCACACCAAATTTTGGATCCGGTGGGGTTCATTTGGGGCAACCTGAGCCATTTGGGATCTTACGGGGAACAGTTGGTGCAGTTGGTGGATGCCTACCGAGATTGGGCAGAACAGTCTAAGCAACCAATCCCCTGGACGATTACCAACTTGGAAGAGTCGGTGGATTTTGACTTTTTGCGGGATGATTTGCCGCTGTTGCTTAGTAGTTTGCGCAATGGGGCGGAACGGCTGAAGGCGATTGTCAGCAGTTTGCAAAATTTTTGCCATCTCGATGATGTGTATCCGCATCCAACGGATTTGCACCAACGGCTGAATAGCATTGTGCTGCTGCTGCAAAGTCGGTTGTCGGTACAGATTGAGTTTGTGCGCAATTACGGTTCGTTGCCGCCGGTTTGTTGCTATGGCAGTCAGATCGATCGAGCATTGATGGCGGTGTTGGTGAATGCGGTGGATGTGCTGTTGGAGCGGGGAACGCGGGCCCAACTCAAGGCGGTGACCCTGAGCGCGGCGGAACAGCCCTACATCGAAATCAACACTTGGGTGGAACAGGATGCGGCGGCTCATTCCTGGGCGGTGGTGTCGATCGCGGATAATGGCCCCGGTTTGACGGCCATTCAGCGCCAGCAAATTTTGGAAAATTTCCAGCTCGATCGCCACCGGGTCAAGGAAACGGGCCTCACGGCGACCCATCACATCATCACTTCTCGCCATGGGGGGCAGTTGGATTTGCTCGATCGCCCCAGTGGGGGTCTGGAAGTGGTGATTCGGTTGCCTTTGGCCTAGGGAGTGGCGGTGGCCGTGGGCCGCAACTGCGCCAATTGTCCCCATTTAGGCTGTTTAGGCTTGGATCCTTGGCTTAACATGGAAGCAACTCAATCAAAGGGTGATTGCTGCCCTGTGCGGTATGGTTTGCTGCTTAAATCCGCACTGTCATCAACCGATGAATCGGGATGATGCCCAATTTTGCCAATCCTGCGGGGCAGCCTTGGTGGCACAGTTGCGCAATCGCTATCAACCGGTGCGGCCGGTGGGGCAAGGAGGGTTTGGCCGCAGTTATTTGGCCATTGACCTCGATCGACTCCAGCAACCTTGCATCATCAAACAGTTTTCGCCCCAAGGCGGCAACCCAATTCACTCGATCGCCGGGGGTTCCATTAGTCGCGGTCTGTTGGCGACGGACTCCCTCACCGGCACGATCGCCCAAGACAGCAGCTACGACAAATACGAGCAGCTCTTTGCCGAAGAGGCCCAACGGTTAGCGGAATTGGGCGAACATCCCCAAATTCCCGCCCTCTACGCCTATTTTGCGGAAGGGGGCCGGCTCTACTTGGTGCAGCAGTTTATTGCGGGGGACACGTTGGCCCAGCGGGTGGCCCGCGTGGGCCCCTGGAGCGAGGCGGCGGTGCGATCGCTCCTGTTGGACTTGCTGCCGGTGTTGCAGTTTGTCCATGGACGCAATGTGATTCACCGGGACATTAAGCCAGACAACATTGTGCTGCCGGAGGCGGGCGAAAAGCCGGTCTTGATTGACTTTGGCGTGGCCAAGCAACTGACGGGCGAAACGGTGACCCGGGGGGGAACCCGGGTGGGCACGGAGGGCTATGCGCCCTTGGAACAATTGCGGAGTGGCCATGCCTACCCGGCCAGCGATCTTTACAGCTTGGCGGCGACGAGTTTGTTTGCGCTCACGGGCCATGCACCGGAGGAGTTGTTTGATCCTTTGGCGGGTCGGTGGGTATGGAGCGATCGCTTGCAGGAACAGGGGCGATCGGTTGATCCGCGCCTGGGGCAAGTGCTCGATCGACTGCTGAGCGATCGCGTCAGCGAGCGTTACCCCAGCGCCGAAGCCGTGATCACCGCCCTGACGGAAGGCGACGCAGCCCCCGCGGCCGCACCCAGCCCCCCGGTCACCCGGGATCTCGGGCACTACAAGTGGCGACCCACCGTCACGATCGCGGCCCACAGAGATCGGATCTGTGCCCTGGCCTTTAGTCCCAATGGGCAGTGGCTGGCCAGCGCCGGGGGCGATCGCCAAATTCGCCTTTGGCAGTGGGCCACGGCCAGCTTGCAAGCCGCCTGGGATGGCCATGATGGGCGGATCACGGCCCTGCTCTTTAGCCCCGATGGGGACAGCCTAATTTCTGCCAGCAGCGATCGCACCGTGCGGGTTTGGCCGATCACCGGCGGCCCTGCACGCCATTGCCTCAAACATCACCAGGATTGGGTCAGCGCGATCGCCCTCTCACCCGATGGTCAAACCCTGGCCAGCAGTGGCGACGATGGGCGCTTGGTGTTGTGGAACTGGCGCAGTGGCGAACTACTCCACAGTTGGCGTGCCCACAGCCGACCGATTCCCGCCCTGGCCTGGAGCCACGATGGCCAGGTGCTCATTGGCGGGTGCAGCGATGGGCTAATTGGCTTTTGGGATGCCCGATCGGGCGATCGGCTCCACAGCCTGCAACAACACCTGGGTCGCATTTGCGCCCTGCAAGCCACCTCCGACGGCCAATGGCTAATCAGCGCTGGCGAAGACAAAACCATCAAGCTCTGGCCCCTGCAAGCCGGTCAACCCAGCAACGACAAGCCCCAGCACATTTTCCGCGACAGCACCGAAGCCGTCTTTGCCCTGGCCGTTGCGCCCCATACGGGCCTGCTGATTGCGGGCGGGGAAGATCGCAAGGTCTATTGCTGGAACCTGGCCGACCAGGAACTATTACAGGTGATGAAGGGCCATGATTGGTGGGTCAATGCGGTGGCGATCGCCCCCGATGGGTTGACCTTGGCCAGCGGCAGTGGCGATCACACCATCCAAATTTGGCAACCTACCTAATTTGGCAACCCACCTAAGGCCAGCTCAAGGCCAAACTCAGTCCAACAACCGCCAGCCCATTCAGCAGGCGGTGATCTTGACCAATGCCCGAGATCCGGAGGGCCACGCCCCAATTCACCGATCATCTGCAAAACGGGACTTTCAGCAACTTCCGTTGCCAAACCCCTTAAACTAATGGCTAGTTTGGCAGGCCCAGCCCGGGCCGTCGATCATCGTTATCGCCCCACCATGCCGTAACGCAACTTAATTCCAAGCAAGACGACCGATGAGGAGGATCGAGCATGGCCACTGAGCAAGAGCTAGACATGAATTCGGCTCAGGGGATTTCTCGGCGGGAACTCCGCGACCTCGTGCGTGAACAATTGCGAGTCCTCTTGGATCAAAACAACCTGACCGGTGCCAAGGCGCTGTTGGTTCCCGTCAAGGCCCCTGACATTGCCGAGGCGATCGAGGGGTTACCCGAAACCATGCAGGCCCTAGCCTTTCGGCTCTTGCCCAAGGACGATGCGGCGGAAGTTTATGAACACCTAGAATCCAACGTTCAACAACTGTTGATTGAAGACTTCAAGCGCCAAGAAGTCTTGGATATTGTCGATAAAATGTCGCCGGACGATCGGGCCAAGCTCTTTGATGAGTTGCCCGCCAAACTGGCGCGGCGGATCGTAGACCAACTGAGCCATGCGGAACGGGAAGCCACCGCCCTGCTGTTGGGTTATGAAGCCAGCACCGCCGGCCGGATCATGACCCCCAAATACATTTCCCTGAAAGAGGAAATGACCGTTGATGATGCCCTGGCTCGGATTCGCCGCCTCGCGGACACCACAGAAACCATCTATTACCTTTATGTAACCGATAACACCCGCTGCCTGACGGGCATTGTTTCCCTGCGGGATATCGTCACCTCCCATCCACAACAGTTGGTGAGCGAGCTGGTGACCCGGGATGTGGTCAGCGTCACAACCGATGAAGACCAAGAGGAAGTGGCCCGCATTATCCAGCGCTACGACTTTTTGGCCGTGCCCGTGGTCGATCGGGAAAAGCGTTTGGTGGGCATCGTCACCGTGGACGACGTGATCGACATTTTGGAAGAAGAAGCCACCAAAGACATCTATGCCTTGGGCGGTGTGCAAGCCGGTGATGATGACTATTTCCAAACCAACCTGGTAACCGTGGCCCAGCGGCGGGTGGTTTGGTTGTTGGTGTTGTTGGTCACCAATGCGGTCACCGGGGCCATCATTCGCGGCCAGGACGACATCCTGAAACAGGTGGTGTCCTTGGCTTCCTTCATCCCGCTGTTGATTGGGACGGGCGGGAACGTGGGGGCCCAGTCTTCCACCGTGGTGATTCGGGGACTGAACATTGACCAGATTCGATCGGGGCCCCTGCGGGTCATTCGCCGGGAAGCCGTAGCCGGGGCCCTGCTGGGGATGATGCTCGGAACAATGGTTTGCGTGGGGGCCATGCTGTTTCAATATCCGCCCGCCGTCGCCATCTCCGTGGGCGTGAGCCTGATGGCCATTTCCACCTTGGCGGCCACGGCGGGATCGGTCTTGCCCTTTTTGTTCCAGAGCGTGGGTTTTGACCCGGCCCTGATGTCAGCGCCCTTCATCACCACAGCAGTAGACATGTTGGGGGTTTTGACCTATTTCACCGTGGCGCGGTTCATGTTGGCCCGCTTCCACGGGGGCTGAAGCGGAACTAGCGATTCAGCACTTGCTCTAGGGCCTTCAGCAGGGTCAGCACCGTTTCGGGCCGACTGTTAAAGCCCATCAGCCCCACTCGCCAAACCTTGCCGGCCAACTCACCCAGGCCGCCACCGATTTCGATGTTGTAGTCCTCTAGCAGGCGGCGAGCCACGGCCTTGGCATCCACCCCCTCGGGTACGCAAACGGTGGTGAGCGACGGCAAGCGAATCTCTTCGGCTACCTGGCATTTCAGGCCCATGGTTGCCAGCCCATCCCACAACAACCGCGCATTGTCCGCATGGCGTTGCCAGCGAGCTTCGAGTCCCTCTTCGGCCACCAGGCGCAGGGCTTCCCGGATGGCGTAGTTCATGTTGATCGGGGCGGTGTGGTGGTAGGTGCGATCGCTCCCCCAATATTTGCCCACCAGCGCCATATCCAAATACCAGTTAGCCACAGGGGTTTTGCGGGCCCGCAGCTTGGCCAAGGCCCGATCGCCCAGGGTAAAGGGCGAAATCCCCGGCGGGCAGCTCAGACACTTTTGGCTACCGCTGTAGGCCGCATCCACACCCCAAGCATCCAAAAATAGCGGCACACCGCCCAAGCTGGTGACCGTATCCACCAACAGCAGGCAGTCAAATTCCCGGCAGAGATCGCTCACACCTTCGAGGGGTTGGCGGGCCCCGGTGGAGGTTTCCGCATGGACTAAGCCAAGGATTGCCGGCCGGTGGGCTTCCAAGGCAGTGCGCAACTCCGGTAACGAGAATGCCTCGCCCCAGGGTCGGTGAATTTGCCGCACTTCCGCACCGTAGCGGTTGGCCATGTCGCTCATCCGATGGCCAAAATAGCCATTTACCCCCACCAACACCACATTGCCCGGCTCAACCAAGTTGGCCAGGGTGGCTTCCATGGCGGCGCTGCCCGTGCCACTGACCGGAATCGTCAGGCTGTTATCCGTTTGCCAAGCGTAGCGCAGCAGTTCTTGCACCTCGTTCATCAGCTCAATGAAGCACGGGTCGAGGTGGCCCACTTGCCGCATCCCGATCGCCTGGAGCACTCGGGGGTGAGCATTCGAGGGGCCGGGCCCCAACAGCAGGCGCGGCGGCACGTTCAGTTGGCTGGTTTGCAGGCGGTGGCGATCGCTAACGGTGGGCGCGGAGGCGGTGGGGTTGGGAACTGCGGCAATCATAAGGCTCTAAAAAACAGGTCTTTTATGATTGACCCATGATAAAAGCTGGCCGATCGCCCAACGATGAAGCCTGATTAAGATTTTTTGGCCCCTCAGCCCGATCGCAAACTCAGCCGCTGCAACTCGTGATCGACCAATAGCCACAACTGACGATTGCGGGGGTCGGTGTTGAGGGCTTTTTTCAGATAGGTTTCGGCGCGGCTGCCCTGGCCTCGATTAATGAGTTCCCGGCCCCAACGGTGATAGGCGATCGCCAACCACTGTTTCACCTCTTCATCCCGATCGAGCCGTTGGGCCAACCCCTCCGCCAGGGCGATCGCGCTGGGGAATCGGCCCCCCTGGAACAGCTCCTGGAGCCGACGGAACGCATTTTCCTTCAACTCTTGCTCAAAGGGCGACAGGGAGGGATTCACCTGCACCTGAGGTTTCGCGGTCGATCGCGCGGTCGATCGCGCGGTTGATTGGTAGCGATTAGACTGCGCCGCTGCTGGGCTGGGCCCTGGGTTAGTCGCTGGATTCGGCGCGGGGCCAGGCGCTTGATTCGTTGCTGGGCGAGTTGCTGAGTTCGGCGCTGGGGCGGGTTCCTGAGGCGGCGGCGCGGCCGCGGCCGGTGGGGGTGGTGACTGGGGCGATCGGGCAGCGGGCGGCGGCGGGGACGGTGCAGCAACCGCAGCCGACGACCCAGACCAAGGAACCGTCGCACTGGGCCGCCCCGATCGCTCCATCAGGGCCCGGTAGGCCTGGGCCAAAGCCGCAAAGGTTTCTGCCGAGGCCGATCGATGGCCCGAATCGGGATGGTAGCGCCGGGCCAGCCGCCGATAAGCCCGCTTGATGTCTGCCACCGGAGCACCCGGCGGCAGTTCCAGCAGTCGATAGCAGTCCCGCACCGTCAAGGCCATAGCCACCTCAGTTCCTCACCCGAAATCCTCAAGATTGCCCCAAACCCTTTTCAAAATAACCGATCGCCCTTGCTTGTCACGCCATGCTACCCCCCAAAGATTAAGGGCGATCGACCCCTTTCAGAATCGATCGCCCCGTGGTTCAGCCTGACGTGATGGAGTCAGGGCAAGGAATAGAGCAAGGGGCTGAAGCCCCTTGTCTTCGGCCCGTTATCTATCGCAACTGAAGTATTGCAATTGAAGCAACGACCAATCCTAATCGCGGGATTCAATCACCCGATCGATCAGGCCGTACTCCTTCGACTCCTCCGCCGACAGCCAATAATCCCGCTCCGTATCCTTCTTCACCTTCTCCAGGCTTTGGCCCGTCCGCAGCGCCAGGATTTCATCCAACTGGCTGCGGGTTTTCAGGATTTCCTTGGCCTCAATGTCGATATCCGTGGCTTGGCCGCGGAACCCGCCCATACTCGGCTGGTGAATCATGATCCGGGCGTGGGGCAGGGCCAACCGCTTGCCCTTGGCCCCGGCCGCCAGCAGGAAGGCCCCCATCGAGGCCGCCAAGCCCACACAGACCGTCACCACGTCGGACTTGATGTGTTGCATCGTGTCATAAATCGCCATCCCCGCCGTTACCGAACCACCCGGCGAGTTGATGTACAGCACGATGTCCTTGCTGTTGTCTTCCGAGTCGAGGTAGAGCATCACCGCCACAATTTCGTTGGCGATTTCGTCGTCCACCTCTTTGCCCAAGAAGATGATCCGCTCCTGGTACAGGCGGTTATAGATGCTGATCCACTGGGTGTATTGGCTACCCGGCAGACGATAGGGAACTTGGGGAATGCCAATCGGCATAGGATCGAGACTCCTTCTTCAAATGGCTGACTAGTGGGTGGTTGGATGGATTGGGAGCGTCATCAGGGCGATCGGGCAACCTAGCCCAACCCCACCGAATTCACCACCGGCTTAGGCAGCCCCTCCGATGATTCTAGGATCGTGTCAATGATCCCGTATTCCTTCGCTTCGGCCGGAGTCATATAGAACCGGCGATTCATGTCTTTGGTGAGCTTGTCAGTGGTTTGCCCGGTGCATTCCGACAAAATATCCAGCATCACCCGCTTGTTGCGCAGCACCTCTTCCGCCTGGATTTGAATGTCCGTGGCCTGACCGCGTGCGCCGCCTTGGGGTTGTTGCAGCACAATCTTGGAGTTGGGCAAACTGGCCCGACAGCCCTTCGTGCCTGCTGCCAACAACATGGCCGATGTGCCCGCCGCCAAGCCCAGGCAAATCGTATGAACCGGCGGCTTGATGTAGCGCATCGTGTCGCAGATGGCAAAGGCATCCGTCTCGAACCCGAGATTACCGAAGGAGTTGATATAGATCCGAATTGGCTTTTCGGGATCGTCGTATTGCAAATACAACAGCTCGGCAATAATCAGCTCGGTGACGGCAGGTACGAGGGGCATTCCCAAGTAAACGATCCGCTCCTTGAGCAACAGGGAGGGAAGGTCTGGCGGGGGAGTCCGGTACGCGGTATCGCCGTAGTAGGGCGCTTGAACGGCCTCGATCTTGGGAGTCATCGGCAGATTCAGAAAATTCAGGGCGCTGCTGCGCAAACAGCAGTCATACTTCCAAAATACTAACGCGCAACGCTGACGGCCGGTTGAGTCCGGGCTTGGCGGTTCTCTGGGCAATGGGGGACGGTTGGACGATCGGTTAGCATGACCGCACAGCGCGATCGACCCAAGGATCGGTTAAGAGACCTCTTGCATCAATCAAAACCCTCACCCTAAATCCCTCTCCCAAGTCGGGAGAGGGACTTGAAAATCAACAACGAAATCGCCGTTATTCCTGATTTCTGGCTCCCCTTCGCCCACCTTGGGAGAAGGGGTTGGGGGATGAGGGCTGTTAGCCGATTCGCGCAAGAGGTCTAATCGATCGCTAAATCCAACACCACGGGGGTATGGTCGCTGGGCTTTTCGAGTTTGCGCGGCTCAATATCAATCTCGCAACTGCGGGCAGCGGGAATCAAGGCTGGTGATAAATAAAGATGGTCAATGCGCCAGCCGCGATTGCGTTGGAAACCACCCGATCGATAGTCCCACCAACTGAAGCGATCGCCTTCATCATAAAACAACCGAAAAGCATCCTGAAATCCCAAGTCTAAAACGCTAGTTTTCAGGGCTGCCCGCTCATCATCGGAGGCCATGATGTGGGTTTCGCGATTCTTGGGATTATGAATATCGCGATCTTCATAGGCAATATTAAAATCACCGCAAACACAAACCTGAGGATACTGGCTTAACAATTCTGCTAGGTAGGTTTTTAGCAACGCGAGCCAACGCAGTTTGTAGACATATTTTTCACTGCCAATTTCGGAACCATTGGGCACGTAGAGATCGACTAAAACCAAGTCGCCCGATCGAACCATAATCACCCGTTTTTGATCGTCTAAATCGCCGACCAATTCCGCATCCAAAACTGCGCCAAACCCGATCGCGCAGTGATCCACCGGTTGCCGACTGGCGATCGCCACGCCGTTGTAGCTCTTTTGTCCCGAAATTTCCAGGTGATAGCCCAAATCCGTAAAAGCCGATCGGGGAAAGTCGCTATCAATCACCTTAGTTTCTTGTAAACACAGAAAATCCACGGGATTTTCCTGCAACCAACCGGTGACATGATCGAGGCGTGATCGAACAGAATTAACGTTCCAAGTGGCGATTTTCATAGGGGCGATCAACGTGGATGCAGCGTCTAAAAGGGGCAAAAAATCGGTTGATGTTTGGCAAGGGGGCCCCAAAGCTTCCTCAGAATAGCGCTACAGTCGGGCCCGCGCCCGTACAATAGACCCCGGACATGAATTTTTTGCAGCATCCCATGGCCGATCGTTTTGCCTATCCCACCAGCCGCACCGTTGACCAAGTGGACATCTACCACGGCGTTTCCGTGCCAGATCCCTACCGCTGGTTAGAAGATGCCAACGCGACCGAAACGGCCGATTGGATTGCCGCCCAAAATCAATTGACCTTTGATTATTTGGCGCAAATTCCGGCGCGATCGCCCATTTATGACCGGATGCTGCAACTTTGGGACTATGAAAAATTGAGCGTGCCCTGGAAGCGGGGCGATCGCTATTTTTATTACAAAAACGACGGTCTGCAAAATCAAAGCGTGCTCTATACGCTCGATCGCCTCGATGGGGAACCGCGCGTTTTGCTCGACCCAAATCGGCTGTCGGATGATGGCACGGTGGCTCTGTCGGGGATTGCTTTCACCCAAGATGGCTCGCTGATGGCCTATGGCTTGTCCGCGGCAGGTTCCGATTGGCAAACCTGGCGCGTGCGATCGGTGGCAACCGGGGAAGATCTGCCCGATCGCCTAGATTGGGTGAAGTTTTCGGGAGCCTCTTGGACACCGGATAATCGCGGCTTTTTCTATAGTCGCTACGATGAACCCAACGCCGAAAACCAGTTCCAAGAAATCAACTATTTCCAGAAGCTTTATTATCACGAACTGGGCACTGAGCAAGCTGCCGATCGACTAATCTATGAGCGACCTGATCAGCCAGAATGGGGCTTTGGCGGCACGGTCAGCGATGACGGTTCCTATCTGTTGATTTCCGTTTGGAAGGGAACTGAATCCAAAAATTTGTTGTTTGTAAAAGATCTGCGGCAACCGGATTCGCCCGTGCGGGAACTGGTGGGCGATTGGGTCGGCGGCTTTGGCTTTATTGATAATGACGGGGCGATCGGTTGGTTTGAAACCAACTGGCAAGCGCCCATGGGTCGGGTGGTGGCGATCGACCTCGACGCGACCAGCACCGATTGGCAATCGACGATCCAAGAAGTGATTCCCGAAGCAACCCACAAGCTAGATGCGGTGTCCACCCTGAATGATGGGTTTGTGGTGGAATATTTGCAGGACGCGCGATCGGCGGTGCAGTTTTTTAATTTGCAAGGGCAATTCCAGTTTGAGATCGAGTTGCCGGGCCTCGGTTCGATCGGGGGATTTCAAGGCAAACGGGGCGATCGGGAAGCCTTCTATAGCTTCACCAGCTACACCACCCCCACGCGCATTTATCGCTACGACTTTGCTAGCCAAACCAGTCAGCTTTTCCGCAAGCCAACGGTTGCATTTAACCCGGACGATTACGAAACGCGCCAAGTTTTTTATCGCAGCAAAGATGGCACACAAATCCCGCTATTTATTAGCCATAAGAAAGGGCTGGAATTAACCGGCGATCACCCCACGATTCTGTATGGTTATGGCGGGTTCAATGTGTCCCTCACTCCTGTGTTTTCCGTTTCCAATTTGGTGTGGATGGAAATGGGTGGTATCTACGCCGTGGCTAATCTGCGGGGCGGTGGCGAATATGGCGAAGCTTGGCATGAAGCGGGCACAAAACTGCAAAAGCAAAATGTCTTTGATGACTTTATTGCTGCCGCTGAGTGGTTGATTGCGAATCAATACACCAAGCCCCAACGGCTAGCGATTTCCGGTGGCAGTAATGGCGGTTTGTTGGTGGGCGCTTGCCTGATTCAGCGACCGGATTTATTTGGGGCAGCCCTGCCAGCAGTGGGGGTGATGGATATGCTGCGCTTCCCCCAATTTACGATCGGTTGGGCCTGGTGTTCTGACTATGGATCGCCGGAAGACGAAGCGGAATTTCAGGCTCTCTATGCCTATTCACCGCTACATAATTTGCGATCGGGCACAGCCTATCCCGCCACCCTCATCACCACAGCCGATCGGGACGATCGCGTGGTACCAGCCCATAGTTTCAAGTTCACGGCGGCCCTGCAAGCGACCCAAGGTGGTGATGCACCGACCCTGATTCGGATTGAAACGAAAGCGGGTCATGGAGCTGGAAAACCCACCACCAAAATCGTGGAAGAAGCTAGCGATAAGTTGGCATTCTTGGTCAAAACTCTCGATTTTCAGCCTCGGCTCGTCGCCAAGGTTGCTGAGTCCTAATGATGGGGTTTACGCCGACTGTGCGACCCACTTTGCGATCCATGGAAGCAGTTCCCACGGGTGAATTGTGCATCGATCCGCTACCGGATTTGCTGTTACATCAATCCACCTGGGGGGAACCAACCACGGCGGAGTTTCAGATCGAAATTCGCCATGCGGATCATCTTCAGCAACCCCTAAATTTAGATCAGGCGATCGCCCAGTTTGCTGACCTCTCGCCCCGGGGTGGCAAGCTGACGGTGATGGCGCGATCGCTGCGGTTTTCCTTAGTAATTCCCACCTACGAAGAAGCCGAAAATATTGAAGCCTTGGTGCGATCGCTCGTGGCGGTTTTAGATCCCGTGCTGCCCCATGATTATGAAATTATTGTGGTGGATGACAACAGTACCGATCGCACCTGGAAAATTGCCCAGGAATTAACCACCGAATTTCCCCAATTGCGGGTGCTTTGTCGTCACTATGAACGGGGATTAGCCACCGCTGTAATTCGCGGTTGGCAGGTGGCCAAGGGCGAAATTTTGGGCGTAATTGATGGCGACGGCCAGCACGATGAGCAACTGTTGCCGGAGATGGTGGCGCAAATTTTGGCCGGGGCTGATTTGGTGGCCGCCAGTCGCAATGATCCCGGCGGCGGCATCAGTGATTGGAGCCTGTGGCGGCGGCTCACCTCTCGGGGCGCGCAGATTTTGGGGTTGACTCTGTTGCCCGACGTGGTGGGGCGTTTGTCCGATCCCTTGAGCGGTTATTTTGTGTTGAAACGTAGCGCGATCGCCCAAAAAATCCTCAATCCCTTGGGCTATAAAATCCTGATTGAAGTATTAGCAAAAGGTGATTTTGGGCGCGTCAAAACCCTCCCCTACGAATTTCGCGAACGGCAATCGGGCGAAACCAAAGTCACTTGGTATCACGCGATCGACTATTTCGCCCATTTGCTGCGGCTGCGGCTCGATCGCTTCCCGGTGCAGCGCTTCATCCGGTTTGGTATTGTCGGCTTGAGTGGAGTAATCGTAGATATGGCGGTGCTCTACGCCCTTAGCGATCCCAGTACCTTGGCTTGGGGTCTCACCCGCAG
Source organism: Limnothrix sp. FACHB-406 (assembly GCF_014698235.1). Lineage (NCBI taxonomy): Bacteria > Bacillati > Cyanobacteriota > Cyanophyceae > Pseudanabaenales > Pseudanabaenaceae > Limnothrix > Limnothrix sp. FACHB-406. The sequence goes on along the minus strand of NZ_JACJSP010000002.1, from coordinate 66,581 downwards.
CAAAATCATCGCAGCGGAAGTGGCAATTTTGAATAATTTTTGGTGGAACGATCGCTGGACATTTCGGGACTTATCCCAACGCCAAACCGGCTTTCGTCGCCGCCTCGAACGGTTCCTGAAATTCAATTTAATTTGCTTAATGGGGCTGATTCTGAATGTCTTGATTTTGAATCTCTTTTTTAATGTGATTTTTGCGGGTCAATATCGTTATTTAGCGAACCTAATCGCGATCGGCTTAGTCACCTTCTGGAACTTTTGGCTGAATACCAAACTCAGTTGGCGGGTGACCGATCGCGATCGCGCCGAACTCCCCAATTCCTAGATCACCCAGCCGCTCCCCCCAAGCACCCCATGAAGCCCCCTAAAAAACGTTGGATTGTGCTGCTACTGTTCTTTTGCCTCGGGGCGATCGGGGCAATGTTTTACAGCTTGGGGATGATTGACGTGGAACGGCTGCGCACGCAAATTGGGGGTACGGGTTGGCTCGCGCCATTGGTTTATATGGTGGTCTATCTTGCTGTCACCATGCTGATGTTACCCTCAACGGCTTTAAACCTTTTGGGTGGCGCATTATTCGGCTCAATTTGGGGCACGATTTGGACGAGTTTAGCCGCCATTTTGGCCGCGATCGCCTCCTTTTATCTCAGTCGTTGGCTGGCTCGACCTGCCTTTGAGCGCCGCCTCGCCGATCGCTGGCAAGAAATGGATCAAGAAATTCGTCGCCACGGCTTTGCCTATATGTTTGCCGTGCGTCTGTTGCCGATTTTGCCCTACGGTTTAGCCAACTACACGGCGGGTTTAACCTCCGTGCGCTTTCGGGATTATTTAATTGCCACCGTGGCGGGCACGGGCCCCGGCGTATTTTTATTTGTGCAATTGGGCAGTTCCGGCACCGATGCCATTAGTCGGGGTCAGTTTTTGCCCCTGAGTTTGACCCTGGGGGCGATCGGGCTGCTGATCATCGGGGCTACTTGGTATAGCCATCGGTTGGCGCGCTTGGCGGGGCGCGAATAATGCCGCCGGGGCCGATCGATCCCCCCCAAGCGGTATCCTGAGGCAAATATCGGCGGGAATAGGCTGAAACCATCGCCTAGTCTAGGCTTGGCATTAACCGAGCCTTAATCTACATCGGGCGATCGCCCGTCTTGCGCCGCTGCCCTCTTGCTCCTTTTGTCCCTGTTGCCCCGCACGGAACCTATGCGAATTGCGCTGTTTACCGAAACCTTTTTGCCCAAAATCGATGGGATCGTGACCCGTCTGCGCCACACGATCGATCACCTGCAAAAAATGGGCGATGAGGTGCTGATTGTCACGCCCGATTTGGGGTTAAAGGACTACAACGGCTCAAAAGTTTTTGGGGTTTCGGGGTTTCCACTGCCGCAATATCCTGAGCTAAAAATTGCCCTACCACGCCCGGCAATTGGTCGCGAATTGGATCATTTTCACCCCGATTTAATTCATGTGGTTAACCCGGCTGTCGTCGGTTTAGGCGGCATCTATTACGCCAAAACTCGTCAATTACCCCTCGTTGCTTCCTATCACACGCACCTGCCCCAATACCTACAACATTACGGATTGGGAATGCTAGAAGGCTTGCTCTGGGAATTGCTAAAAACCGCCCACAATCTCGCAGAAATTAACCTTTGTACCTCCACCGCCATGGTGCAGCAACTGAGCGACCATGGCATTGAGCGCACCGCCCTTTGGCAGCGCGGCGTAGATACAGACAGCTTCACGCCCGATCGCGCCACCACCGAAATGCGCGACTTCCTCAGCCAAGGCCACCCGGACGCGCCCCTGCTGATCTACATCGGTCGCCTGTCCGCCGAAAAGGAGGTCGATCGCATCCGGCCCGTGCTCGAATCGATTCCCGGCGCAAGGCTCGCCCTCGTCGGTGACGGCCCCTACCGCGCCGAGCTAGAGGAATTTTTCGCGGGAACCACCACCCATTTCGTCGGCTACCTGCGCGGTCTGGAGCTAGCCGCCGCCTATGCCAGCGCCGATGCGTTCATCTTCCCCTCGCGCACGGAAACCCTCGGTCTGGTGCTGTTGGAAGCAATGGCGGCCGGCTGTCCCGTGGTGGCGGCCAACGCGGGCGGCATCCCCGATATCGTCACCGACGGCGTAAACGGCTTCCTGTTTGACCCCACCGATGACCAGGGCGCAATCACCGCCACCCAACGCCTGTTCGCCGATCCGAGTCAGCGGGCCAACCTGCGATCGGCTGCCCGAGCCGAGGCCGAACGCTGGGGCTGGGCCGCCGCTACCCGCCAACTAAAGGACTATTACTACGGAATCTTGAGCATGAGTCAGCGACAGGCGGCTTAGGCTGAAATGACCAGCCCAATTCGGGCGATCGACCCTACTGGTTTATGGAGCACCTCTCAACAATGACGGACTCAACGGGCGACACAATCACCATTGGCATTCTGGGCGGCAGCGGTCTCTATCGAATGGAGGCGCTGCAAAATCCCCAAGAACAGCGGATTGAAACCCCCTTCGGCCCCACCTCCGACGCAATCATCACCGGAACCTTGGACGGTGTGCCCGTGGCCTTTCTGGCCCGCCATGGCCGCCACCATCACCTGCTGCCCACGGAAGTGCCCTACCGTGCCAACATCTGGGCCCTCAAAACCTTGGGCGTGCGCTATCTCCTGTCCGTGTCGGCGGTGGGATCGTTGCAAATGGCGGCTAAGCCTCTGGATATTGTGTTGCCAGATCAGTTCATCGATCGCACCCGTAACCGGGTTTCCACCTTTTTTGGCGATGGCTTAGTGGCCCATATTGCCTTTGGTGATCCCATTTGTGCAGCCTTGTCGGGCTTGGTGGCTGAGGCGATCGACTCCCTGGCCCTGTCGGAGGTGACGTTGCATCGCGGCGGAACCTATCTCTGCATGGAAGGGCCAGCTTTCTCCACGCGGGCCGAATCCCAGCTCTATCAAAGTTGGGGAGCCACCGTCATTGGCATGACCAACTTACCGGAAGCCAAGCTGGCCCGAGAAGCGGAAATCGCCTACTGCACGATCGCCCTGGTCACCGACTATGACTGTTGGCACCCCGATCACGACAGTGTGACCACCGAGATGGTGATTGGGAACTTGCATCGCAATGCCGACAACGCCCGATCGATCATCCGAGAAACAGTCCGCCGCTTGGGGGCCCAACCGCCCGAGTCGATCGCCCATCAGGCCCTGGCCGGTGCGCTGCTCACCCCCCTCGACAAAGTGCCCACCGCCACGCTCGATCGGCTCGCCCCCCTGTTGGCTCCCTATCGTTAAACGCAGCACCCACTGAGCAAATGAGCAAAAGACCCCGGGCCTTTAGGCTCTGGAGTTCAGGGACGGGAGGCTAAACAACCGGCGCAGCCCAGCACTGGCGGGCCAATTCCCCTGATCGATCGGCTGAATGGGGTAATCCACAGCTTGTTAGTAATGGGCTTGGCCATCCGGGCCGATCGCCCCCGTCCAAACCACCGCCCGGGTGTTGGCCTGGGACAAATCCGCATCAATCAACACCGCCCCCCGCAGCACAGCACTGCTGAAATTCGTCCATTGCAAGCGAGCCTGAAACAAATTGGCATCGCTCAAATCCGCTTGGCGCAACGTTGACCAACTGAGATTGGTTTCCCGCAAATTTCCCTTCAGCAGTTTGGCCGCCGTGAAATCCGCCCCGATCGCCTTGGCTCGCCGCAGGTCGCAACTGGACAAGTCCGCCGCCAAAAACACCGTGCTACTGGCATAAACCTCCAGCAACATCGCCCCCACCAACACCGAATCTGAAAAATTGGCCTTGGTCAAATTGGCCCGCGTGAGGTTCGCCTTGGTCAAATTGGCTTCCGTGAGCTTGGCGTGGTGCAACGTGGCCTCTCGCATGTTGGCCCCTTCCAAGTTGGCCTGATGCAAATCCGCTTCACTGAGATTGGACTCGATCAACACCGCTTCCCGCAAATTCGCCCCGACCAACTTGGTGGCCCGCATCGAGCAACCGGACAAATTCGCCTGATCGCCCAAATCCACGCCGCTCAAGTCCGCCCCAATGCAGTTCGCATTCACCAAATTGGCTCCCCGCAACGACGCATCCCGCAATTTCACCTCGCGGAGATTAATCCCACGCCATTGCACATGATTCGCCTCCACGCTCAGTAAACGCGCTTCCCGCAGGTTTCCTTCTTCCAAGTTGGAGCCGGACAACTTGGCCCCTGATAAATCCGCCCCCTGGAGCGAAATACCGGGCAACAGGGCCCCACTGAGATCCGCCGATGACAAATCAACGCGGTCAAAATCTCGCTCTCCGGCTGCGTAGCGTTCGAGCAATTCGCTAACTTCCATGGGGGAGCCTCATCACGGACTTCAATGCTGCTGTCTGGGGGATATGAACAATCCACATTTCAATCGTCCTCAAAATCCCCCGTAGGACTGGGGCAGAGATTTCAACACCAGCTCAGCAATTCAGCAGTTCTAGCAATTTCACAGAGCCATTCAAAACTCATTCACACCCTTGGACTTCAGCCCCAGCCACTTGGCCAATCAAGGACAGGGCCAACCAGCAACATGGCGAAATGACTAGGCGATCGGGATTTTGTTTGGGCTGCGATCGTAACCATGCTGATTTTACACCTCGGCTCAGGGTCGCTCCTGACAGGACGGGGCTTGCACCCCCAACGGCCGCCAACGATATGGCCAGTCCTGCCCGATCGCATCACCCATCTTCAGCTTTTTGTCCCGGTGAATCTACCCACAGCCCAGAACGATCAGTATCGCTAGATACAGAACGATACTCGACAAAATTGATGCAATTGCCTGTGTTTAAAGCAAGTCCACGTCGATCAACAATTGCTGCGTCAAGAGACTGTCTTGGATTGCAGTCTAGCTCTCATTGAGTCCCTGTCAAACCCTGGGGCAAACCACTCCCAAAGGCGATGCATCTACAAAAGGCGGCCAGTCCGATCGTGTCAGCCTGTGGAGCAAATGAAGCCAACTTCGCCGCGATGGAGCAGGAAGCTTCCTGATTGCCGCATTCGTGAGCGAATCGCAGCAATTGTTAGTGAAGGAGTGATGGTCTTAGTTTTAACCAGTCAGCAACCGCCCTGTCTCTGAACCATCCATATCAACATCAACCCCTATAGGAACCGTTAGTCTATGGCTAGGCTCAAGTTCTCGGGTCGCCGTAAGGGGCATTCGCGCTCCCTTAACGAGGGCACCGATCGATCCATTGACCAGATCCTGAGTGCCGGGCGATCGTTCTTTCACGACGTATTCGGTCGCCGCACCTCCCTCGGTTGGTTAGCCTGCATTCCTTTGGCCGCCGTGATTGTGGCCACCTGGAACCTGGCTGCCCATGCCGCTGAACCCATCAAGCCCGAAGACGTTCAGGGCCTGCTGAACATGACCTGGGTTCTAGTGGGAGCCATCCTCGTGATCTTCATGAACGCGGGCTTCTGCATGTTGGAAACGGGCTTCTGTCGTCAGAAGAACGCCGTTAACGTTCTGACCAAGAACCTGATTGTATTTGCTCTGGCCACCTTGGCATTCTGGGCTTTGGGCTATGGCTTCATGTTTGCCCAAGGCAATAACGTAATTGGCACGACGGGCTTCTTCCTGTCAGGAACGCCCGAAACTTACGGCATTGAAGCAACGGGGCTGCCGGTCTCGCTGCACTTCCTCTTCCAAGTTGCCTTTGCGGGCACCGCCGCCACGATCGTGTCCGGTGCGGTGGCTGAGCGGGTGAAGTTCGTGGACTTCTTGATCTTTAGCTTGCTGCTGGTTGGGGTGTCCTACGCCATCACAGGCCGTTGGATTTGGAGCGGCACGGGCGGTTGGTTGTTCAACATGGGCTTCCGCGACTTCGCTGGTTCAACGGCGGTACACTCCGTCGGTGGTTGGGCAGCGCTGATGGGTGCTTCGATTCTGGGGCCCCGGATGGGTAAGTATGACAACGGCCAACCCCGCGCCATCCCTGGCCACAACATGAGCATTGCCACGTTGGGCTGCTTGATTCTGTGGGTTTGCTGGTTTGGGTTTAACGGGGCTTCGACCCTGGCGGTGAATGCAGCAGTGCCTTACATCGCTGTGACCACCAACTTGGCCGCCGCAGCGGGTGGCGTAACCGCCACGTTCACATCCTGGTGGCTGTCGGGCAAGCCGGATCTGTCGATGGTGATCAACGGCATCCTGGCTGGCTTGGTGGGCATCACGGCGGGTTGCAACGTGGTTGACTACACCGGTTCTGTGTTGATTGGTGGCATTGCCGGGATTCTGGTGGTGCTGTCGGTGGGCTTCTTTGACTCGGTGCTGAAGGTCGATGACCCAGTGGGTGCTACTTCGGTGCACTTGGTTTGCGGTGTTTGGGGCACGCTGGCGGTCGGCCTGTTCAGCATTGGTAAGGATGCAACGGGTGCGGATGCGGCTGGTTTGGGCCTGTTCTATGGTGGTGGTTTGACCCAGTTGGGTGTGCAATTCCTGGGTGTTGCCATTGCTGGTGGGGTGACGGTGTTGCTGTCCACCATCTTCTGGTATGCCCTGAATGCCTTTGGTGGCATTCGGGTTTCGCCCGAGGAAGAAGCCATTGGCCTCGATATCGGCGAGCACGGGATGGAAGCCTACAGTGGCTTTGTGAAGGACAACACCTCGATCGGCCCCACGGGTACGGCGGCAATGGGTGTTTCGGATCAAACCGCATCCTAGGGAAAAGCCTCGGTACTGGGGCGAGGTCGGGTAACGATGCTTTTCTATCGTTTCGACGACCTTAGCTGTTAGCCGAGTTCGGATGCGACTGATTACCACAGGTGTTCAATGACACAGGAGGGGGCGATCGCCCTCTTTTGTGTTTAGGGATGTTTTTTTTGCGGCCAAAGTTCGCTAGAGTTCTTAGTGAATTGGTCTTTTGGCGATGGATGCAAGGTCAACGGAGCCAGTTAGGGCCGGTTGGCTTGCACCGAGGCAGGGTCACCACAACGTTTCAGGGCAAATCGTGTTTTCTCGATCGCGTGCTCGACGAACAGGAATTTTTGGCCGCTCGATTGGCTGGTCACGCCGATCAAGTGGTTTCTCACCGTCTAAGCCCCGCGCTCCTTGGTGGGTCAAATGGTCTCTATGGGGCAATGGATTATTAGCAGTGGCCTTTTTGGTGGTCGTCACGGGCCTAGACCGTGCGGCGGCCAAGGCCATTGCCCAAGCGATTGACCAGATTCAGCAAACCCAAGAGTCTTTGGAGCGATCGCCCACTAGGGCCGTGGCAGCCACGGTGACCACTCCGAAGCGATCGCCCGTCGCGGCCACCAGTTATGAAGGATGGGTGGCTCGGCGGCGGCAGGAAGCCAATGCGATGGCCCTGCGACGGCCCGCCCGGTTGGCGGTGTTGGTGGGCGATTCCTTAACTCTGGCCTTTCCGTCCCGTCTGTTGCCGGCGGGAACCACTTGGCTAAATCAGGGCATCTCTGGGGATACGACCCGGTTGTTGTTGCAGCGCTTGGATGGGTTGGCACGTCTGCAACCGGAGGTGATTTTTGTGGCGATCGGGATTAATGACCTGATGCAAGGGGTCAGTGATGACACGATCGTGGAAAATCACCGGGCCATCACCCAAGAATTGCGCCGAGCCCACCCCAATTCGCGGATTGTGTTGCAAAGCCTGTTTCCCCATCGCGGGGCTAGCTCCACTTGGGAAGGTCGGGCCCGTTTGCGCCAGGCCACACTCGATCGAATCAAGCGCATTAACCGCCGGTTGAACCAGGTGGCCCGGGATGAACGGGTGGGCTTCTTGGATTTGTTTCCGATGTTCACCGATCCACAGGGCAATCTGCACCCAGATCTCACTACTGACGGCCTGCACCTGAGCGATCGGGGCTATTTGGTTTGGCGTGCGGCCCTCGATTCTTTCTTGCAACTGTCGCGATCGGGCGCGGCGGGGTTAACCGTCACACCGCGACCCGCCGAAGAAAACCGGGCCGGGGCCCAGCGCTTGACCGATTCCGACAACCGGAGCGTGGCAACTCCAAGCGATCGCCCTTCCCCCACGCCCAAGGCCTCACCGGCCGATCGCAAACCGTCCAGCAGTAGCGCTGCGCCCGCCAATCGTCCGGCGGAGTCGCCCGATCGGGCCCGCAGCACCAACCGGCGCGAAGCACCCGCCACCACCGACGACCAGCGCCCCTAAGGCCGTAAGATATTCACCAACTCACCAGCCAGACGGGCAACGACCAGGCCACGGGTAACCAGGCCATGCACAGAACGCCATGCACAAATTGATCAAAGGCTTGCGGCAGTTTCAGCAAGATTACTTCGCGTCCCATCAAAAGCTGTTTGAAGAGCTGGCCCATGGGCAAAAACCGCGCGTTCTCTTCATCTCTTGTTCTGACTCCCGCGTTGACCCGGAACTGATTACCCAATCGGATCCTGGCGAAATTTTCGTGATCCGCAATGCCGGTAACATCATTCCCCCCTATGGCGCGGCTAATGGCGGTGAAGGAGCGACGATCGAGTATGCGATCGAAGCCTTGGGGGTGAGTGAAATTGTGGTTTGCGGCCATTCCCACTGCGGGGCCATGAAAGGCCTGCTGAAGATCAAAGAGCTGGAAGACAAAATGCCCTTGGTCAGCCGCTGGCTGGAACATGCGGAAGCAACGCGCCAGGTGGTTTTGCAAAACTACAGCCCCTGTAGTGGTGAAGATTTGCTGGAAATTGCGGTGGCCGAAAACGTGCTCACCCAAATTGACAACCTGCGCACCTATCCCTGTGTGCGAGCCAAGCTGAACCAGGGCAGCTTGCGACTCCATGCTTGGGTTTATGAAATTGAAACAGGGCGAATTTATGCCTACGACCCCCAAACCCAGGAATATGTGGAGCCGGAAAGTGCCTGGAATCGGCCCACGCCGACCCTGACCTTGCCCCAGCGCCAAGCCCAAGCCTGTGCCTGGTTGCCGCCGGAGCAGTCGGAGCGAATTTATCGCGGCGCACGCTAGGGCCCGCTATTAAATCGCCCACAACCCTGATTCCACCGTGACAAAATCGTGAGGAGCAAGGGGCTTCAGCCCCTTGTTACGACGATCGGGGCGTGAACAATCAACCGTTTTCGCTTGGTTCCAGGAGCTGCCGACAGGCCGCTCAGCTTCCCGGCACGACGATCGGGGCAATCGCTCGATCGAGCGAATAGACCTCTTGCGCGAATCAGTTAACAGCCCTCATCCCCCAACCCCTTCTCCCAAGGAGGGCGAAGGGGAGCCAGAAATCGGGAATAACGGCGATTTCGTTGTTGGTTGCCAAGTCCCTCTCCCGACTTGTGAGAGGGATTTAGGGTCAGGGTTTTGATTGATGCAAGAGGTCTAATGATTCTCGATCGAGCGATTCCCTAATCCGTAGTGGGCAGGGCCGCATGAACCGATCGCTCTAAATAGATTTGAGCCACCCGATCGCCCGGGAATTGCCGCAAACATTCTTCAAAACAAACGGCCGCCGACTTGAACTCTTGACGGTGATAGAGCCAAGTGCCTTCCTCAAAATGGGCCATGGTGGAGAGTTTTTGGTCGCGGATGGGGGACGGATCGCCATCGATCGCCTCAAACACCGCCACGGGCCGAGATTTGCCTGTCACCTGTAACCGATCGATAAACCGCAGGTGATAGCGCGTTGGATCCTCCATCTGGGCGATCGTGTGGTGGGAAATCAGGATGCTGCTTTGGTAGCGCTTGGTCAGGGTTTCCAACCGAGCCGCCAAGTTAACCGCGTCACTGATGGCAGTCCCATCCATCCGATTTTTACCGCCCACTGTTCCCAATCGCATTTGGCCAGTGTTGATGCCAATGCCAATTTCGATCGGCACTTCGCCCGCCTGTTGTCGTTCGCGGTTAAAGACTTCCAAATTTCGCCGCATTTCGATCGCGGAGGCCACCGCGTCATCGGCCGATTCCGGAAACAGCGCCATCACCGCATCGCCAATGAATTTGTCAATGAAGCCGCCATTTTGCTGAATCGCCGGTTCCATATGGGCCAAATAGCGGTTAATGAACCGGAAGCTCTCGGCCGGTAACAGGTTTTCCGTGATCGTGGTGAACGATCGAATGTCGGAAAACAAAACCGACATCTGCCGTTCCACTTGGTCGCCCAGTTCCACCTCCAAAATGCTCTGTTTATTCAGCAGACGCAGGAACTCGTGGGGCACAAACCGCCCGTAGGCAATATTGATGTGGGACAGTTGCAGATGGGTTTTCAGACGAGCCAGCAATTCCTTCTTGGAAACGGGTTTCGTGAGGTAGTCATTGGCTCCGGAGTCGAGACCTTGCACCAAGTCTTCCACCTGGTTTTTGGCCGTGAGCATCAAAATCGGCAGCTTGTGGGCGGGATAGCGCGATCGCAACTGCTGGGTCAGCTCATAGCCGGTCATTTTCGGCATCATCACATCCACCAACACCACATCGGGCTGAAACCCTTGTTCCAACACGGCCAGGGCAGCAGGGCCGTTGTCGGCGGTCACGATTTCATACTCCTCCTGGGACAGGAAATTTTCCAGCACCTGAAGATTCACCGGCTCATCATCCACCATCAGGATTTTGAACCGTTGATTGGGTTGGGTGCGGGCGGCGCTGGCCTTGGCCAAGAGCTGTTCCGTGTCCCGCTGGCTAAGGGCTTCTAGGAGACGATCGCCCTCCACGGTGGCCGGAGCCAGGGTAATCGGTTCCGGTGCGATCGGGGCTTCGGGAGCCGGTTTGGGATTGGTGGGGGCAGGCTTGCGCAACATCATGGGCGATCGCCGGAAGCTGGGCATTTCGTAGGTGAGGGCTGGCGCTTCCAGGGCCACCGGCAAGGTCAGCGTAAAGATGGATCCCACTTCGGGACGGGACTCCACCCAAATTTTGCCCCCATGCAGTTCCACCAGTTGCCGCACAATGGCCAACCCCAACCCCGTGCCGCCATATTCCCGGGCCGTGGAGCGATCGGCCTGTTCAAAGGATTCAAAAATGCGCTCGATCGCCTCTGTGGGAATACCAATGCCCGTATCACTGACGGAAATGGCCAGCCACTTTTGGGCAGCCGTTTCCGGGGATGACTCGGAAGGATGCTCCCGCTCAAACTGCTCAGATTCTGCCGGATCCAATCCGGGGCGATCGAACAGAGCACCCTGCCCGATCGCGCTTGAGGGCATCACCACCCCCGTTAATTGATCCAATTGTTGACCCAATTGCTGATCCCCCAATTGAGGATCTAGGGAGTTGGCAGGATCGACAGAAGGCGGCTGATGCAACTGATGCAACAGTTCCGCGTCCGGCTGCCAACGGCGAGCATGAACAATCACCTCACCGCTTTGGGTGAACTTGAGCGCATTGCTAACCAGGTTGTGCAAAATCTGTTGCAGCCGGTTGAAGTCCGCCAACACGGGCGGCAGAGCCAAATCAATGGCATTCACCAGCGCCAAGCCCTTACGTTCCGCTTGGTCGTAGTGCAGTTGCAACACCTGTTCCACCACCACAGCCAAGGTGCAAGGGCGCAGGGCCAGGTCAATCGTCTGGTGTTGCAGTTTGGAAAAGTCCAGCAGATCGTTCACCAAATTGGCCAACCGATGGCCACTGGCGGCGATCGTGTCCAGGTTTGACCGTTCCCGATCGCTCAATCCTCCCCGATCGTCATCCAGCATCGCCTCCGCCAAGCCAATGATGCCGTTGAGGGGCGTGCGCAGTTCATGGGACGTATTTGCCAGCAAATCATCCTTCAGGCGGTTCAGGCGCTGGAGTTCCTGGTTGGCGGTTTCCAACTCCGCCGTCCGCTGCTGCACCTGGGCTTCCAGGCTCGCATTCAGGGACTCCAGCGCCTGGGACTTTTCCTGCAAGGCATCCATCACCTGGTTGTAGCGCTCGGCAATGTAGCCCACCTCCGTGAACGGATCCACCGGCACTCGCAAGTGCAAATCTCCCTGGCGAGCATGGTGATCCATCACCTCAAATAGGTCATAGACCTCCGTTTTTACCTGGTGCTCCGCCACGTTCAGGCCCATCTGTTCTTCCGCAAGGGAAACCCGCAGGGGATGCAGGCGATCGACCCAGCGCAGCAACCCGTAAGACAACCCAAAAGACCAGAGGGCGCAAACTCCAATGCCCAACAGTTGCACGGCAATTTGTTGGGGGCGCTCCAAACCGCCCGGCATTTGGCTCAAATCCCCAAATAACCCCACACAGAGCGTGCCCCAGGCCCCGGCCCCCGCATGGATGGGCACAGCTCCCACCGCGTCATCGATTTGGCGGCGATCGAGCCACCATTCCACCGCCAACGCCACGGCCGCCCCCGTGAACCCCACTACCAGGGCGATCGGGGTCGTAATCACATTGCAGCAGGCCGTCACAGCCACCATACCCGCCAGGGAACTGTTGATCAGGCATTCCACATCCGGCCGGTGGCGATAGTACCAACCCAGGGCCCCGCCGCCCAGCATCCCCGCCACACCCCCAATCACCGTATGCACCAGCACCGCCGGGACATGTTCATTGAGGGCCAGGGTGCTGCCGCCATTGAACCCCAACCAGCCCAGCCACAGCATCATGGCCCCAAGCATGGAAAAGGGCAGATTCGACCCGCTGATTTTGTGCTGCCGGGTGGCTTCGTCATAGCGCCCCCAGCGCGGCCCCACCACCAACAGCGTGGCCAGGGCAATCCAGCCCCCCACGCTATGCACCACTGTGGAACCCGCAAAGTCATAGAACCCGAGCGATCGCAACCAGCCCACCCCCTGGCCGGCAGGACTTGCGCCCACAATTTCCATTCCCTTCCAAGCCCAATGGCCAAACAGGGGATAGATCAATCCTGAACAAAGGAAACAAACGATTAGATAAGACGAAAACCGCATTCGTTCCGCCACCGCACCGGAAATAATGGTGGTGGAAGTGCCACAAAACATTAATTGAAAAATTAAAAAAGCCGCCAGTTGAGGCTGCGATTCCACCGATAGGGCAAAGTAGTCATGGCCCATCCAACCCCACCAAGAGGGGCCAAACATCACCCCGAATCCAAACAACCAGTAGAGCAGTGCCGAAATGCCAAAATCTGATAGGTTTTTGGCCGCCACATTAATGCTGTTTTTCGATCGGGTCATGCCCGATTCCAAACACATAAAACCAGGCTGCATCAGAAACACGAGTCCCGAGCACCCCAGCAACCAAGCCACATCGCGCATATTCAGCCAATTGAGATGAGCAGCCACAGGATCCCTACTCCAACATGGGGAGCATTTACCGTTCGTTGCATCTTTTCTTCAATAATTTTTAGCAACTGCTTCAGTCTAATCAGAAGTCTCCAGTGGGGGGCAGATTGGACTTGCCCGATCGAACCCCACAGTCAACCCAAAGGCATGGATTAATCTCAGTCCGCATTGGGTTTTATTGCTTTTGCTGATCTTCTCACTGCCAAGGGAATTACGGAATCAATGTCCTATTTTAGGTATTAATTAATACATGTAAAAAGGATTGCCGAGAACCGCTTCAATCATCCGAATCCATCCTCTTTTGGACTGGTCTTGAATCGGTGGCCGTAGGCCATTGCCCATGGAGTTGCCCAAGGACTGCTGACCCAGAATTCAGCAGTTGCCGGATCCGCGATCGAATTCGCCTGATATTCTGAACAAGCTGACTGGCTGAGTCTTGGGCCCATTCAACCCCATCCATCGGCTCAGGAAACCATCCCCTTGGGTCAGTCTTAACCTGTTTTTGCGCTGTTGAGATCGCCCTGCCTTGCAATACCTGCGCGATGGTCAAGCCATTTATGAACAGTCCTTCGCCACGATTCGGGCGGAGGTGGATTTGGCACAATTGCCCACGGATTTGCAGCCGGTGGCGGTGCGGCTGATCCATGCTTGCGGGATGACAGATTTGGTGACGGATTTGCAGGCCACGGCCGGTGCAGCGACGATCGGCCGATCGGCCCTGGCGGCCGGCGCGCCGATCCTTTGCGATGCGCAAATGGTGGTGCAGGGCATCATCCGCGATCGATTGCCGGCCACGAATCCGGTGATCTGCACCCTGGGCGATCCAGCAGTGCGGCCGTTGGCCCAGGAAATTGGCAACACCCGATCGGCGGCGGCGGTGGAACTGTGGCGGCCCCACTTGGCGGGGGCCGTGGTGGCGATCGGGAATGCGCCCACGGCTTTGTTTCACCTGCTGGAATTGCTGGATGCGGGTTGGTCAAAACCGGCGCTGATTTTGGGCTTCCCGGTGGGATTTGTGGGAGCGGCGGAGTCGAAGGCGGAATTGGCGGCCAATTCGCGCGGTGTGCCGTTCATCACGCTGCATGGGCGGCGGGGCGGCAGTGCGATCGCGGCGGCGGCGGTGAATGCCCTGGCGAAGGAGCTGGAAGCGTGACGGGCAAGCTCTACGGCCTGGGCGTGGGGCCGGGCGACCCGGAATTGCTGACCCTGAAGGCGCACCGGATTTTAACGACCGTGCCGGTGGTGGCCTATCCGGCGGCGGCCGATGGCGGCTCGGTGGCGCGGGCGATCGTGGCGGCGTTCTTGCAACCGACGCAAATCGAAGTCCCGATCGTCCTGCCCTTCAGCCCCCAGGAGTCGGCGGCGGCGGGCTACGATCGCGGCGCGGCGGAGATTGCGGCTCACCTGGCGGCGGGGCGCGATGTGGCGGTGCTCTGCGAGGGGGAACCGATGCTCTACGGTTCGTTCATGTATCTGCTAAATCGACTGGGCGATCGCTTCCCCACAGAGCTAGTACCGGGGATTTCCTCCACCCTGGCGGCGGCGGACGTGGCCCAAGTGCCCCTAACCTATCGCCAAGACGTGCTGACGATTTTGCCGGCCACGCTCGATCGCCCGACCCTGCGCGATCGCCTAGCCCAAACCGATGCGGCGGTGATTATCAAACTGGGGCGGCATTTTGGGAAGGTGCGATCGGTGCTCGATGAGTTGGGGCTAACGGGGCGATCAATCTACATCGAACGGGCAACCCTACCGCAGCAACAAATCCAGGCGATCGACCAGGTAGACCCGGCCGCCGTGCCCTACTGGTCGCTGATCCTAATTCCCAGCCACCGCCAACCGGGAGCCTAGGCTAAAAAATCACCATGGTTGCCGCTGGTGCAACGGCCGCTGTCCCCGGTGCTGGGGGTCGATCGGGCGGGCGAATCAGCAACCCTTGGCCCGTGGGTAACGAGGCGATCGCCACCTGCTTTTGGCGGGCAAAGTCATCCATGCCCAATTTTTGCGGGCGATAGCCGTTGTAGGCGTAGTCATCCAACAAAATCACCGCTCCCGGCACGAGTCGCGGCCACAGAAACTCCAGGGCCGCCACTTCCGGCGGTGAGCAGTTCAGGTCAATGTGGACAAAGGCGATCGCCCCGGAATCAATCTGCGGCAAGGTTTCTGGAATCGATCCCTCAATGATTTTGGCTTTGGGCCATTCACTGAAGTTGCGGCGCACGGACTCCACACCACTAACGTAGAAGCCGTTGTCGAGCAGCTCGCGGTTTTTGTCGAGGATGCCGCCGGCCCGTTCGCGATCAGACACATATTTGGGATCTAGCCCCTGGAACGTGTCGAGCAGATAGAAGGTGCGATCGCCCCGGTTCCAATCCAGGTAATTCATAATCGCCGAACTGAGGAAGCCGTGATTCACACCGCATTCCACAAAGTCCCCCGGCAGTTGGGCCGCCGTGGCCGCCGCCCACAGACCCACATGGACGCGCCAATGCCATTGGTAATCCCAGCCCACGGCCTGCACGCCGCGCGCGTAGGCCCGTTGGAAGGCGAGATCGTCCATGAATTCGTGGTTGTGGACGCTGCGGAGACCGTCGCGATCGTAGACGACTTCCCCCAGTTCAGGATTATGCATGGCTCGCTCTAGACCTCAGCTAGTTCCCGCTCGGCCCGCTTGTAGGCTTCGTCGATCACTTCCGAGAGGGTCGGGTGCGCGTGAACCACAAAGGCCAGGTTCTTCACGGAGTCGCGCTGGGCGATCGCCGTGGCCACCTCTTGGATCAAGTCCGAAGCGTGGATGCCAAAGATATGCGCGCCCAACACTTCGCCCGTGTCCTTGCGGAAAATCACCTTGGCCAGGCCGTCGCCTTCGCCCTCGGCGATCGCCTTGGAGTTGCCCTTGAAATAGGTGCGAGTCGTACCCACGCTGAAGCCTTCCGCCTCGCCCAGTTCCTTGGCTTGGGGTTCCGTCAAACCGACGAAGCTAATTTCGGGATGGGTGAAGGCGGCGGCGGGAATGCTGCGGTAATCGACTTCCCGATCGCGCCCGCAGATGTTTTCCACGACGACCACGCCCTGGGCCGAAGCCGCGTGGGCCAGCATCATTTGCCCCGTCGCATCCCCGATCGCCCAGAGGTGCGGTACGGGTTCGCCATCCTTTAGCACCTGCATCTTGCCATTGACGGGAATGAAGCCGGGGCGGTTGGTTTCCACACCCACATTCTCCAGACCAATATTGGCTGTGGCGGGGCGGCGACCCGTAGCCACCAAGCAAGCATCCACCTCCAACACGTCCACCACTTCCTTGGTTTTCGCGTCGGTCAGTTCGATCGTCACTGGCGCGCCGGGGGTGATCTTGGTGGCAAACACGCCGGTATAGGTTTCGATGTCGCGCTGATCGATCAGCGTCCGCTTGGCCACCTTGGCGATGTCCGGATCAAAACCGGGCATCAGTTGATCGAGGGCTTCGATCATCGTCACTTCCGCGCCCAGGGCCGTGTACACATCGGAGAATTCCAACCCGATGTAGCCGCTGCCGATGATCGCCACCCATTGGGGCACGGATTCCAGCCGCACCGCTTCATCGCTGGTGAACACCGTTTTGCCATCCAGCTCGATTCCCGGCGGCACAAAGGGCACCGACCCGGTGGAAATCAAAATATTGCGGGCGCTGATCGTTTTGGTGATCGTGCGGTTGCCGTCGGCGGTGTTCACTTCCACCTTTTGGGGAGCCAGCAGCTTGCCCCAACCCTGGATGATGTCTACGCCAATCCGCTTCAGGCTGTTGGTCAGGTCGCCTTGGATTTTGCCCACGAGATTAGTGGCGTGGTCGGCGATCGCCTGGCGATCGAACTGCACGCCGCCCACTTGAATCCCCATGGCTTTGAGGTGGGCGGCATTGCGAAGATCGCGCACCCGGCCGGAAGCCGCCAGCAAAGCCTTGGAAGGAATGCAACCCCGGTTAACGCAGGTGCCGCCCATTTCGGCTGCTTCCACGATCGCCGTTTTCAGGCCACAGGCGACGGCGTGCAGTGCTGCACCATGGCCGCCGACTCCGGCTCCGAGGATCAACAAGTCGTAGTCGAATTCTTGAGTCACGCCCGCCTCCTGGGTTTGGATTGCTCTCAAAGTCCCCATTGTCCGGCGAAAGGGGCGATCGGGCAATTGCCACCCGGCCACCAAGCCGCCCCGGCTCGCTCAGTCTCACCGTTAGCATCCAATAGATTGGTCGATCGCTAGCAACTGGGATCCCGTTTCACAAAGGGCATGAGGTGCATCATAAAATCTCGCTTCCCAATTGCAGCACCAGCCATCCGCAAAATGCCATAGGTTGTAGTTAGGTGAAAGTAGAAGTTCGGCATCAAAAAATCATCCACATAGGCTAATCCTGGCAACTCCAGCGATAGGCCTTCTCCTAGGTCAATGCGATGAATTTCTGAGAGTTTGGCATCTCCGGCGTTAATCTGGCTCAGCAACTCTCGGGTGGAGGTGATGTAATCTCGAGCAGTTTCCAAGGTGGTCACTTCGGGGTTCAAGTTGCTAGCGGGTTGGTCAGCGCACCAAAGGGCAAAGTTACGCGGCTGGTTACAGGTAAAGGCGATTTGTGTGCCAAAGGGCAGCATGTCGGGCGCAAGCCGAAGCTGAAAGAGGGCAGCCCGATCGGTGACAAAGTGAGAATCGGCAATATCCAGCAAATGGCTTAAGGTTTCTAGGCGAGATTCAAAAATCGCCCGAAATCGCTTAATTCTGATGTTTTCCATGATGTTTGAAGCAATAGAGCGAAAGACCCCAAACCTAAGCAGCCACAGATAAGGCGCTCTTTCAAAACAATATTAACTATAAATTTTAGTTTCCATCGTGGCAGTAATAGCCCGTAGGATCCAAGTTGCCCATCCACAATCCATAACCCAAGCGATGCGATTGTATTCAGGGAAAAGGTAATGATTGCTTTTGAAATGAATAGCGCCTCTCCTAGAGAGCGGTGGGCAATGTTCATTCTACTAGCTACTATAATGATCAAGTAACGAAACCATGCTAAACACAGCTACTGAAATCATGGATCTGCTGCTCTCTACCTATGCTTCGCAACAATTTGATTTAATTAAGCTTTCATCTGCTCTTTCTACACCGCTTATCGCACTCCTAGGAGTTCTAATTGCATGTGGTCAATTAAAGACCGCAAGAAGAAAGCTAAAATTAGATTTATTTGAGAAAAGATTAGAGATCTTTCAAACAGTAAGTAAGTCTTTGAGCTTTGCAATATTTGAAAAATGCTCAACGGAAGAAGAGAGGTTATTGTTTTGGCAGGCAGCTCAAAATTCAAAATGGCTATTTGATGAAGAAATTTCTACACAATTGAAGCTCCTTTTTTCTGAAACCGACAAAATCGCTCGCATGCAAGAACGCAGGAACTTCTTAGCTGAAGAGTTCAGGCTTAAAAAAGATGCGTCCAGTCAAATAGAGTTAGACAAGATGGATCAAATGCTTACCGAGCAAAAGAAGAAGCTTGCCAAACTGCAGGCTGAACTGGAACTTAGTCTGTCTCCATTTCTCAGTATTTCATCTCTCGCAAAGGATTAAACTTAATAGCCTTGATAAAGAGCCGTAGGTTGGGTTTTACAAAATTCAACCTACGGCTTGATTAGCGGCTGCAAATACCAGGGCGAGCACGCGCATTTACACGATTGCGGGTTTCAATGAGGGAACCACAAGCTCGATAGCAATTGCGCTGATCACACTCCAAATAACTGCTATTAACCCAGCCTTCGATTCCTGCGACGCGGGAGTTAGGCCCTTCCAAAACTCGAACACAAGACCAATTGCCTTGCTGACGGTAAACCTCAACCATGTTGTAGTTATCCAAGCCAGCGCGGGATTGACCACCGGGGCTGTTACGAACAGCAAGCTGTCCTTGCTGAAGGTTCACGACATAACAAACATTAACCAAGGGAGCTGTGGGGTCAGCCTGGGATAGCTGCATTTCATCCGATCGAGGGGCTTCCGCTTGGGCGATCGGGGCGAGTGCCAACGGAAGCAGCAATGAACCGAAAATCCAGAAAAGCTTCATGGGGTTCGTTGAGGGCAGATGTTCGAATCGTATCACTTATTCAATTTTTGAAAATAAGCACTTATTTAAGATTCCCTTAAAAAGATGCTGAAGAGAAAGTGCAGATGCTGACCACAGTGGATAGGCGAACTGGTTACCAACCGCCTACAGCGAACCGATCGCCCAATGGGCAAACGCCACCACCTCATCAATTTGATCGGTTTGCGCAGGATAGACAATCGAAGGGCGATCGATCACCAGCAACTGCACGCCTAATTCCCTTGCCAACGCTTGTTTGAGATCCAGCCCTCCCGCTGCCCCGGCTGCTTTAGTAACAACCACTTCGATCGCCCGATTTTGCCAGTCAGCTCGCTCTTGGGCCGGATCCACCGGCAGGCGCTGGCCAATCACCTCTGAGCGATCGAACCCGAGGGCGATCGCCTGGGCCACGGACTCCGGCAACACCCGCACCCACAAAGCCGCCACCCGATCGCGCCAGGGCAAAATCTGCGGCAAGGCCTTCACCCCCAAAGTGAACAACACCAGCCGATCGCGCAGGAATCGATCGCACAATGCGGCGGCTAGATTGGGCAATTTCAGGGCCGGCGGCTCCAGGGGAATGGCGGGCCGCTCAAATCGCAGATAGGGAATTGATCGAAGGGCGGCGGCGGCGATCGCTTGCTGGGAAATTTCCGTGGCGAAGGGGTGGGATGCGTCGATGATGCCCCAGATGGCGCGATCGGCTAGCCAGGGCATGAGGTCAGCGGGAGCAAACGCGCCCGATCGCACCACACCGTTTAAGCCGTCATAGAGCCGCGCGGCCGCCGGGTTCACCACCGTGGCAATCCAGGGCAAACCAGCGCGATCGAGGGCTTGGGCAAGGGTACGGCTATCGCTGGTTCCGCCAATTAACCACAACATCAAGGGGCCAGAGCCTGCCACTCAGGGAAACGAAAAATTTAGTAGTGCCTGTGAAGTAATGATGAGTCATCAAGCGATCAACAAGGGGCATTGTGGTGATCAATCAATTGCTAGCTTGCTGCTTCGTGACGGGAAAAAGACAGGGTTCGCCAAACCAAACGACAGATCCGCTAACGCAATGCATGACTCAAATGCATGACTCAATTGTTGCTAGGTAATTGATCAATCTGGTTTCTTGGCCCGCAAAGTGCGACCACCTGCAACCGCCACATAAGATTCGATCCAAGATTCAGAAACCTGCGCGACCCGCGCAATGGCTGCTTGGGAAAGGCGCTCTAGGAGCAGACGATCAATGAGCGCAATCTGCTCGGGTGTGACTCGTTTCTGAGTAGGGTGCTCAATGAACTGTCGGCCACAGGCTTTGCATTTGAAGCGTTGCTTGCCGTTGTGGATGCGACCATTTTTGACCGTGTGGCTGGATTGGCATTGAGGGCAAGCAGGCATGAACTGAAGTCATAGATTACTGCTGCCAGGTTAGCATCATTACTCCACAGGCACTACTAAATAACCCCCATCATCCTGAGCTGAAACCGCAGTTGCTTGACGATACCCATCCAAGGACAGTTATCCTATACTCGCGGTTGAAGACATAATTAGCTGCCTTGTCTAGGCTCATATTGTATGCAAGCACAAACTATTCAAACTTATCTCAAAGCTTGCTCAAAAGAAGAACTCGTGCAAATTTTGCTTGATTTGGCAAAGCGCAATCCTCCTGTTGAGCGTTTCCTAATTGCCAAGTTTGACCCCACTACACCAATATCTGAATTTGATGACTATAAGGCGGAAGTCCGAGCTGAGTTTTTTCCCAAACGTGGGTTCGGAAACGGCAGTCCATCAATTGTCCTTCGTATGTTGCAACGTGTCGAAGCCGAGGCCATCAGCCCGAAGCAGGTGATCGATTTTATCTATTACTGTGTCGAAACTGGGGTGGAGTTTACCGCTGCCTACGGAGACATCAATGAAGAGTACTATATATCCTTCGAGGATCTCTTCGAGCGAGCTGCAGAACTTGCAGCGAGCGAAAACTTGATTAATGAGTATGAGGCGCGTGCCCTGCGCATTGTTAAAAGCACAGATAGGATGGGGTGGGGATTCTATGACAACTTGGAGGACATCTTCAAAAGGTACTTTCCTGCGACCGATGAAATCTAACACACCACTATTGCGACCATAAAGCTCTGGTAGACATGAGTTTTAGGAGTTTAGCGAGTTATCAATCCTGAGTTGGGCGATCGCCTCCAGATCAAGACCCGTTGTGCGACTAATCGCTTCATCATCCAACACACCCAACAACTGTCGGGCGATCGCCCGTTGCGCCGCCAGTTTTCCTTGCTCAATGCCCTGCTCGATGCCCTGCTCGATGCCCTGGCTGAGAGCTTTTCTAATTGAATTACGCTGATCCTGAATGAAAATTTCCTGATGCTCCAGCTCATCAAGCTCTTGAGCATTCAGGTTGGCTTGGTTTGCGATCGCAAAAGCTTTTTGAATCTCTGGAATCGCCTCCATACTGGGTGGCACAGACTCTAGCTTTCGGGCAGCTTTCAAAAAATACAACCACTTATCCATCAAGGTTTCTAGATCTGGAAGTTCCTTTTGGAATTTGGGTAATTCAATGAACACCAGCTCAATATCATAGATTGACGAATAATCAGTCAGATAGGTTCTCTCTTTGAGAACGAAGCGCGAAATGAGTTGATCTAGCTCAGGAAACATCTCAAAATCAACGATCGTGAGCGCAATCACCGGTTGCAGATCCGTATAACCATCCCCGATCGCCAATTGATTACTGTAAGTTTTGGCAGCATTGTAGAGAATGCGTTTTTGGAAACCTTCGACATTTAAGACCTGCATTTCAATGATCACCGTCTCGGTTTGGCCGTGACTGTCGGCGATCGTTGCTTTAATGTCGAGATAAGTATCTTTGAAGCCACGGATTCGTGGCCCAAGATGAGGATTGAGAATCTCCAGCTCGCGAATGGTGGAATTTCCCTCATATAAAACCGCATTCAGAAAGCTAATTAAAATATCCTGACTCTGCTCGGAGCCAAAGATTTTTTTGAAAGCATAATCAGTTTTAGGATTGATAAAGCGCATAGTTCTTCTCGATAGAATTAGAAATGCTACGCGATCGCTAGTCAAGCTATTGCCATCATAGCGATTATTGATGCGATCCTTGGGTTAGCAGAACATTAAACCTGTTAAGTGCGATCGCCCCCAATTCACCAAAAATGAACAGGGCGATCGCTTTGTCCCAGTCGATCGCCCCGATTCATTCCCTTTTGATGAATTAGATAGCTTGCCCTAGCTGCCGCGATGGCGCTGGGCGATCGTGGCAATCCGCTGACCATATTTCTCAGCCGTTAAGCGATCGCCTGGGTGAACGATCGCTTCACCACCATTGGGATTCAGATCGCTTTGACCCATCACCCCCAAAAACGACCCGAGGCGATTCACCCCCTCATCACTGCCCACGTATTGACTGGGCATTTCAGCCGCCCCCACCCAGATCATCCCGTGCTGGGCTGCATTAATCGCCATGTATAGCAGCGTGCCCTGCTTGTCACCGCTGGGGGAGCCGGAGTGGGTGAACCCGCCAGCGATCTTGTCCTTCCACTGTTGGGCAAACCAAGCTGAGCTGGCCGCATCCACAAACGCCTTGAACTGGGCCGCCACGCCGCCCATGTAGGTGGGCGACCCAAACACGATCGCATCCGATCGGGTCAAAGCATCTAGCATCTCCGGATCTTTCCAACGCCCCTCGGTAATCTGCGCGCCGGTAATCCGCAGCAACTCGGCCGTCACACCGTCCACTTGGCTGGCTCCCCGCGCCACCGATTCCGCCATCAGATGGGTGTGCCCAGATCCCGAAAAGTAGACCACTGAGATCGTCGTCATAAAAACCTCAATACGGACTGGAAACGAGCGGCCTCGGCCCGTAGCGTCGATCCTAGAAGTCAATGCCAACTAAAGTAAAGTAGGAACCTAAAAGTAACTAGCTTCCTTTTTACGCCCAAAATTGAGTCTGGAACTGCTTGCCCATGCCTCGCCCCTCCAAAGAAGTGAAGTGCTGCCCCGTCAGCCTGTTGATGGATATTTTGTCTGGCCCCTGGACGCTATACCTGCTGTGGGTGATGACGACGAAGGGGCCGATCCGTTTTGGAGCTTTGAAGCGGCAAGTGAAGGGCATTTCCACCAAAGTGCTCACGGAGCGGCTGCGGCGGCTGGAGCGCGAGGGGCTAATTTATCGCCACTACGAAGCGACCGTGCCGCCCCAAGTTAGTTATGGGCTGACCGATCGGGGGCTGGAACTGGTGCAGGTCTTGGATCAGCTCGGCGACTTGGCCCTGCGCTGGTATGGCGACGGAGCGATCGCCCCGCTCAACCCCGACTCCGAGACCGGTGAAATTGTCGTTAACTATCCCTAGGAATCGATCGCTCGACTATCCCGGCTAGCGATCGCACAGGCTGGGTACAACAGGCGATGATTTTGCCAAGTTTGTAAAGCCCTATAATTTCAGCAGTAGGCACAAGAAATAGCGCTCAACCTAATCTATGGCTCCGATCCACCTGCTTGATACCCGCACCGCCAGTTTTGGCGACCTACTGGGCAATGGTAAACGTTATCAAGTTCCGCTATTCCAGCGTGATTACTCTTGGACTGAAGAGAATTGGGAAGATCTTTGGCAGGATATTTTGGGCTTACACCAGAATCCCAAGACTAGCCATTACATGGGAGCAATCGTCCTACAAAATTCTAGAGAGTCTGATAAAGAATTTACTATTATTGATGGTCAACAGCGATTAGCGACTCTGAGTATTATCGCAATTGTAGTCATTAATAAAATTAAAACTCTAGCAAGTCAGGGCAACAAACCAGAGGAAAATCAGGAGAGACAAGAAATTTTGAAACGAACCTATTTGAGTGATAAAGATTCTATTTCATTACGTTATTCAAGCAAGATTCGTTTGAATGACAATAATGATGGATTTTACCAAGATTATCTAATTAATTTGAAGCAACCAAGAAATATTCGCTCTCTTCCCAAATCAAATCAACTCATTTGGCAAGCCTTTGAATATTTTTCAAAACAGATTGATCAACATCCAGAAATAGTGAAAAGTGGGGAAAATCTTGCTGAATTCCTCACAGATATTATTGCTCGTCGGCTACTATTTATTCAAATCAGCGTAGAAGATGAACTCAATGCCTATACAGTATTTGAGACTTTAAATGCGCGGGGACTGGAGCTCAGTTCAACAGATTTACTTAAAAATTATCTATTCTCGCTAATACGAAGTCCGGGTGACTTGAAGGCACTACAGCGCCAATGGCAGATGATTATTAATACCGTTCGAATGGAGAAATTTCCTGAGTTCCTGCGGTACTATCTCAGTCTTGAGCAGCCATGGGTTAGACGAGAACGACTTTTCAAAATTGTTCGAGAATCTGTCAAAAATGGTCACCAAGTGTTTGACCTAATAGACCAACTTGAAAGCTACAGCAGCCTATTTGTTGCTCTTGGCAATGCTCAGGATGATTTTTGGCGCGAAACACCTGTTAATCGGATCTATATCCGAGAGTTAGAGTTATTTCGTGTGAAACAGGCTTATCCGATTTTATTTGCTGCTCACGGCAAGTTTTCTGATGAAGACTTCACACGACTGCTGAAGCTGATTAGCGTGTTGTCTTTTCGATATACGGTTGTTTGTGGTCTGAATCCCAGTGAGCTAGAGAAGGTTTATAACCAGGTTGCGATCGCGATTCAAAACTCAGAAATTACAACTCCTAAACAAGTCTTTGAACAATTGAGATCAGTTTATGTTTCTGATGAGAAATTTGCACAGGACTTCGAGCTGCTGACGGTTTCTACGAGAGGGCAAAAGAAAAAATTAGCTTGCTATATTCTGTGGAAACTTGAAAATGACGTGGCTGATCCACCAATCGATGAAGAAAGTTTCTCGATCGAACATATTTTGCCTGAATCACCGGAGCAGGATTGGCTCGATGATTTTACCGATTCTCAAATCACTGATATGGTGTACCGACTGGGTAATTTAACTCCCCTGGAGCCGCCTCTGAATCGCCAAATTGGGAACCAGCCTTACACCACCAAGCGGGATGTTTATCCAACGAGTGCCTATCGCCTAACTCAAGGAATTTTGGCTGAAGAATGGACTCCGAATGCGCTGGCAAATCGCCAGAAACAACTGGCTAAGCGAGCAGTACACATCTGGCGATCGGACTTTGCGACCTAGAAGCAATTGCCAATTAATTTCGCTACTTAATCCTAGGAATTGATCGCCTGGAATTGCTCCATCAGCCAGCGGATTGTGTCTGCGTCATCGTTGCGATCGGTGCGCTCCAAGGCCTCCGCGACGATCTCCATCGACAGCCCCGGCAACACCTGGGATTCCTCGATCGCCCGACTGCCCCGATCGGCGATCGCGAAAGCGATCACCTGTCGCTCATTGGCGTTGATCACCCAATATTCCCGCACGCCCAATTGTTCGTAGAGCAAGCGCTTGGGGCCGAGATCGTCGTTGAAGCTACTGGCTCCCACTTCCACCACCAAGTCCGGCGGCCCAAACCGATCGAGGTCGATCGGCTCGTTGCCCTTGGGTGGCCACTCGGGGCGATCGCCCACATAAACCGATAAATCGGGCTGGCATTCTTGAGCGCCGGTTTTTCGCAAGCTCACGTTCAAGTAGCGCACCACTCGCATCTGCCGTACCAAGGCGTAGAATGCCACAATGTCGGTGGGCGGCAGGTTTTGGCGAGCGTGGTCATGGCCTAAAGGTGTCATCTCAAAGCGCATCCGGCCGTTGTGGTAGTAGCTGCGGCGATCAGGTGGGGCGGCGGGGTCATGGGCGATCGCCAGGAATTTGTCCCAGGTGGCGGGCAACCATTGATCCAGCGGTGGATCTGTAATGGTGGCTGGTGGTGGCGTTGTGGCAAGGGTCATGGGAGAGTCCCCCAGCGATCGGGCGGTGACTGTTTCCAGTGTAGCGAGGCGTTTGATCGCAACCGGCCAACAGGGCTAATCAACAGTTGATGGCCATTGGTTGACGACCATTGATGGCTATTCGGCCCCAATCGGCTAAACTACGGTTAGTCGATCGGAAAACCGGCTTATTAAGCCGTCAGATTAGCCATGACCGCTGTTGCTTCCCTCCATCATCCTCTTCTGTCCAAAGGAACCCGCCTGTTTTTGCGGCGATCGCCCTTGCCCCTCGCGCCCGATCGCCTGTGGCAAATCGAATCCGGCGTGGTGCGCACCTTGGCTTGGTTAGATGACGAATCCTTGGTCACTTTGGGGCTGTGGGGGCCCGGCGACTGGGTGGGCGCGCCCCTCTCCAACGTGGCTCACCACCACGCCGAGTGTCTGACAGATGTGAAGGTGCGGTCTGTGCCGATCGGTCAATGGGCCCCCAACCCTTCAGACCTGTTACGCCGCAGCCAACGCACCGAGGAACTGCTAGCCATCCGCAGCTATCGGCGCGTTGAAATGATGCTTCTGAAATTGTTGGACTGGCTGGGGCAACATTTCGGCCGCAACACCCAAAATGGTCGCGAGATTGACTTGCGGCTGACCCATCAGGATTTTGCCGATCTCCTGGGAGCCACCCGAGTCACCATCACCCGCGCCTTTGGGCAGTTAGAGCGCCAAGGATTAGTCACCCGATCGCTCCATCGAATTGTGTTGTGCCCCGATCGAACATGGCACTACGAAATCTAGTTCTCCCTCGATCGCGCAATAGCACCCAGATGCAACCGGCAAATCATGATTGGTGGGAGACCTAGGAATTGATTGAGGATCAATTCCTAGCCATGATTCCTAGCCACGATTCATCGCAGGTTCTGGGGAAGTGAATTGGGGAACTTAAGCTGAATCTCGAAATCCCAGCCGATTACTGACTAAGTAATAGGGCCGCTGTTTTACTTCGTCATAGATTCGACCAATATATTCTCCTAAGATTCCTAGGAAAACCAATTGAATTCCTCCCATGAAAAAGGTTGTGGTCAAACCATAGGCCCAATCTAGAAAGCTATGGCCCAAAACAAATTTGAAATAGAGACCAATCAACCCCAAGGCAAAGGCAATCAGCGCACAAAGCAGACCCACATAGACCGTAATTCGTAAGGGAATGACGGAAAATGAGAAGATGCCATCAAAGGCCAATTTAAACAATTTGCTGATAGTAACCCGAGGTTCGCCACTGAAGCGGGGCCCCCGTTCCACCACCACTCCCGTTTGCCGAAACCCAGCATAGGCCCGCAAACCGCTGAGGTAGCGATTACGCTCGGGCATGGATCGCAGAGCCGCCGCCACTTTGCGATCCATGAGCGAGAAAATTCCAGCATCAAGGGGCAAGGTTAACCCAGACAGATAATTTAAGAGCCGATAAAACAATCGAAAGGCAAGGCGTTTAAGGATGAATTCTTTGCGTTTACGACGAATGGCATAAACCACATCATAGCCCGCTTGCCACTGTTCCACGAAGGATAAAATGGCGCTGGGTGAATCTTGTAAATCACCATCCATTAAGATCACCGCATCCCCTTGAGCGTGATCAATGCCAGCAGCAAGGGCGCATTGATGACCAAAGTTGCGAGAGAGCTGCAAGAGGCGAACTTCAGGATCGCGATCGATCAAATCCTGCACAATTTTGGCAGAGTGATCAACACTACCGTCATCTACAAAAATAATTTCAGCGGAATCTGCTAGTTGATCAAGGGTGGCGCGGAGTTGTTGCCATAATTCCAAGATTGTTGCTGCTTCATTAAAAATTGGAATCACAATCGAGTAGCGAGGTTTCACGGTGTTTACCCTGTCGAACCGCTAGAGAGTATCTGAGAATTATCTTGGGAAATGTGTGCTGATTGATAACTTTGAAATTGATAATCTTGAAAAGGATGATTTTTAAAAGTAAAAGTGCCCTCTGATGAAAAAAGCTGAGTCATCAAGGCGATCGGGTGGTGGTGCGGTTCCTAGGGTTGATTGAACTGGGATTTAACTGGATTTTGCGGGGCGATCGAACCCGATGACTTCTGACAGGGTATAGAGAGGGCGGCCTTTGACTTCTTCATAAATTCGCCCCACATATTCCCCCAAAATGCCAATGCTGACGAGCTGGACAGCTCCGAGGAAGAAGATGGCGATCGCGATCGCGGCAAAGCCTGTAACGGGGGATTGGGGTTGGGAAATGCGCCAGTAGAAAACCATGGCGGCCATGACCAGGGCGATCGCAGCGGAGAGCAATCCCAGGTAAACCGACAGCCGCAGGGGCGCTTTGGAGAAGGACACTAACCCATCGATCGCCAGCCGCGCCGATTTGCGGAAGGTATATTTCACTTCTCCGGCAAAGCGTGGATCGCGGTGAAACTGCACGGCGGTTTGTCGAAAGCCCACCCACGATCGCAGGCCGCGGATATAGCGATTGCGTTCGGGCATGGTGTTGAGCAAGTCCACCACGGCGCGATCGAGCAGGCAAAAATCCCCCGTATCGGTGGGAATTTCAATATCCGCCAGTTGCTTGAGCAAGCGATAGAACCCATAGGCGGTGAACCGTTTGAACCAGGTTTCTTTCTGACGGGAAACCCGCTGGGCATAGACCACTTGATAGCCCGATCGCCATTGTTCGAGCATTTCAAAAATCAGTTCCGGGGGGTCTTGCAAGTCCGCATCCAGAATCACCACCACTTGGCCTCGGCAGAAGTTCAAGCCGGCCGTGACAGCGATTTGGTGACCAAAATTGCGGGCTAAGGAGAGATAGCAAACCCGAGAATCTTGGGCTTGCAGCTCGCGGATCATGGCTAGGGATCGATCGCGGCTGCCGTCATTAATTAACACCAGCTCAAAGGGCCCATCCAATTGCTCACCCACGGCCACCACGCGCCGATATAACTCTGCGATCGTTTCCTCTTCGTTGAAAATGGGCACAATCAGCGAGTAGCGCGGGTTCATAGAACAAGAGCCTAAAGGTCGCAGCAGCAGGGATCGGCTCTCAGGATACGCTGTCTTTGGCCTGGCGTTCAGGTTTCTGCGAACTGGATCAGGGGGCAGACTTAGCCGATCGCGCCGGGAACCAATCCCAACAACACCCCTGCGATTGCCCCGCAGGCCAACACCTGCCAAGCCGCCAACCGCCACCGCAACAGGCCCACCATTCCCAAAATCAAGAGTGCCCCGGTGGCCGCCGACAGCCAAGCCACCCCCCGATCGATTTGGAGAGCGGCCTGCACCAAAGGCAGAGTAACCGCCAAAATGGCCCCGAGCACGGCGGGTGTGATCCCTTGCAAGAAGGCGCGTACCCAAGGATTATGGCGCGATCGCCGCAACAGGGGCGCGGCCAACCCCACAAAGCCAAAGGAAGGCAGAAAAACCGCGACGGTGGCGGCGAGGGCCCCGAGAACACCGGCCACTTTGTAGCCCACAAAGGCGACGGTGAGCAGGACAGGGCCGGGGGTGACCTGCCCGATCGCCACGCCGTGCAAGAACTCGGGACGGGTCAGCCAGCCCAACCGCTGCACCACTTCCAATTCCAGCAAGGGCACGATCGTTAGCCCACCACCAAAGACCAGGGTTCCCGCCCGCAAGAACGTGCTGATCAGTTCGGGGCCGTAGGTGTGGATGCGTTCCCAACCCCAAAAGCTGGCAACGGTCAGGGATTCCGGCGGCAAGGCGGCAACAAAGGTGGGCAGCAAGATGCCCCAAGGGCCGATCGCCCCTAAGGCGGAGCGGCGCGGCCCAAAAAACACCAACCCGGCTAGTCCCGCCAAGACAAAGGCCCACAAGATTCCCCCAGTGCTGAACCGCAGCAGCCCAAAAGTGCCCAGGGCGATCGCCCAGCGGATCCAAGGGCGATCGCCGCCCAGCAAAACCTTGCGCCCCAATTTCCAACAAAAGGTCAAGACAATGGCCACCACGGCCGGGGAAATGCCCAAAAACAGGGCGGAAACGGCCGGTAATGCCCCATAGCGAAAGTAGGCCCAAGCAAGGGCCACCACCATCACCCAAGCGGGGGCAATGAAGCAGAGGCCTGCCAACAGGGCCCCGAGCCAACCGGCACGGCAATAGCCGATGTAGATGCCGAGTTGGGTGGAGGCGGGGCCGGGCAACATTTCGCAAACGGCAATGCCTTCGGTGAATTCTTC
Source organism: Limnothrix sp. FACHB-406 (assembly GCF_014698235.1). Lineage (NCBI taxonomy): Bacteria > Bacillati > Cyanobacteriota > Cyanophyceae > Pseudanabaenales > Pseudanabaenaceae > Limnothrix > Limnothrix sp. FACHB-406. The sequence continues at coordinate 36,219 of NZ_JACJSP010000002.1, read as the reverse complement.
CGCCGTTAGCCAACCCCGCTGCACCACCACGGCTTCATTCATCAACGCCATGTGGGCTTGGGGGCCGCCAAACCCGGTCACACCCAAGGTAAGAAAGAGGCGGGCCAGTTCCCGCAGTCGATCGGGCAAGGAAGGGGTGGGCGATGCGGCAGTCATGGGCCAAGCAAACTCCATCAAAACCATCACATCCCAGCAGCCTAACGGACAGGGCGATCGAACCTAGGTATTCTGGCCAACATTGCTCTTGATTAGCGATCGGGCAATTTGGACAGTCAGGGATCGTAGGCTCAATGGGTTGATTGGGCACAATGGCGCTGCAAAATCACGCGGCAACGTTTTAGTTCGATCGGGCTAATGAACGGATGATTGCAGACGGTTAATCACCAATAATCACATAATCACAGAAGTTTGATTGCAAACGGTTAATTGCAAACGGTTAATTTCAAATCAATAATTTCCACCGGCTCAGGCGGTGGTGTTGGCAAGCTGGAGACTTTGACCTTGACCCTTTCCCCGATCGGCGATCGCTTTTACACGGCCGATGTATTTACAACCCAAGCCTTTGGGGGCAATCCCCTGGCGGTGTTCCCGCAGGCCAGCGGCCTGAGCGAGGAACGAATGCAGGCGATCGCCCGAGAGCTGAACCTGTCGGAAACGGTGTTTGTTTTGCCGCCGGAAACGCCCCAGGGTACTCGACGGCTGCGCATTTTTACGCCAGGGGGCGAAATTCCCTTTGCTGGCCACCCCACGGTGGGCACAGGCTATGTTTTGGCCAAAATTGGCGAAATTAGCCTCACGGGTGATGACACTCGTTTGATTTTTGAGGAAGGGGTGGGGCCCGTGCCGGTGACAGTGCGATCGCGGGCGGGACAACCGATCGCCAGTGAGTTAACCGTGGCTCAATTGCCGGTGGTGGAACCCTGGCAGGGAGATCGCGCGGCCATGGCTCGGGCGATCGGGCTAACGGTGGCGGATTTGACCGTGCCGGGCTGGGAACCGGCCACGGCTTCCTGTGGCTTGCCCTTCACGGTGATTCCCCTGCGCGACTTGGCGGCCCTGAACCGGGCCCGCTTGCAGATCGGCCCCTGGGAAGAAACCTTTGGATCCACGGCAGCCCCCCAGTTGTATTTGGTGACGGGGTTAACGGGCGATCGCCCCCTGACGGTACGAATGTTTGCTCCGGCCTTGGGCATTGCGGAGGATCCCGCCACCGGCTCGGCGGCAGCAGCCTTGGGGGGCTATTTGGTTCAGGGGCGATCGTTTCCCGACGGCGAACCGTCTTGGGCCATTGCCCAGGGGGCGGCGATTCAGCGGCCCAGCGAATTAACTGTGACGGTACGAATCGCCCAAGGGAATATCACCGAGGTGCGCGTGGGGGGCAGCTCGGTGCTGGTGTCGGAAGGGGTAATGTATCGCGCCTAATTCTGGCTGCCTAGTCCTGGCTGGGTAAATAACCCAAACGATCGAGCGCGGCCAACACCTGTGCCGTGCAATCCTCTAGGGAATCCCGATCGGTGCGGCATTCCACCTCCGGTTGCTCCGGCGCTTCGTAGGGATCATCAATGCCCGTGAAGCCTCGAATCAAGCCCGCCCGCGCCTTGGCATAGAGGCCCTTCACGTCCCGCGATTCGCAAACCGCCAGGGGGGCATTGACATAAACTTCCACAAACTGCCCAATCATCGATCGCACCTCTTGGCGAATGGCGCGATAGGGCGAGATGGCGGAAGCGACCACAAACACCCCATTCCGAGTCAGCAGATGAGCCACGAAGCCAATGCGCCGGATATTTTCATCGCGGTCTTCTTTGCTGAACCCCAGGCCCTTGCTCAGGTGTTGCCGCACCAGGTCGCCATCCAGAATTTCCACGCGCTGCCCCCGGGCTTTGAGGGCCTCGGCCACGGCCTGCCCGATCGTGGTTTTGCCCGCGCCACTCAACCCCGTTAACCAAATGGTTGCGCCGATCGTCGAAGCTGGGTTTGCCGTTGAAGATTCCATATCAAACTGCTTTAAAAGTGCGTCTCATTGACACTCCCCGGTCTAAAGACGCGGGGATTTTTGAATGAATTCGCGAAAGACTCTCAAAGGCATTGTCAAAGTGCCTCTATCCGCCTGGCTAGGCCTCCAGGGGCGGCCCCGCACAGCCACGCGGCAGCAGCCCGCCCCGATCGGGAAGATTACTCAGCCGTAGATGAATCTTGTGAATTGGTGGTCTCTTCCTTGTCCGTTGGTTTCAGGTCGGGCACAAAGTCGGGCCGGTCTCTGCCTTCCCAGCCCGCCGGACGCTTGGAGTTGTACCAGGCGATCGACCCGATCGACACCGCCGCAATGAACCCCACAACATAGACCGCCACAAACGCCCAAGGAAAACCCTGGCTCACGCCGGGCAGTGCCAGCAACTGGGAGGTCACCAACGAGCCAAACAACGTCGGCAAGGAATGGCCAAACAACAGGGCGGTGTCCATAAGGATTACAAAAAGTTACAAACCACTATCCAAACACAACAATACCCTAAGGGCTACCACCGCCGTCGCTGGTGGTGGGGGGTGCGACGGGTGGTGGGGGTGCAACCGGGGGCGGCGGCGGTGCAGCCGGGGGCGGCGGGGCAACGGGCGGCGGCGGTGGGGCAACGGGTGCTGAACGAACCGGGGTCGCCGGTTCCGAAGTTCTGGAGCGGGCTGGGGCTACCGCCGGACTTGGGGCACTGGAACGCGGGGAACGGCGCTCACCTTCACCACGGCTCTCTTCGCCACGACCCGATCGCGATTCACCGCTCCGGGGTTGCGGGGAACGCTCCGATGAACTGCCGCTCCGGGGTTCCTCTTCGCGCTCCTCCCGTTGACGACGCTTCAGATCGTCCTCGGAAGCGGCCTGGCCTTCCCGGGAACCCCGATCAGCCCGTTTCTTGGGTCGGAAGCGACGGCCAGACAGGTTCGGCAGCTTGTCAAAGGTTTCCACCTTGAACCCCTTCACGGCCTCTTTCATGAAGTCGTTCCAAGTGGCCGCCGCCGCCGCACTGGCTCCATAGGTGGGTTGGTTATTGTCATTCCCCAACCAAACACCGGTCACCAATTGCGGAATGAAGCCAATGAACCAAAGATCCCGCGCCTTATCCGACGTGCCGGTTTTACCCGCCACCGGGCGACCTTCCAGGGCTGCGGGGGCCCCAGTTCCGTCATTCACCACCTGCTGCAACATCCAGTTGATGATCGCCGCATCGTTGGTGTTCAAGGCTACGACGGGGGTCGTTTTGTTTTCATAGATCACCTGACCTCGGCGATCGCGAATCCGCCGAATGCCGTAGGTGGGGAAATGTTTACCCTTAGCGGCCAATGTGCCATAGGCCGCCGTCAGTTCCAGCAAATTCACCTCCGAAGCCCCCAGGGCCAAGGAGTAGGTGGGCTTTAACTCTGACTGAATGCCCATCTTGCGGGCCAGGTCAATCACGTTTTCCCGCCCCACATCCAGCATCACCTTCAGGGCGATGATGTTCACGGATTTGGTCAAAGCCGCAGTGGCTGACTGCCAACCGGAGAACTTACCGCTAAAGTTTTTGGGTTCGTATCCCCCAATGCGATAGGGTTCGTCCGCATAACCCGCATAGGGAGACATCCCCGCTTGGATGGCGGCGCTGTAGACGAAGGTTTTGAAGGTGGAGCCGGGCTGCCGTTTGGCTTGGGTGACGCGGTTGAATTGGCTGGCGGTGAAATTGGTGTCTCCGCTGCCCACCATGGCTCGAATTTCCCCGGTGCGCGGATCGATCGCCACCAAAGCCCCTTGGGAAAATCGTTGATATCGACCGCGTTTTTGGACAGCCTCTTGCACCGCGCGGGTGGCGACTGTTTGCCAGTCGGGGCGGAGGGTGGTTTCAACGGTCAGACCGCCGCGCTCAATCACTTCCGAAGGCAGGTGTTTGGGCAGCTCTTGCAGGATATAGGACGTGAAGTGCGGGGCCGTGACGATCAGGCGGCGCGGAATTTTTTGGTTGAGGGTAATTGGCTCGCTTTGAGCTGCGTCCGCTTCAGCCGCGCTCAGGAAGCCGGCCACCACCATTCGATCGAGCACAATGTTCCGGCGCTCTTTGGTAATTTCCGGGTTAACCAGGGGCGAAAAATAGCTCGGGGCGGGAGCCAAACAGGCCAGGGTTGCCATTTCCGCCAGGGTGAGGCGATCGAGGCTTTTGCCAAAGTAAACCCAAGCCGCATCGGAAACCCCATAGGCTCCGGAGCCGAGATAGACCAAATTCAGGTAGCTTTCGGCGATTTGGTCTTTGGTGAGCGATCGCTCCATTTTGGCCGCCAACAGCGCTTCTCGCAGTTTGCGGGTGGCGCTGCGCTCTTGGTTCAGGAAAACAATCCGTGCTAGCTGTTGGGTGATGGTGCTGCCACCTTCCACCACCTCTCCCGCGAGCAGGTTGGTCCAGGAAGCGCGCAAAATCCCGATCGCATCAACCCCGTCATGCTCATAAAACCGCCGATCTTCAGCGGCCATAAACGCCTGGAGCAGCTTTTTGGGAATTCGCTTCAGGGGCGTTTTTTCCCGGGTTGCGGGCCCCTGTTGCTGCAAAATCGTGCCATCGGCAGCAATGATCGTGACCGTGCCATCTCGGGAAAACGTGAAGACATCTTGGGCAGAAGGCAGAGTATCTTCAAAGGCTTTGACGGAACGCCAGCCGGCCCAGCCAAGGGCAGTGCTGCCACCTAAAAAACTGATCCCAATCAGGATTCCCCAATATTTACCAAAGGAGCGGGGACGGCCATCGGAGGGGTGGCGGGTCGATCGGGAGGGCAAACGCAACCACCAAGGCCAAGGAAAGGCTGCCCGTTGTGGTGTGGCAACCGTTGGCGGCAGCGTTGGCAATGGATCAGCCGGAGTCGCTGTCGATCCCTCACCACCCTGGCTAGGGGCTGGTGGTAAATCTGTAAATCCCGAATCTGATTGACTCACAGCTTTTCCTCGTTGCTGGCCCGTCGGTGCAGGAGGAGAGAATGCGGCCCGCCGGTTGGCAAATAACTTAACATGACCCCAAGGAAGTCTGAGGAAAAAAGTCGCTCAATGACTTATGAAGTCTAACTTTGGGCTGATTTAGAGTGTAGAAGCCATTGGGTAATATCTGCCTCTGTTGCTTGCCTCTGTATAAGTTGCAAAATCTGCATCATGCCGATGAAGGTTTGGATTCGGGGCGATCGCCTGGAACGGTCTTGTGCTGGCAAATCGAATTGATCGCCTAGAACGATGTCACGCTGACTGGTTCGCAGCAAATTTAGTGCAAATCCAAAGTAAATCCAAAGCTAAGAGGCCGAATGCGCGGGGAATCTAGGGGCTGAAATGTTGACGAGAGAACGAGTTGAGGCGATGCAAGACCGATTCGATCGCGATGATCGTGGCCTTAAGCTGGGTTACTGACCAAAACTCATGAAGTTGATTGATTGCTCTATGAGCCTTCCCTCCCACGTCACCGACTTAAGCAATCAAGATTATTTGGTTTTGGGCTTGGCCACTTGCTTTCTCAAAGAAGAGGGCGAGTTGCAGTCAGTCAGCCTCATTGAGCCGATTCCTTCAGCAGCCCTAGAAACGATTTTGCAAGGCATTCCCACCTCTTATCAGTGGGCGATCGCCCTGCCGATCGAAGCGGCTTTGGCTGCCAGTGCGGCGGGACAGTTGCCGGAAGGGTTCCCGCCCGAATCCCATTGGTGTGCTGATTTTGAACCACGGGCGATCGCGGCGGCTCGCACCTACCGCAGCCGACCCAGCGCCCAACAACACATCCCGATCGGGCAACAGCGCACGGATTTGAATCACTCAGTCGATCGAAAGCGTGTTCTGAACGCCAACAGCATGGTGCGCCCCGAAGACAACGTGAAGCAACATGCCTACACCCATCAAGTGCTCTAGCCTTGGGGGTCAGCTAGCTGGTTGAGAGGGATTCAGAACTGCCGAGTCAGGATTGCCCAGCCCAGTCGGGACAAACTCACAGCTCTAGGGATGGGCATGGGCCTGCTGAAAATCCATCCGCAACCGCTGCACTGTGGAAGTGCCAATATACAAATCACACCAACGGGCCATCTCCCACAACACATGACCGATCGCTTCCTGGGACTCGTAGGCGTGGTCTTCGTAGGGCAGCAGCACCAGCCGCGCTGTTCCCCCTAATCCGCGCATGGCATCATACATCCGTTCACTTTGAATGGGATAAGTACCAGGGTTGGAATCCCGCTGACCATGAATCAGGAGCAGGGGTTCATTAATGCGATCGGCAAAGGTGAAGGGAGACAGACGGGTATAGGTTTCTTGGGCTTGCCAGTAGGTGCGTTGTTCGCCCTGAAACCCAAAGGGGGTGAGGGTACGGTTATAGGCTCCGCTACGGGCAATCCCGGCCCTGAAGAGATTGGTATGAGCCAGCAGGTTAGCCACGGTGAAGGCTCCGTAGGAATGGCCCCCCACTAACAATCGCTTGGGGTCGGCAATGCCGCGATCGACCACATAGTTCACCGCCGCTTCGGCTCCCGCGATCAGTTGCTCAATGTAGGTGTCATTGGGTTCTGCGCCGTTTTCACCCACGATCGGGAGGCTAGGATCGAGCAACACCCCATAGCCCAAGGCCAACAGAAACAGGGGTGAATCGGCTTCAGGGCGACTGAAGAAGTTGGCGGAGGTGGTGACCTGCCCGGCGGTGTTTCGATCGGCATATTCTTCGGGATAAACCCAAAACACCATGGGCAAGGGCCCATCCCGATCGCGTTCGTAACCGGGAGGCAGATAGAGCGTGGCGGAGAGGGGAACACCATCAGCCCGCTGGTAGTAGACAATCTCTTGCTGAATGTCAGCCAAGGCGGGGATGGGATCGGCAAATTGGGTCAAGGGCTGGGCTGGGCTTTCGGAACTGGCTAAGTTCCGCAAAAAGTAATTGGGAGCCTCGCGCTGGGATTGCCGTTGGGTGAGCAGTTGACCCTGACTGAGCAGGTCGATCGGATATTCATAGTAAGGATCAGTGGCCTGCCACAGCCGTTCCGTTTGATTGGTTACCAAGTTCCAGCGGTCTAAAAACGGATGGATGCCCTGAGGCGAGGCCCCTTGACCCACGAGGTAAAGGGATTGTTGATCGGTCGCCAGCCGCAACACCTCAAGACCATAGGGCCCTTGAGCCATCAAGGGGTCGCCGGGGTCACGGTATCGATCCTGATAGTTGCGATCGCCCCGCAGCACGGGGGCCGCGCCGGGGCGATCGGGAGCCACTTGCCACAACCGCACCCGCCGTTCATCGAACCAAAATTCCTCAATCAGGGCCAGGTTGCCATTGCCCCACCAGGCATAGCGAAACCGAAATGAGGACTGCCAAAGCCGCTGAGGTGGCTGATCCAAGGCAGTGGCTTCCTGGACGTAGAGAGCATCCCGATCGGTTGCGGCCTGTCCTGGATTGCCCCCGTCCAGGGCTTCAACCCAATAGAGCGTGGCGGGGCGATCGGTTCGCCACCCAAATAACCGTTTACCCGGTCGCACAGCATCAAAACCGAGCGGTAAGTTATCCGCCAAGGGCAAGCGGGTCAAGATCTGAGATCGCCCTTGGTTTCCTTGGTTTCGCCCTTGATTGAGGTGATGCAAGGCAATGCGACGGGGAAAACGATCAATCGGTACCTTATAGGAAAAAGGCGTTTCCACCGTTTCGACCAGCAGATGTTGACCGTTGGGCGAGGGTGTAACGTGGTCGTACAAATCCGGTGGGAGCAGTAATGAGCGACGACCCTGTAGATCAATCTGCTCGATCGTGGCGCTTAGGTAATGCCTCAGGAGGGCCTCATCATGGGGGCTGTTGAGCAGATTGGTGTAGGTGCGATTGGGCGATCGTTGTCCGTCGTGATCCTCAATGATCGGCCCCTCGGGCGGCACGGGCATGGGTGGAGGCGCACCCCGATCGGTGGGAATGACCTTACAAACCAAGCCCTCTGTCCCCGGCAACCAATCGCAGGGCGACCCATAAGCCCCATTCAAAATTGGCCCCGTCAACATTCGGGGGCTAGCCGTTTCCAAATCAATGACCCACAATTCCAGTCCGCGATCGGTTGTTTGAGTTAGGGCCAGCGATCGGCCGTCCCGTGACCAGCGCAGATTACTGAGGCGACTGTTAGCCGGTAAGGATACCGCCTGTCGTTGTCTTGTACTTAGCTCAGTAATTATTATGCCGCGATAGTAAGTCCCCAGCGAGGGGCCGTTCGTTTGGGGATTAATGCGCAAACCGGCCAAGGGTAAAGCCGGAGCAGCCAGATCAACAAGGGCCGCCATCCCCACCGGTAACAGCTCGATCGTGTAGCGCCGGTTAGGGGAAACCATCACGATCGGCGTGGCCGGTGCTTTCAGCATTTGATCGATCGGTGGCGGTGCGGGTTGCCAACGGGCCGCTCCAGTCACCGACGGTAACTTCACCGATGGTTGTGCCAAGACCGATGATTCAACCCATCCCCAACCCATGACTGTGGCCAAACATCCCAGAACTGACCACCAGCGCGATCGATATCGGCTCGATCGATCTCCATCCACCACAGGCCTCACACTCCTGACTAATCAAAAACGGCAAGCAATCCAACTCCACCAGTCGCATCAACCATGACCGCGTTCTTGTTTGCCCCTTAAAAATCAATACTCGAATCAATAAACCCCACGCTGACATCCCAGTCGGATCATGCTCAACACAAGCAAGATCTCAACTCAATTAACAAATACAAGGCGACCCCGTTTTTACGGTCAAGAATTCTCTTAAAGGCATTAATTTCGTTCTAGGTTTAATGACTTTAAGAGCCTAATTAACCCATCTTAGTCCTGATTACAGATCCTTTATAACCGATCCGATTTCCGTGAGTAGAACCAATGGGACGCAATCAAAAGCATCATTTTTTACATAGACAAATTGGCATTTTTTAAATCAGAGATTAGGATTTCACCACAACCTAACCCTGATCAGCCATTGATTAATATCCTGAATTTGACATAGTAATGACTTACGGAAAGCACCGCGTCAAAAATATAGCTAGCTTGACTAAATTTGCAAATATTTCAGAACCCTGATCAATTTCTAACATTTTCCCCAACGACTGCTGCCTACCTTCTGACACGGTTTAAGCGGGCGATCGTCCCTACACACCCAAAGAAAAACTCCCCAGACCCGGAATCCGAGCTGGGGAGGAAAGGCAGAGTCGAAACCCTGCCTTGAGAGTCAATCTGCCAAACCTTAGAAGATCACGATATCGCGACCGTAGGTCAGGTCGGTGACAGGTGCACCGCCCTTGAGCACTTGCGCGAACGGAATCGGCAGGAGATTGGTGCTAGTACCCGCAAACGCAGTGGGCACTTGGGGCGATTGCGGTAGGATGATGTACTGCACCGTACCGATGGTGTTTGCAACTGTCGGAGATCCCCCACTCTGCAGCAGTATGCTGCTAGTACCATTCCAGCTGGTACTAGCAAGAGTACCTGCTGTAACCCGGGGTGTTGGGTCATAGAAGAACTGGGTGCCAAAGCTACCTGCTCGGTTTGCATTTGAGGTAGAGGTAGCTGCGCGACCGTACAGAATGCCGGTGTCTTGAGCGTAGAACAACAGAGCATCTTTGCCAGCAATGTTGGTCACACTAGTTCCGGAAACTGATGCGACCGTCAGGAACTGACCAGGATCATTCGCGCTCGGAGCGCTGGTTCCATTCGAGAAGAGGCGACCTTCCAAGCGAATTTGGTCAACCCCAGCCTCAAAGTCAGTAATCGTATCGAAACCAGACAGCGAGTAGCCGTAACCTTGAATGGGAACTAAATTAGTACCCGTCGGGGCTTGAGAGCCGAACTGAGGAGTGACCCCTGTACCAAAGCCACCGGCTGTGCCATAGGCAATTGTTAGAGTTGCGCCGTAGGTCGGTAGGCTACTTGTGGGAATAGAAATCGGGGCGGTACCGGCAGTACCAACGCCACTGACAATCCCGATCGTACCAGCACCGCTGGAGAAGGTAAACGAAGCACCAGCAGTGCTAATGGCAGCAGTGCCCGGAGCTTCAGGAGCACCAATACCGGGGTTTCTAACAAAGTATGTCACCGTCTGGGGAGTCAGCGGGTTGGTTCCTTCGCCAATCGTCCCAGCAACAGGAATTGCATTGTTAGTAAAGGCAACCGAAGCAACATCGCGGATCTGAACGCCCCGGAACAGGAACACATCAGCGCCTGCGCCACCGGTTAGCACATCAGCGTTGCCCAGACCTTCTAGGGTATCGTTACCAGCGCCACCGGTCAGGGTATCGCGGTTCGGGGTACCGGTCAGGAACAAGCCAGTGCTGCCAGCAATGATCGTAAAGGGAGCGGTACCCGAGATGATCGTGTCGCCTTCACCAGGGTTGAAACCGGAGATTGCACCACCTGCCAACACGTTGAAGGTGTCGCGACCAGCGCCGCCCACCAGGGTGACGTTCGACCCTTGGGAGACCAGCGAGTCATCGCCAGCGCCACCTTGGATCGTGTTCGCACCAGCGCCGACCAGGGTGTCACCCAGGCTGCCGGCAATCAGCACGTTACCCGAACCCGTGATGGTGGGCAGGATTTGCAGGAAATTCTTGCCACCGCCACCGGAAGCGGTCGAGAAGGCAGCACCACCGTCAAAGGTGATCGTATCGTCGCCTTCGCCACCAGCCAGGGTGTTGTTAGCACCGGTGTTGCGGAGGATATCGTTACCAAGGTCGCCAGAGATGAAGGCACCCGAGCCGCTGGCGGTCAACACGTCAGCACCCGAGCCACCGTATACGGAGTCAGCGGCACCAGCCGTGATCGTATCGTTGCCTTGGTTACCGAACAGCAGGGTACGGCCACCACCGGTGATTGCATCGTCGCCGTCGCCACCGTAAACCGTTGCACCAGCAACGCCGGAGCCGCCGCTCAGAGCGATATTGTCATTGCCGCGATCGCCGTACAGCAGGCCACCAACGGTCGAGGTCAGGGTGTCGTTGCCTTGACCACCGTACAGGGTGTCGGCCCGATTGCCAGCTACCAGTGCGTCGTTGCCTTGGTTACCGAACAGAGCCGAAGGACCAACGGAGTTAGCAACCAGCGAGTCATCGCCTTCGCCACCGTACATGGTGTCGCCACCGCCAGCAGTCGAACCGCCGATGATACCAGTGGAGACAGACTCACCCACGATCGTGTCGTTGCCGCGATCGCCATACAGCAGCGAGCCGCCGCGGCTGCGGATAATGTCAGCGCCTTGACCACCGTAGATGGTGTCAGCGCCACCTTGGCTGATCAGCGAGTCAGCGCCTTGGTTACCAAAAATTGCGTTACGGCCGGCGGTGCTACTGACGAGCGAGTCAGCATCCCCCAGACCGATCAGGGTATCTACGCCAGACCCAATCAAAAAGTTGGGTAGGTTGTTGCCGAACTGAGTCACTTATTCCACTCCTCTGAAATTTGCTGTAGCTGTATGTCTGTGCTTGTACCAAACGATCGACAATTCAGCGTTGCATCCAGTGACAGGCAGCTTATGAGCTTTCTGTTGATCTGAGACTGCCAAAAAGACTCGTACAGCCAGCGCAAGTTTACCTTAGGTTGACTGATACTGTCTAGCTGAAGCCCTTGACGACTAGGCTCTCCAATGGGTTCCCCAAGATTCACGGGAAAATTGGGAGAGGTGGTGGAGATCGTGGCTCAGGTTATGGGGCATTGTACAGGGGTGGGATGATTTTGATGAAATTCGGGTCAGCATGGGCGTTAATCAACGGTTGCTCATTCACGATCACCCCCGTTTGGTGACCCGCTTGGCCGAGTTGCCTCGGGAGCCGGGGGTTTATTTCATGAAGGATGATCGCGATCGCATCCTTTATATAGGCAAGTCCAAAAGCCTCCGATCGCGGGTTCGCTCTTACTTCCGGCCGTTTCAGGGTCAGTCCAACAAGCCGATCGGGGAGCAACTGCACAGTCCGCGCCTGGAACTGATGGTGCGGCAGGTGGCGGAGATTGAATTCATCGTTACCGATACGGAATCGGAAGCCCTGGCCTTGGAGGCCAACCTGATTCGGCAGCATCAACCCCACTTCAACACGCTGCTGAAGGATGACAAGAAATATCCCTATCTCTGCATTACTTGGTCGGAGGATTATCCTCGGCTGTTCATTACCCGCAAACGCAAGCTGAGCCAACCCGGCGATCGCTACTACGGCCCCTACACCGATGCGCGGGCCTTGCGGGAAACTTTGCGGCTGGTGAAGCGTTTGTTTCCCTTGCGGCAACGGCCAAAGCCTTTGTTTCGAGATCGCCCCTGCTTGAACTACGACATTGGCCGCTGCCCGGGTGTTTGTCAGGGTTTGATTACACCAGCGCATTACCGCCAAACGGTGCAGAAGGTGGCCATGGTGTTTCAGGGACGATCGGGCGAGTTGATGGAGCAACTCCAGCAGCAGATGATTGCCGCAGCAGAGGAACTGAATTTTGAGCTGGCTGCTCAGTTGCGCGATCGACTGCGAGGCTTGGAACAGTTGGGGACCGATCGCAAGGTGGAGCTGCCAAACGATCGGGTTTCTCGCGATGCGATCGCCCTGGCCACGAGCGATCGCCATGCTTGCATTCAACTGTTCCAAATTCGGGCCGGGCGGCTGGTGGGGCGGTTGGGTTTTGTGGCGGAAATTCCTGCACCGACCACCACGGCCCCCATAACACCCGAATCCCGATCGCCCGTTGTCACCGAAGCGATCGCCCCAGCCGCGACCGAAGTTGCTGCCGAAACCGAAGCCGCTATTCCACCAGTTATGGCCCCAGCCATTGCCCCCAGCGTTTTGGGGCGAATTTTGCAACAGGCCCTCGAAGAGCACTACAGCACCGTGGAATCCGTTGAAATTCCGGCGGAGATCTTGGTGCAGTACGAATTGCCCGACGGGCCTTGGCTAGCGGACTGGCTGAGTGAACGCCGGGGCCGCAAGGTGGCGATCGAGGCCCCTCAACGGCAACTGAAAGCGGACTTGATTGCTCTGGTGGCCCGCAACGCGGACTACGAGCTAGCCCGTACCCAACGCAGCAGCGATCGAAACCAAGCCGCCCTCCAGGATCTGGCAGATCTCTTGGACTTGCCCGATCTGCCCCGTTGGATTGAGTGCTATGACATTTCCCACATCCAGGGATCCGATGCGGTGGCCTCGCGGGTGGTGTTTGTGGATGGCTTGCCTGCCAAGCAACATTACCGTCATTACAAAATTCGGAACCCTGAAATTGGCCCCGGCCACTCCGATGACTTCGCCAGCTTGGCGGAAACCATTCGGCGGCGATTCCGCGATTACCAACCCCGTAGCGCACCCAATGCGGCGCTGAGCGTTTTGGGTGGACGTGAGCGTCAAACCCAAGATTGGCCAGATTTGGTTGTGATTGATGGAGGCAAGGGGCAACTGTCGGCGGTGGTTGCCGTGTTGCGGGATCTGGATTTGTTGGATGAGCTGCGGGTGGTGAGCCTGGCTAAAAAACGCGAGGAAATCTTTTTGCCCGAAGAATCCCAGCCCCTACGCACGGATCCAGAGCAGCCGGGAGTGCAGTTGGTGCGCCGTTTGCGGGACGAGGCTCACCGATTTGCGGTCAGTTTCCACCGCCAAAAACGCACGGAACGAATGCGGCGATCACGCCTCGAAGAGATTCCCGGCTTGGGACACCATCGCCAAAAGCAACTGTTAGCCCACTTCCGCTCGATCGACTACATCCGCGAGGCTACACCCACCCAGTTACAGGAAGTCCCCGGCGTTGGCCCCCGCTTGGCCCAACAAATTTATGAGTACTTTCATCCGAGTGATTTGACCGGCACAGTTTCGTGATTGCCGCCTTTAGCCGATCGCCCAGCGGCGGGCGCAACCTGGCTCAGGGGGCCACGCTGGGGTTCATCAACAGAAAACTGGGTCGATCGCAACGTTTCAGCCCCTTGACTCCCTGAGCCAACAGCCCGATCGAGGAGCAGCGGCTGGAACCATCACCGCCCGTCTCAGGTCGTAATCTCCGAACCTTGTCCAGGGTGTGCCGGGCCGCTCTCTTGACAAAATAGCCTTGGTAACGGGCAACGATCGGGGGTGCGCCCCATTTGGTAGTCCAGTTAGCCCCGTGTAACTTGCGATCGCGATTACCCTATTAGGGCGATCGCCGCCGCACCTCCACTCTCCTCCAATTAGCAGAATAGACCCGTGGCTCGAAATACGGGGCCGGCCCCGAGCCGGTTGTTAATGCTCGCTCTCTAGGAAGGTTTATGGTGCCCATGATGTACAGCCCTCATGTACTCGAACTCCAAGGTCGCTGCGACACCCACAGCAGCGCCGATCTGCGTCAACAATTTGAGCAACTGGCCCAGGAAGTTAGCGCTACGGACACTTCCGCCCCGGTTTGGTTGCTGGATTTATCTCAGGTGAGTTCAATCGACAGTTCCGGTCTTTCGGCATTCATTGCTGGTTTCAAATTGGCTCGACAGCAGGGTGGAGCGCTGCTCTTCTGTGCGCCCTCGGATCCGGTGCGGATGGTGTTTGAAATTGCTCAGCTCGATCGGGTGTTTCCCATCTACGAATCGCAAGCGGCGGCATTGGCCGCTTGGGAACAACAGACCCTGGAGCCGACTTTTAATCCCTTGGCGGCTTAGTGGAAACCGCTTGGGTTGGAATCCTGCCTGTTAGATGCCATGGAAGCAGTGTTTAAGGGGTTTCGGATTCAGGATTGGCAACCTCGCGATCGGGCGGCTGCCGCAACTGTGATCCGTACTGTGCTGACGGAGTATGGTCTGCCTTGGGAACCGACAGGGGCCGATCGAGATGTCCTGGCCGTGGAAGATTGTTATCTTGCGACCGGGGGAGAATTTTGGGTGATCTATCAAGGGTCGCAGCTCGTAGGCACTGGAGCCTACTATCCGATCGACCGAGGCGATCGCGCGGTTGAGATCCGCAAAATGTATCTGCTTCCATTGGCCCGTGGTCAGGGTTTGGGGCGCTGGCTGTTGCAACAACTGGAGCAAGCTGCGGCTAGGCGTGGCTTCCAGATTGCTTGGTTGGAAACCGCCAGCGTCCTTGCAACGGCCGTGCAATTGTATGAAACCAGCGGCTATCAATTAACCCAAGGGGTTGAAACGCCACGGTGCGATCGTCTCTACTGCAAACCGATCGCCCGTGGGCCCATTACCGCCCATCAACCCAGTGCCACAAACTCAATTTCCAAAAACCTATACACAAACTCATAAATTCATTAATTCATTGGCCGATTAGAGCCGGTGGTATGGTTATCGTTGGCTCCACTAGGCTTGGTTAATCCAGCACAATTGGCCTGATTGATCGCATCAGATCGATCGGGTTGGGGATCGAAGATTCGCGAATGCTGAATCACGGATGCTGAATCACAGACGATGAATCACAGATGCCGAATCGTCAGTCACGCCCCAATTGTGCATACCCCAAACCATTGCCCAGGAGTCCATTCAACTAACTCAATCCCTTCAAACTGAATTTCCTATGCTCGCCCTCGACACCCTGCTGCAAGAGTTGAGCGCCCTCGCCAGTAGCTACAACAGCTTGGGGACCCGGCTTTCCCTGGCGGCCGGTGAGTTAACCAATTTGGGTACGCCACCCAGTGCCGGTCTGCTCCAGGAAGCTGCCCGCTATCAACAAGTGTTTGAAACCCTACGCGATCGCGCGATCGCCCTAGCCAAGGAAGCGGGTTTAACAGGGGGAGCCATTCCGGCCAACTTGGTTTCTGTGCGGGAACTGGAAGCCTTTATTCGCTCCTTGATGCCCATTGGATCGCCGGAAGCGGTTCAACAACAGGCGCTGGCCATGCTCGATCGCCTGCTGTCCATTCGCTACAGCGGCAGCAGCGATGCCCAAGGGGCCCTCGAAGATTGCCAAACCCAAGCGCGACAGGTGCGCGGCCTAGTGGCCACCGCTGTGCCCACGAATTTGCCCCAGGTGGCCATCTCCTTGGTGAAGGGCAATCATCCCCTTTGTGCCCTTTTGACCCTGTTGGAAGAAGCCGATCGCCTAGATGACGATCGCTGGGTGCAACTGGAAGACACCGTGGCCCGCTCCTTTGGTCGATCGCTGGCCGTGGCCGCGTCCCGAGGCAAGCTGCAAGTGGGTGGTCAAGCGGCCCCCGCTCCCCGCGAAGCCCCCAACACCCAAACGGTCGCACCTTTACAAGCCAATGATGTAATTTTTGGGGCCACGGCTTCGACAGTTGGCACGGTGGCATTGGAAGTGATGGTACACATCGGCGGCATTGGCGATCGCACCTTCAGCGATCGGGAATTTGCTGGAACCATCGGCGAATCTCGCGCCATCGAAGGGATGCAAATTCGCTTTAAGCAACCGATTCCCGGTTTGGGCATCCGCTACATGGGTCACCTGCAAAGCACCGGTGACACGGCTTGGGTGGGTGAAGGGGAATATGTCGGATCCCGCCGCGAAAGTCGCCGCCTAGAAGGATTCACGATCGAGCTGACGGGCCCCGAAGCCGATCGCTATCAACTCTTCTACCAAGGACACTTTGCCCGCTATGGCAACTCCAATGTGCTGAGTGGTGGCGAGTTCTGCGGTCTGCGGGGTGATGGTTTGCAACTCGAAGCGCTGAAGGTTTGGATCGATCGCAAATAATCGCAAATAACATCCAGACCGGCGCATTGAGACCCAACCCTCTCAGCAACACCGTTCCAATGGACAATTAGCCCGATCGGGGCCGGTCAATTTGGCTCTTGGCCCCGATCGATGGCGGTGGTTTGCGGGCTGGTTTCATGTCCCCAACCGATCGCCACAGCCCACTAGAGCCAGCCCAGCGCAATCAAGGGCGAGAGCCATCAACCAAACTCTAGTAGCGCGGCTGCCTTAATTCACTGGGTCAGACTATATGACTGTTACCGTCACCTGATCGTTAGGCAGCAAGGGGCTTAAGCCCCTTGTTACCACGACTAGCCCTGCAACTTTGACCTAATGCATTATGCCTGTCGCGCTACTAGCTAGCCCCGAAGACCACGCTAAGAATACTGCCATGGCTTCCAAGGTTTAAGTTGTTTTAATTTGTTGGGATCTAAGTGGAGGTTAGCGGACTCGAACCGCTGACATCCTGCTTGCAAAGCAGGCGCTCTACCAACTGAGCTAAACCCCCGCGCCGTTGTGCGGCGAAACCAAGTTTAGCAAATTTTCCGAGAGATGCAAGCCCCCTGCGGAAAAAAGTTGCCCCGATGGCGTTGATCTAGGAATTCGCCGCCTCGGCCCGTAATTCTTGGATCAGTTGCTCCAAGCCTGAAACATCCGTTTGATAGACCGAATTACAGAAATGGCAGGTGGCCTCTGCGCCGCCGTCCTTGACAATCATGTCCCGAAGTTCATCTTCGCCCAACGTCTTCAGGGCCCGCAGCACACGCTCATTGGTGCAACCACAGTGGAATCGCAACATTTGCACTTCCGGGAAAATTTCCAACCCCATATCCCCCAACAGATCTTGCAGGATCTCGGGCAAAGACTTGCCGCTCCGCAAGAGTGGGGTGAACCCTTGAAGAGCTTCAATGCGGCTTTCCAACAGCGCCAGGGCCGAATCCTCGATCGAGGCCTGCGGCATGACCTGAATCAGCAATCCCCCGGCCGCCGTCACTCCGTCTGGCTCCACAAACACCCCCAAGGAAAGAGCCGAAGGCGTTTGTTCAGAATTCGCCAAGTAATGCGTCACATCCTCAGCCACTTCCCCGGACACAATTTCCGTGGTGCTGGAATAGGGATAGCCATAGCCAAAATCACGCACAGCGTAGAGGTAGCCTTTCCCGATCGCCCCGCCCACATCGAGCTTGCCCTTGGCATTGGGTGGCAACTCCACACTAGGATTACCCACATAGCCCCGAGCCGTGCCATCACAGCCCGCATCCGCCATCACCACGCCCAAGGGCCCATCACCCCGAAAGCGCAAATTGACGCGAGCTTCCGTGCGCTTCATGTTGGCAGCCAGCAGCAAGCCGGCCGTCATGGTGCGACCCAATGCAGCGGTGGCTACGTAGGATAGGTTGTGCCTGGCGCGGGCTTCGTCGGTCAAACGGGTGGTGATGGCTCCCACCGCGCGGATACCCCCATCGGCGGCAGTGGCTCGGATTAGACGATCGCCCATGACAAAACCCTTACATTTCTTAACCTGCGTTATTAATTCATTGTATCCATTGGATCTGTCCAAATCACGGCACAACCTACGGAACCCCAAAGCCTATGTTCGGCACATTTCAACAAGCCCAGTTGCGCATTGAACTCGAAGCTTCCGCAACCCTAATTGGCGATAGCATTCTGCGCCCTAGCGAATGGCCCCATTGGATTGGCCCCCAGCGGTTTTCGGCAAATTTGCCCGATCGCCTGGTCACCGGCACGACCTACACCAGTTGGCTAGGGCCCCTGGAAATTCAGCATCATGTTCAGTGGGCAAACGATCGGGGCCTCTCGCTCATTCTGGCCGGGGCGATCGATGGCCACCACGAATGGCATTGGGGCGATGGATGGCTGCAATCGCGCGTTGAAGGGATCTCGATTTTGCCCTTGCGGTTAGGCCATGTGACCAGTTTGTTGCGCCTGAAGGCCTATCTCAGCCGCCAGAACAACACCGTGCGATCGGGCATGGCCACCTAGAGCCGTTGATTGCTCCATGCTCAGTGCCCCCCAAACGCCGGTTGCGCCAGTCCCGATCGCCCCAACAACGGCTTTAAGTGGGGCCCGTTTGTTGCAAGGACTGTTCGGCATAGACCCGGAAGCGCTCCAAATCTGCTTGTAGCGTCGATTCCACAATCCGCCCCAAAAACAGCCGATCCATCAACTGCCCAACGATCCCCGGAATGTCATAGGCGATGCTCATGCGCACGATGCTGCTGCCCTTGCGATCGTAAAACCGCACGGCTCCCCGGTTGGGCAACCCGTCGATCGATTCCCACTGAATAATTTGGTTATCCACCAGCCGCACAATTCGCGACTTCCAATCAAACCGGAAATTTCCCGAAGCAAACTGCCAAATGGAAATTTCCGGATCCGCATCGGAAATATGCACCGAATCAATCCATTTCATCCAGCGGGGCATTTGTTCTAGGTCAGACCAAAGGCTCCACACATGCTCGATCGGAACCGGAACTTCTACTTGAACGCTGTGTTCGAGCCAGTCGGTCATGGGGAATTGGCGGGCTGTTGCGATCGCCCGGTGAAACGCTCAACCGATGCCTACGATAGCACTCTGGCTCTCGGTCGTGGCGATCGCCTTGATCCGGTTGCAAGGGCTAGATTAAAAGGGTCGATCGCCCTGCTCACAAATCTATGCTGATTGAATTAACCGCCGCTCAGTTGCTGGAAATGGTCGTGGATGGCTTCATCGCCGCCGGAGCCGGAAAACTGACCGAAGCGGCCCTGCCCAAGCTGCAAACCCTCTGGCGCAAAATCCGAGATCGCCTGGCCCGCCGCCCGGAACTGCCCGCCCTACCGGAAACACCGACGGGGGCGATCGATGTTCAAGCGGTGGTGATTCTCGATGCGGAATTGGTGAACGATCCGCCCTTTGCGGAGGAAGTCCGGGCGATGGCCCAAGAATTGCACCCCCTAGTGCAACAAGCCCAATCCCAAACCCAACAACAGGCCGATCGCGCTGGAGTCAACATTCAAACCGGCGCAAACAGTACCGTGAAAGTGGTTCGCGATATTCATACCAATGGCGGCAACGTTAGTTTTTAAACCGTTGAAATCGGGAGGCTAGAAGCCTGCGCTATAGAGCATTGATCTCTCAATGCGCAGGCATCTGACCCGCAAGATGTCGCCAAACAGGACAGAAATGATGCAAATTCGCTATGACCCCGAGGCAGATGTGCTGGTATGGATTTTGAACGATTCATCACCAATCGAAGCAACTGCTGAACCGGGCGGTCTTATTGTCAGCTATGGCGAAGATGGGGAGATTGTAGCGATCGAATGGTTAAACGCATCTCGAAAAATCGATCTTAACCATCGACGTTAATAAGCTGGAGACAATGATTCAATGCCAGAAATCAGCCGCTTCTTTGGTATCGCCGTGACAATGTTTTATAACGATCACAGCCCGCCCCATTTTCATGTGCGATATGGAAATCAGCGAGCCTTGGTTTCGATCGAAACGCTGTCGGTTCTTAAAGGGAATTTATCGCCTCGGGTACTAGGTCTTGTGGTCGAATGGGCAGCAGCTCACCAGGCAGAACTACAAGAAAATTGGTTGTACGCTCGCTCAGAGAAGCCTTTGCAAAAGATTGATCCGCTAGAGTAGGTCAGCCACCCATGCTTATTGATATTGTTTCGGTGCGTGTTCTAGATCAGTTCTGTTTAGAAATTGGTTTTGAAGATGGAGTGATTGGCACAGTTGATGTAGCCCAATTAATTTCCTTTCAGGGTGTGTTTGCACCCTTAGCCGATCGCCACTTTTTTGAGCAAGTGTGTGTGAATTCCGACATCGGCTCGATCGCTTGGCCCAATGATGCCGACCTCGATCCTGATGTGTTGTACTCGATCATCACAGGTGAGCCGATCGCCCTTGATCGCCCCTTGATTGAAGCGTAATTGACCGCCAGGAGACCCGACCCATTGGCTACTCAGGACGATCGCCAAGAGATTGACCTCCAAGCGGGGGACAATGCCGACATCAAAGTTCTGCGGGACGTTCATGGCGATGTCTACATGGGGACTCGCCCTGATCGGCCGATCGACCAGTCGGATTTGCGGCCGGGGCGATCAACCGGTGAAATTGAGCGGACGGCGGAGTTGGCGCGGCTCGATGGGTGGCGGCGGTCGCAGGGCGATCGCTGGGCGGTGATTGTGGGGCCCGGTGGGGCGGGCAAAAGCACCCTCGCGTCCCAATGGTTCGATCGCCCCCAGAAAGCGGAACCCTGGGCGGGGCGACTCTGGACGGATTTGGGGCGGGGTCAGGGGTTTGCGGAGGTGGCGCGGCGGGCGATCGTCCAGTTTGGCGCGGCAAACCAGGAGCAGGCGGAACGGCTGGAGGAGTCGGAATTGTTGCGGCTGTTGCTGCTGAAATTGCAGCAAAGTCCCTGTTTGTGGGTGCTGGACAACCTGGAAACGGTGCTGGAGGGGCGGGAGCTGCCCGCCGACTATCGGGAGTTTTGGGAACAGTGGCGATCGTGCCGGGGGGCGGCGGGTTGGGTGTTGTTCACCAGTCGCGACTTACCGGCGGGGATGGGGACACGGCGGATCGACTTGGCGGAGGGCTTTTCGATTGAGCAGGGAGCCAATTTCCTGCGGGATCGGGGAATTCGGGGCGCTGAGGCGGAGTTGCGGGCTTTTTCGGCGCAGGTGCATGGCTACCCGTTGATTTTGGGGTTGGCGGCGGGTTTTTTGGTGACGCAATGCGATGCAGATCCGCATTTGTCGAAGTTACCGGCGGATTTCTTTGCGATCGCCGATCAACACCGAGACGATCCGCAAGCGACGCTGGAAACGGTTTTGCAGTGGAGTTTTGAGCGGTTGTCGCCGGAGTTGCGGGACTGGTTGGGGCGGCTCTGTGCGCTGCGGGTGGCGTTTGCGTTTGAAACGGAGGATTACCCAAACCTGTTGCCGGAGTTGGCGGGGCGATCGTTCCTGATCCAAGACTGTTTGCCGCTGACCGATCCCGATGCGCCGCGCCAATTTGTCTATCGTTGGCAACCGATCGTCCAGCAATTTGTGCAGCGCCAACAACCGGACTTGATTGAGGCCCACCGATTCGCGATCGCCTATCACGATCAGCGGTATGTGGGCTTGGGTAAATGGCAAACCAAAGCCGATATCAACAACTACATCGAAGATTGGCATCATGAGGGCGAACTGGCAAGGCTGACGGGTGATCGCCAAGGAGAAGCCAATTCCCTGGGCAATCTGGGCAATGCCTACGATTCCCTCGGGCAAGTCCAGCAGGCGTTCAATGTTTACAAGCAATCCCTGGCAATTATCCGCGAGATCGGCGATCAGCGAGGAGAAGCCAACTCCCTAGTTGGTCTGGGCAATGCCTACTATTACCTTGGTCAATTCCAACAGGCAATCGACTGTTACGACCAATCCCTGGCAATTGCCCGCGAGATTGGCGATCAGCGAGGAGAAGGCAACTCCTTAGGCAGTCTGGGCAATGCCTACGATTCCCTGGGTCAATTCCAACAGGCAATCGACTGTTACGACCAATCCCTTGTGATCGCTCGCAAGATCGGTGATCGCCAAGGAGAAGCTGCCTCGCTGGCCAATATTGGCAATACCTACCGTGCTCTCGGGCAATTCCAGCGAGCGATTGATTATCAAGAGCAAGCCCTGGCAATCGTCCGCGAGATCGGTGATCGCCAAGGAGAAGCCACCTTCCTAGGTAACCTGGGCAATGCCTACTATTCCCTCGGGCAATACCAGCGGGCGATTGACTTTCACGAGCAATCCCTAGCCATCAAACGCGAGATCGGCGATCGGCAAGGAGAAGCTAACTCCCTGTGCGGTCTGGGCAATGCCTACGATTCCCTCGGGCAATTCCAGCAGGCGATCGACTTTCACGAGCAATCCCTGACCATCAAACGTGAGATCGGTGATCGGTCAGGAGAAGGTGGCTCTCTATGCAATTTGGGCAATGCCTACGATTCCCTCGGACAGCACCAGCGAGCGATTAACTTTTACGAGCAAGCTTTAGTCATTTGTCGCGAAGTTGGACATCGTCAATTCACGGCCAACTCTCTGGGCGGTCTGGGCAATGCCTACTATTCCCTCGGGCAATACCAGCGGGCGATCGACTTTCACAAGCAATCCCTAGCGATCAAACGCGAGATCGGTAATCGCCAAGGAGAAGCCAACTCCCTGTGGGGCTTGGGCGATGCCTGGGCCAAACTTGGCAAAATCTGGGAAGCAAAAACCGCCTACGAATCTGCTCGGGATTTATTTCGCGAGTTGGGTCTCGATCACGAAGTCGCAACCTGCGAAGAATTACTGGCTGGCTTGACGCAAGTGATTTCCGTCGAAATTCCCCGCGCTCCCCAAATCGGCGAGCCATCTCCTAACCACCGCCCACAACGATCCGGCTCATCTTGGTGGGTGCGTCTGTGGCGGGCCTGGCGGCGCTAGCTCCGTCGCCTCTTCGATTTCGATCGCCCGTAGATGATGTTGTAGCCCAACCAATCTCAGCAAAGGAATTGTTAGACATGGGGTAACAGCTACAATCGCCCTAGAGGAGGCAAAATCATGCAAATTAAAGACTTAACGATCGAAGAATTCACGGATTTATTTAAAAGCTTGCTGCGGGAAACCATCCAAGAAGTCCTCGCAGAAATGCTCACGGACTCCGAAGCCAATTTACCGCTCAAGTCCGGCCTGGCCGAAGCACTCTTGCAACAGCGCGATCGGCGGCAATCGGGTCAAACAACACCCCTCAGCACCGAACAAGTCATGGCCCGTTTAGGACTCGACCAACCATGAGTTATTCGGTTGAATACGACCCACAAGCCGTCATCGACCTTGAACAGTTGCCCAAAACAATTCAGAAACGAGTAGTCAGCAAAATTCAATGGCTAGCTGATAACTTTGCCCAAATTCAGCCCCTGCCCCTCTCCGCAAACCTACGCAGGTTTCTATAAACTCCGAGTCGGCGACTATCGCATTATTTATGAAGTTGATCGCATCATTCGAGTAATCACAATCGATCGCATTGGCCACCGCCGCGACATCTACGAATCCTGAGCGCTTTTCCACTCATACAAGGGTGCGTAAGGCAACGCTCCCTTGATTCCCGACAATTCCTTCATGCCCTACGCACCGCTGCAATATCGCGGCCCAACGACTTCGTGGGAATGGTCGTCAATGGCGGTGCGGCTGCGGTGCGTGGGAGACAAGCCAACCAAGCCGTCACCCCGAAAACGTTCTCCCAAATACCCTACGGTTTGTCGATTGACCGCCACCCATCCCGAAGCAACGATAATCCCCGATCGGTTGGGCCGCGCTCAATCGTCGGTTATCGCTCGTTTGAGCGATCGGCGAGGGGCGATCGGGCACGGGTCATCACGCCCGTGGCTTGGCTGTTCATGCGCATGGCGCGGGCGGCAGCTTGGGACAGGGTGTTCACCTCGTGCAAAAGCCGTTCCGGGTCAAATTTTTCCCCCAGCACCACATCTACTGTCAGGTTGGGATGATCGACCAAAATCGGTGAGGCCTCGGCGCGATCGCCCAACAGCAGCACTTGCACTCGGGGCGCTTGGCGGCGCAATCCGGCCACCACTTCCCAGCCATCCATGCCCGGAAGCCGCAAACTGACGATCACCACCTGGGGTTGCAACACGTCTAGCTGGGAGAGGGCGATCGCCCCGTCTGGAGTCCAAACCACTTGGTAGCCGGCCGCCATCAGCAGCTCACAAACGGCGATCGCCCGCTCCTCTTGGGCATCGATCAGAATCACCGATCCCGACGGTCGCCAATCCACCGGTTCTTCTCCGTTGGGAGCGGTGGGTTGCTCGGCGGCGGGGGCTTGGGAGGGAATTCCCACCGTGAAAGTCGATCCCCGATCGGGCAAAGAATCCACCTCAATCCAGCCCTTGTGCAGATCCACTAACTGCTTGGTCAGGGCCAAGCCCAAACCCAAGCCGTCATAGACTCGCCCGTAGGACGGATCGAACTGGTGAAACATCTCAAAGAGTTGCGGGATCCAATCTTCAGGGATGCCGATGCCCGTGTCTTCTACCTGCAACATCAACAGGTCTTGTTCGCGCCAAACTCGGACGATCGCTTGGCCACCTTCGGGCGTGAACTTGATTGCATTGCCCAATAAATTGCTAAGAATTTGCCGCACGCGATGACAATCGGCCGAAAAGCGATCGTCTTTGGTCAAAATTTGCACTTCCAACAGCAGTTCAATGCCGCGCTCAATGGCGTGGGGCCGCTCGCCATTCACCACCGAGTACACCAGTTGGGTAATTGAAAAATCGCTGACGTTCAAGACGGTGCGCCCGGCTTCCACCTGCGACATTTCCAGCAAGTCTTCAATTAGCTTCAGCA
This sequence comes from Limnothrix sp. FACHB-406, assembly GCF_014698235.1. Classification (NCBI taxonomy): domain Bacteria; kingdom Bacillati; phylum Cyanobacteriota; class Cyanophyceae; order Pseudanabaenales; family Pseudanabaenaceae; genus Limnothrix; species Limnothrix sp. FACHB-406. The sequence goes on along the minus strand of NZ_JACJSP010000002.1, from coordinate 11,223 downwards.
AATGCTCGCCGCTGTCGTGGATGGTTTGCAAATAGTCACGCTGTTTTTGGTTCAGTTGCCCGAAAGACCAGCGCAACAGGGTAGCCGACAGGCCAATCACGCAGGTTAAGGGGGTGCGCAGCTCGTGGCTGATGGTGGCTAAAAATTCACTCTTGGCCCGGGCCGCCGATTTGGCGGCCAGCAGCGCTTCCTGCAAAACCCTGGTTTGGGTGCTGATTTGCTGACCGAGGGTTTGTTGCTGCTGCTGCAAGGTGGCATCCAGGTGAGCCGCCCGCACGGCCACGGCCAAGCCCTGGGCAATCTGTTGGGCCAGGCTCACTTCTTCGGGAGTCCAAAGCCGGGCCCGATCGCACTGATGGAGCACCAAAAATCCCCATAACCCCACCGATCCGCGCATGGGAGCCAAAATTGGCACGGCCAGTTGGGCCCGCGCCGCCCGATCGCGCCCCCCATCGTTGACGATCCAAGTTTCCTGTTCTTGCGATCGCCATTGGGGTTCAAAGTCATCCACAAAGCAGCGATCGGCCCCCTCATAGAGCACCGAACCCACCTGGTTGTCCAAACGCGCTTCGTAGGTCACGCAATCGCGAGTCATTTGCCAGTTCGGATCGTCCCAAGGGGAGGGCAGCCCCGCCGCCTGATCCGCCTGTCGCCAGAGCCGAATGGACTGTAACCGCGCCTGAAATTGGTAGATCAACGCTCGATCGACCCGCAAGCCTTGGCAGAGAGTTTGCAAGGCGCGGTCAATCACCACGGGCAATTCCTGTTCCTGAACAATCCCCACCAGCAAATCAATCAGGTGGCGATCGCCCTCCAATCGGGTTGGGGAGGGCCGAGGGGCCGGGGCCTGGGTCAACAAAGGAGCCGCCAGGGTCTGCGTCCAAGTGGCCAGCCACCGCACCAACACCGCCGATTGCAGCGATGCATTGGCCTTATGCCAGCCCTGGGGCACTTTCAACAGTCCCCGTTCTTTCATTAGCGCCTGAATGGCCCGCCGATCGTCCGTCAGCCGCAGGTGATAGATCCCCGGATGGAGCGTGGTTTGATCTAAACCCTGGCGTAGGGTTTGGTGAGTGGTGGCCGCTGGATCCTCGATCGGCCCGCGGCCATTGGCCTTGTGGCCTCGGCCCCGCCCCCGTCGCATCGATGATTCCGGCGCTTCCGTTGCGATCCCGGTTGGGGTCTCGCCCTCGCTCGATCGCTCCATGGTCAACAACCAAGCCAGCCCCGGCCCCGTTACCAGGGCAAAAGCGGGCTGCTGTCGCTTCCCGATCGTTGCGTCCCCCTCTGTGGCGATCGCCCCGGATTCCGGCAAATTCCCTAATTCCTGGAGACAATCCAACGTTGACTGCCAGAGCAGCGATCGCACCTGTTGACAGCCCTCCGCCGTCAAGGTCCATTGCAGTGATTGCGCAAACGAGCCACTCATGATCGGTACGCTGGCAGACAGCGTTCTAGGGGATGGCAGAAACTCCCAAATTCGACGTAGATTTGCGTAAATTCAGGCAGCCTGTAACGGATAAACGGTTCAACCTCAATCACCAAATTCAGCCACACTATTCAGATTGTCATGACACATTTGACCGTTGTTTGAGGCGTTGACGACTGGGATCATCCCGGCAGTGAAAGCTTAATGGCAGCCAACTAATCCAGAACTTGATTCCGGCAGATGCGGGGTCAAAGTGAAACAGTGCGCTAACTCGTCCTGACTAGAGGTTTTCTCAATGGGGCCAGGGAATGAGAATTATTTTGAAATCACTCACCCAACCCAAAGCCGCCGAAAAATGCCTTCTTTCCTGGTAGCCAACACTCAATAGGGCCAAGGGCATTGACAAAAACATCAAAAGAGAATCGCCAAAAAGATGAGAAATGCCCTGTGGTCGCCTCTTTGGGCAATAGCAACGATCACTAAGCCCAATGGCTGATGGAGCCATCTTGCATCAATGTTCTCTACTTGAGTAATTCTAAGATAGTCAATTTACGAGGAAATTAATCTAAAAAGTTTCTGGATTCTAATTCTGTAATTAAATCTGGCTCTTCCAAATTCAATCCGGATCACTTAAGGAATGAAAAATTCTGAAATCATGACAAAAATCTTGTTCAAGAAATGGGTAGTCAGTGTGACTTTCTTGAGGTTTTTCAACTAAATTTCAAGATTGTTCTCAAGATCCATAAAATTATTCATGTAGTTTTCAATAGAAGAAATGTTCAAAACTTTTTGAAATGAAATAAAACATTACAATTAATCATTGCAATCAATAACTGTGATCAATTATTCAAGAAAATCTAACTTGGAGGCTCAATTAATCCTAGGTTAACGACATGATAATTGCAGATTTATTTTGTAGCAATGGTGCATCAGGATCGTTAGATGACGCATTGATGACGCATTGATGGTGTATTAATTGCACATCAATTTCAGATTAATTTCAGATTAATTTCAGATCAACTACGCAGCCCCAACAGGGTGGCAACGTAGTAATGGCGGAGGGATTGTGGAGAAATTGTGGAGAAATACGTAATTAATGCGTGATTTAGGATGGCGTTAAGGTCTTTTTGAGTTGGGTTCTTTCATGGAACCAGTGGATTTGTTGTGGCTGGGAGGATTGGCGTTGGGGACAGTGGGCCTCTGTGCCAGTCAAGGCTTGGGGCTGACGCGGGCTTGGGGCCGGGCGATCGGGCGGGCCCTGTTGCAACTCACGGCGGTGGGCAGTTTGTTGGCCTTGGTTTGGGCGGCTCCGTCTCCGGGCAGCCTGGCGATCGCCCTGGGGGGATTGTGGGGGCTGGCGGTGGTTTCCGCCCACCAACAGATGGGGCAACGATGGCCCCAACTCTTGCCCTGGCTGTTGGGCGGGCTGTTGGGGGCCGGACTGTTGGCCAGTGTGCCGGTGGTGCTGTTGGTGCTGCGGCCGGGGCAGTGGTTTGAGCCTCGGGTTTGGGTTCCCGTGGGGGCTGTGGTGTTGGGGGCGGCGGCCAATGGGGCGGCGATCGCGGGGGAACAGGTGATGATGGCGGCCCGATCGCACCGCAACGATATTGAACAGCGATTGAGTTTGGGGGCCACGGCCCAACAGGCGATCGCCCCCCATCGTCGCGCCGCCCTGCGATCGGCCCTTGTGCCCACCTTGAACGGTTTCACCAGCGCGGGACTATTCACTTTGCCAGGCCTGGTGAGTGGGGCCCTGCTGGCAGGCATGGATCCGTTGATGGCTGTGTCGGTGCAGCTCTTGGTGATGGTGGCGGCGGCGCTGGCTGTCTCCGTTGGTGCGCTGGTGGTGGCCTGGGGGGCTGGTCGTTTGTGTTTTGACCCGATCGCCCAACGATTGCGCTAGAGCGATCGTGCTAGGCCGATTACGCTCGGCCGAATTGAGCCACCTTGTACCAACTTGCCCCCGGGGGCGGACTACATAGGGACGGAGTTCCCGTGGCGTGGTTAACCTTTGGACGCTTCTTCCTCGGTGCCAGAAACTACCGGAGCCGAAGCCAAATGGGGCGATCGATCATGACTATGACTCAAGCCCCGCTGAAGCTGGTTAAATCGCAACTTCATCGCCAACTCCTCCTGGGGTTTGGTTTCGCGAATCTGCTTCAGGGGCAACAAAATAATAAATTCACTACCTTGATCCGGCTCAGAGATGCAGCGAAGTTGTCCACCATGCTGCGTAATAATTTGATGGCTAATAAATAACCCTAGTCCAGCGCCTTGCCCAACGGGTTTGGTTGTGAAAAAGGGGTCGAATAATCGCGATTGAACTTGTTTGTCAATGCCTAAGCCATTGTCAGCAATGGAAATCAAAACCCAGCGGTTTAAATCCACTTTGGTGCGAATTGTGATGGTGGGTTGTAATGGAGCTTTAGCCGCTTCAAAGCCTGAGCCATTAGCATCAAAGGTTTGCAATTTGGATCTCAGTTGCTCTGCAAAGGAAGCCCCTCGATTCCGGCGATTGTTGTTGGTGTTGTTGGCATTATTGCTCGTGCTAGCGTTTTCAGAATTTAGGTTGCCAATACCCGCATTTTCCAGCTTTGATTGGCTCATTGGTTGACCGGAATTTCGGGGGGCCTTTGCGGGTAGGTCAGCGGAGGTTTTCAAGACCGGTGAACGATAACTTCCTCCATCAATGGGTTCTGAATTGCTAAGGTCAATTTCGGTTCCTGGCTCCGCCCCCAAAATGACGGGAGCGGTGGTTGGGGTGCTCGGGGCTGAGTCTGCCGGTTTTCCGTGAATGCGTTGATAGTGTTTTTTCATGGTCTCGTCGAGGGAGTCGATCGAGTTCATGAGTAAATGCATAAAAACTTGATTGAGCTGGCGTGCATAACACTCAACGAGGGGTAATTCGCCATAGACTCGCTCGATCGCAATCGCTGGTCGGAATGAGCGTTCTTCTAAGGCGTGGTCTAAGAGTTCGATCGTGCTGTCAATGCCCGCATGGAGATCCACCGATTTCAAATCCGATTCATCCAATCGCGAAAAATTGCGTAGGGCATTCACAATCCGATAGATCCGATCGGCTCCGCGATCGATGGACTGAATGACCCGATCGCTATCTTCTAAGATGAAAGCCAAATCCACTTCTCGGCTACGATCTAAAATTTCATCGTAGGCAACGGGATAATATTTTTGATACAGCCGTATTAGGTCGCAAAGATCCTGTTGATATTTTTTAAGGTGTCGCAAATTACCCTGAATAAAGCTCACGGGATTATTCACTTCATGGGCAATGCCCGCCACCATTTTGCCCAAGCTTTCCATCTTGGCGCTGTGGATCAACTGAGCCTGAGAAGCCCGCAAATCCTGAAGAATTAACTCCAGTTCCATGATGCGAGCGCGATAGGTTTCCCGATCGAGATTTTGAGTGGCCGATTCAATTAGGGCGGCCTCCGCTCGATCGCGCTCATCCAAGTTCTGCAAAGCCTGTTGCAGGGCCTGCCAAGCCAGGCTAATGAATCCCAAACTGAGCAGCACCAAAATGCCGCCAATGCTTAAGAGTCCATACAAACTATGTTGGTGTAGGGTGCGCGTAATGGTGACCCGGGCGATCGCACTAGGTTTGCCATACACATCCACTAAGTAGCGATAACCCACCAAATTGCGCGATGAATCAGTTACTTCGGTGCGCTGATTTCGTCTGGCTTGACCCGTAAAATCAAAGGCTCCATAGAGGGGCAAATTGTTGGAATGGCGGCTGACCTTAATTTCCAAAGCCCCCGGAACCAATTGGCTTAAATCTTGAAGCAACCGAGCATCCAGCCGCTGACCCATCACAAACCAACCATCCACTTGATCTGGTTTTTGAGGATTGGGAATGCTGCAAATGGCAATGCTTAATAAATCATTGTCAATGGCTACCACACCCGCCAGCCGCTTTTGGTCTGGGTTTGATTGAAATCCTTTCGGCAAGGATTGCAAAAAATACGTCAGGGTTGTGGAGGGTTCATGGTAGCGATCATTGGCGGTGCTGCCGGACTGATTCGAAACTTGTCGCTCTCGGGCATAGCGAATTTTGCCATCACGACCCACCACCCCCATGATGGTTAAATCAAAACTTTGATAATTGGTTGGACTAAAATTATTGCGAATAAAGTCTTCATTGGGCTGCCTTAGAAACTGATGGGTTGCATCCCAATAGCCATAGTCACAGGCCGATGGCAAAAGCTGGGCCGATCGCCGGTAAAGTAACCGAGTAAAGCGGTTGGTATGTTCTTCGATGGTTCTTTGTTCGAGGCTGGTGATGGTGTTCAGCAGGACACTCGCCACGCCCGTGTAAAGCAACCCTGATACCAACAAAATGGTCACCACGAGCTGCCGAAAGCCGCGTCGCACCTGCTCACCTTCAGACGAAGCTGATTTCAGCACAGAACTGCCTCAAGATCCTTTTCCATCTTTCCTTCAGAGTTATCACAAATAGAGGGGTCGCAACTTCAATTATTGTTAAATTTTTTCCTCTGGGATCCAATTTAGATAACTTTCTTTCGGGTTAACTCGTTTTTGAATTAATGGTAAATATCTTGGGGAGCAAACTGCCAGGGAGATTGCCCAGCCGATGGGTGGGCATGGGAGCGGCCGCGACTCAGACCCAGCGGGCGGCCAGGGCGGAAAATTAGCCCCGATTCCGGTTGGCCCCACGTGGTCTCAGGGGGGCGCAAGTTCAGGGAAAATCCGTAGGATTGCTGGAATCTGGGGCACTAAAGATGAGCAAAGGTTCATGATCGAACCCTTGCTTTTGCGATCGGGAATTCTATTTCTTAGCCCTAAAATCCTGCTTCGAGAATGGCACTTTGGCGCAACACCTCCGTGGCATAGGGTTGCCAAAGATGTGACTTTTTAGACCTCCAAAGGTAGGGGCAGTGGTTGCAAAGTCTGAATACCGTGAAGAATCAGGCCATATTCGATCGCTTCCACAACGGCTTGATAGGAAGCTTCCAAAATGTTGCCGGAGACTCCTACGGTTGTCCAACGCTGGTGGCCGTCGCTGGATTCCACCAGGACTCTGGTTTTGGCGGATGTGCCCGCGCCGCCATCCAAAATTCGCACCTTGTAATCGGTGAGGTGGAACTGAGCCACCACTGGATAAAACTGCACCAGCGCTCGCCGCAGGGCCGCATCCATGGCCGCCACGGGGCCGTTACCTTCCGCCACTTCCAACAGGGTGCGATCGCCCACGGTGACCTTGACGGTGGCCAAGGATTCCCGATCGCTCGGTTCACCAAAGTCGTAGTGAACGCGGCAATCTTTCAGGACAAAAAAGCTCGATCGCTGACCGAGGGCCGTTCGCATCAGCAGGTCAAAACTGGCTTCGGCGGCCTCGAACTGATAGCCCTGATTTTCCAGGGTTTTGAGGGTTTGTAAAATCTGCCGACAGGCGGGGTCTTGTTTGTCGAGATCTAAGCCAAAGGAGCGGGCCTTGGCCAACACGTTGCTCAAACCCGATTGATCGGAAATGACGATTCGGCGTTGGTTTCCCACCCGATCGGGCGAGACATGTTCATAGGTTTGGGGATTGCGTTCCACGGCGCTGACATGGATTCCGCCCTTGTGGGCAAAGGCGGACAAACCCACATAGGGCGCGCGATCGTCCGGAGCCAAGTTCGCCACTTCACTGACAAAGCGACTGGTGGCCGTCAACTCCGCCAACTGGGCGGCGGGAATGCAGTTCAGCCCCAGTTTCAACTGCAAATTAGGAATCAGGGTGCAGAGGTTGGCATTGCCACAGCGCTCGCCATAGCCATTGATCGTGCCTTGCACCATCCTTGCGCCCCCTTGGACAGCGGCGATCGCGTTGGCCACCGCCGTCCCGGAATCGTTGTGGGTGTGGATTCCCAATTGGGCCGCGGGCAGCCATTCCCGCACCTCAGCCACAATCCGAGCCACCTCGTGGGGCAGTGTGCCGCCATTGGTGTCACAGAGGGCCAACCAAGCGGCCCCGGCCTCGTGGGCTGCCTTGAGGGTGGCGATCGCGTAGTCGGGATTTGCCAAATAGCCGTCAAACCAATGTTCCGCGTCGTAGATCACCTGTCGCCCTTGGCTGATTAGGAAGGCGATCGAGTCGCGGATCATGGCGATGTTTTCATCGAGGGTGGTTTTGAGGCCCTCGGTCACATGCAAGTCCCAAGATTTCCCAAAAATGGCTACCCAACGTGTCCCAGCGGCCAAAATCGGCTTCAGGAGCGGATCTTCCTCGGCGTTCATGCCCGGTCGGCGGGTTGAGCAAAAGGCCACCACCTCGGAAAATTCCAGCGGTTCTTCCTGAAGTTGCCAAAAAAACTGCACATCCTTGGGATTGGCCCCGGGCCAACCCCCTTCAATGAAAGGAATTCGCAGGCGATCGAGCTTGCGGGCAATCCGTAGCTTGTCCTCAATGGAAAATGAGAGACCTTCCGACTGGGCCCCATCCCGCAACGTGGTGTCATAGAGCCACAGTTGAGGACTTGCCTGGTGAGAACTGGGCTGGGCGGGGCCGTTGCTGGGTGCAGCATCCGGCGCGGGGGCGGAGAAAACCATGGTTGCAGTGCCTAAACCGATCGCCTATCAAGGGCCTAGTAAATGGCCGATTAACTGAATCGCCTATTGCCGATCGCTCAGGGCCCATGAACTTACTGGGCAGCCATGCGAAGAGGCGCGAAATAGTGCCAATGATGCTATTATCGCGCCTTTTCTGGGGCATTGCGAGTGAAGTTTTTCAGGGGTTTTAATCCCGGATTGAATCCAGCTTGAATAGGGATGTCTGAACAGCTAAAACCGCTATCTTGGGGGCCTCATTGATCGATGCCTGTGGGGCTTACTGATCAATGCCTGCGGGCCTCATTGATCGATGCCTGTGGGGCTTACTGATCAATATCTGCAGGCCTCATTGATCGATGACGACAAGGGGCTTAAGCCCCTTGCCCCGATGATGACTGGTGCTTGGCAAGTACCCTAAGTTACTGCTCAGAGATTGCCTAGGCTAGAGATAGGAACTTTTCATAAATGCGATAGGTTTTGTAGATTTTACCGCCGGCCGCTTCGATCAAACGGCGCGATCGGGAATTGTCCTCGTAAACCCAACCTAACTCAGAGGTGCGGTAGGGTTTGCCCTTTTGCTGACAAGCTCGCAACCCCAAATAAATCAAGGCCAAGGGAACCAATTTGCGTTGATATTCCGGCAAAGAACAAATGGCAACCACCCGTCCCCGATCGATTTGCCGCCGATACCAAAGAAACTTCAACGTTCCCCACCAATTCAGCTTGCCTTTCACTTCCTTGAGCGGGATGTTGTAGTCTGGCAAGCCCATAAAAAATCCCACCGCCTTGCCGTCCACTTCTGCAATCAAAACCACATCGGGATCAACCAATTGTTGGAGCGATCGCGCTTCTTCCAAAAACTCTTCTTCGGTGCGTGGGGTGGAACTCCAATTTCCTGAAAAAGCTTCGGTGAATAGACGATATAAAATCCTGGCATCTCGCTCAAAGGCTTCACCCTTGGTTTCAATAGAGCGGAAGCTCACGCCGGATTTGGTGGCAATTTTATAGGCTTTTTCAAATTCAGTGGGTAAGGGGCGATCGAGCGGATATTCATAGGCATAGGCATCTTTTGCTTTGCTGAATCCTCCTTGCTCCACCAATTCAGGATAGTAAGAAGGGTTGTAGGGCATCATCACCATGGGTGGGGAATCAAACCCATCAATCAGCATCAAGCAATTATTGTGGGTAGACAGATCAATGGGGCCGCGAACTTTGGTCATGCCCTGTGCTTTTAACCAAGTTTCAGCAGCCGTAAACAACCCTTGGGCCACACTGAAATCATTGATGGTTTCAAAATAGCCAAACAGCCCGATCGCTTCCCCTTCCTTTTCCACCAATCGTTGATTCACCGTGGCCACAATCCGCCCCACCGGTTCAGGATTCAAGGCCACAAAAGCTTGTAATTGGCCATAGGTGCGGAATGAATTCTCCGGTGACAATTGCCGAGCGATGCTGCTGCGTAGGGGGGCAACCCAATAGGGATCCTGGTGATAGACCCGATCGGGCACATCTAAAAACTGTTCCAAATCAGCCGGCGTATTGACGGGACGAATTTCCAAAGCACACATAGCAGCAAGACCAGACGATGGGAACGGGCGTGAACACCGGACTTAGGGCCGGCTGATTAACTTCTGCATTGTAGGCCCTGGTTTCGGGTCAAATCGCTCGGGGAAATCTCGCGAATCTGGAGAGGAACCGAGGAAATCGCGCCAGCTTTGCACGAGCGATCGCATTGGATCGCTTAACCAGTCGTCAAAGGCGGGGTAAATCGGTAACCGGGGGCGCAGTTGCCCGCCCGCTGCGGCCACCCAATCGGTGAGTTGGGCCAGGCTCGGGTGTTCATAGGTGGGGTTCACCTCATCGATCGGGCAAATTCCCCCCAGGTCGCTTGCCCCCAGTTCGATCGCCCGTTGCAGCAATTCCGCTGTTTTCAATAGATTGGGCGGCACTTGAATCGCAATTTCCGGTGGCAACAGTTCCCGGGCGATCGCCACCGTTTCCAGCAACAGGGCCGCCGAACAGGCTTCCCCTTCCCAGACTTGATCCCGACCGGGGCTGTGGGGTTGCACGATCACTTCTTGAATGTGGCCGTACTGGCGATGAATCTGCCCGATCGCTCGCAAGCTGTCCAGGCGATCGGCCTCGGTTTCGCCAATCCCAATTAATAGACCCGTGGTGAAGGGAATCTGTAACTCTCCCGCTTGGGCCAGTTGCGCCAACCGTCGGGATGGATCCTTGCTGGGGGCGTGGCGATGGACGGTTTGGGCTAGGGCAGGACTCACCTGCTCAATCATTAAGCCCATCGAAACATTCACCGCTTTCAGATAAGCCATCTCTTCGCGATTGAGCGGCCCCACATTGGCATGGGGCAAAAACCCTTCCAGCAGTGCCAACCGACAGAGGGACTCAATGCGCCGAATCCAGGCCGATCGTCGGGGACTGCGGGGATGCACCTCCCCACTCAGAATCAGAATCTCAATCGGCCCGGAGCTGGGGGGGCTGGTCGGGGCGATCGGGAATTGCCCCGATTGTGGTTTGTAACAATCCCGCAATGGATTGGTGAGTGATCGAAGCTTAACTGTTGCTTCTGCCAGGCCCAGCCAGCGATCGGCCCCCGGCTCCACCCGAAAATTACAGTACTGACAGCGGTTGAAACATTCATAGGTGGGAACCAGCGTGTAGGCAGCGCTGTAGGTTACCAGAGACCCCAAAGGCTGACGGGTACGGCAATCCGCCTCTGTGCGATCGGCCATGGCCCTTGACCTCAAACGTTAAGGAAAATGGAATTTGTGTAAATCATCGTCAAAACCTCTTTACAAAACTAAACACAGCAGTTAATCTATATTCACGTGGGAAACAAAACCCGCCAAATCATTCTTCTACAAAGCAATTCATCCAACCATGACTGCAACCCTGCAACAGCGCCAAGGCGCTTCCGTGTGGGATCAGTTCTGCGAGTGGGTAACCAGCACCAACAACCGCCTGTACGTGGGCTGGTTCGGTGTCCTGATGATCCCCACCCTGCTGGCTGCCACCATCTGCTACGTTATCGCTTTCATCGGCGCTCCCCCGGTTGACATCGACGGCATTCGCGAACCCGTGGCTGGTTCGTTGCTGTACGGGAACAACATCATCTCTGGTGCTGTGATCCCCTCGTCGAACGCCATCGGTTTGCACTTCTACCCCATCTGGGAAGCTGCTTCCTTGGATGAGTGGCTGTACAA